>JAJYFB010000017.1 GCA_021785495.1 Acidobacteriota bacterium | reverse complement strand
GCTAAAGTCTGGATTGGCGTTGTAGTGGACAAAACTGACGACGCTATCGCTTCGGAACGGCATATGCAGGCCGAGCCATTCCCCGGTTCGGAGCGCCACGTAGAGAATCTGCGGGGGCAGAGGCAATACGATCATCTTTCGACCTTCGGCGGCCGCCATGTTTCTGATCAATTCGCGAAAGGGCCAGGGCCTCGGATGCGCGAGGGTCATGGGCGTCTCCTGAAAACGGTCGAATTCGCCAGTAACAGCGCGGACAAAAGTATCGGCCAGCGTCTTCTCGTGGAGCAGATATTGAGGAACGCGCCCGAGGCCGATCATGGGTAAGATACGGCTGCGTTGCACCTGCCGGCGAATTCCTCCAAAAACTCCCCCGGGACTGGGTCCGAAGACTAGACCGGGACGCAAAATGAGTCGCGCTACAGGCAGCGCATGCAGTTGCCGTTCCACTGCGAGCTTTGCGCGACCGTAGATCGAGTGACAGCCCTCGAATGCGCTGATTGTGGAAATGAAAATGATGCGCTCTACGCCGGCGCGCAGTGCCATGTCAAAAAGTCGGATCGAGCCATGGACGCAGGTTTCCTCGATCTCGCGCCGCGCGCTGGCATGCATATCCCAGGCCGCATGGACGAGCGTCTTGACATTCCGCTGGCGGAGAACTGGCGCAAGGTCGTCGCGCGATTGCAGGGACCACTGCAGGTCATGCGCCGTTTGCGGTTTGCGCACCATGGCTATAACCGGAAAGCGCTGTTGCAGGCCGCTCAGAATCATGGAGCCGACATAACCGGAGGCCCCGGTGACGGCGCATTGGTATGTTTCGTCCATGCTCTCGCCTATTCCTCTTTTGCCGCCAGGCTGCCGATTCGGTAAGCATTGGCCATTGCGGTCAGCGTAATGGTCGTTGCGGGAATGCTCGGAAAGACCGTTGAATCGACGGCGTGAACGCGCTTCAGGCCGTATGGCCTGCCGAGCAGGTCGCTTTTGCCAGGAGACGCTTGAGCGGTCATCGGGAAACTGCCTCCGGAATGAAAGCCGCGTCCTGGCGCTCCCACCTCCAGAAGAGGAGGGAGCGGTATGAATCCCGTCTTGCCGCTGATGCGCGCCAGTTTGTTGATCACGCGAGCGATACGCGTCTTTGTCTCGGGATTCACTCTGGGCTCGAGCCTTAGATGATCTCCGCCTCCGTTTTTCTCGAGGGTGGCGATGAGGGAAGAGGAATGCTTCGAATGCAGATAACCTTGCAGCAGCATCAGATGTCCAAGAAAAGTTTCCAGCGGAAATAATCTCCTGAGCGGTCCAAGCGTATTGAGTGCGCGATCGCGAAATAAATCGTTGTAAGTATATAACTGCAAGTGGATTGTATACGGGCTGATGGCTTCATCGAATATATCGATAAATATCTGCGCCATCGTGTGCAGGCGCTCCCGGCAGACTCGGCCTGCGCCATGGAATCGCAGAATGGGCAGAAGAAAATACTGGGAATCCTGTATCGGCGTTTGAACATGATAGGCGTCGAGAGAGCGGAGCAGAATGGCCGTAGTGTTCAACGGGCCACAGGCGAGGAAGGCTCGTTCGCCGTTCAAGTTCAAGCGCGAACCATTGGAATCGGTCGCCTGGACGATCACTCCAGAACCGGTTTCTTCGACAGAGCGAACCGCGACGCCGCCTCGATATTGAACGAGACCGGTTTGTAGAAGCGATGGGAGCGACTGATCGCTCGAATAAATGAGCCGGTGGGGGCAGCCGTACATGCAGAGTCCGCACAGCACGCAGCCAGTTTGCGGCGCGGCCTTCGCCGTTTCGACGGCGAGACGCGAGGAGCCAAAGTAGATTCCTCGCGCATTGAGCGATTGGCGGTTGCGCGCCAGGTCTGAAAGGATGGCCTCCGCCTGTCGGCTCAGGGGCAAGGCAAAAGGATGCTCGCGATACAGCGGGAAGTATTCGGCGAGATCGTCATTGCGCGCGGAAAGCGGCATCCATGTCAGGATTGCGCGGTAGGCATTTTCGAGATCCGCGACGCCGATGGGCCAATCCGCGATGTCGCTCTGCCGGTAAGGCATGACAGCGCCGCCCCAAACCGTGCTGAATCCCCCAAGCGCATAGGAAGGTTTGACGTCGATCAGATTGCGGACGATCTGTGTTGCGCCGGGAATTTCCCGATAAGGAAAATCCGATCCGAAGAGGAGTTTGAGGGGAATACCGCCTTTGCCGGTTGAAACTCCATCGCGCAGGAATGCGGTCGCCTTTGCGTCCCATTGCGATGAGTCGGATGCGGCGAGGTCGCGGACCGCTTGTTGACGATGCGGTTCCAACTGCTGGCCGGAATCGAGGATCGTGACCTCTTTGCCGGAAGCAACAAGCGCCTGGGCGCAGGATATTCCGGTCGGTCCCGAACCGATGACGTAATACATGCGGAATCAATCTCCCCCGTCGACTTCAGTTTTGCGGCAAGACAGAATCGATGCTCATGCGCAAGGCCTGCCATCGCCGACGATTTTCATGAAGGACAAGTTTGCTTTCGACAGCGCGGGCGATGCGATTCGGCATCGTTTTTTCCTTAGGAAGAACTGCGTCGAACATCCATCTCCAAAGTGCTGAAGATGAAGCTGAAGAGAATGACTTCAATGCCAAGGGAGATGGCTATGGAAGATGGAATGACGATTCTGCCGATTCGTTCCTGGTTCAGGAAGCCGAAAGAACGCAGCCTCCACTCCCAGCATGCGTAACATGCGGATAAAAATCCGGATAAGGCAATCGCGGCCCCGAGAACGAGTCCTCGTTCGAGGGTAATGTGCCGAAGATGGGCGTGATGCTGCACGTTTCTGGGATAAAGTCCGACCTGATTGGCATAGGCGTGAGAGAGTAACGAAAACAGAACAGCCTGAAATCCCGAGATGAGCAATGCGCCACAGTAGATCAAGGTATCGAGGCTGAAGCGGACGCTATGCAGAAGAATGGGCTGCGCAAGAAGCGCTCCGCCAACAACCAAGCCGATCAGGATGGCGGATAGCCCTGGATAAAGAAAAAGCCAATTCGGGCTGAAAAGAAGCATGAAGCGCAGATGCCGCCACCCGTCGCGATAGGGGCGCAGGTGCGGCGGATGGGTGCGGCCATCCGGACGCAGGACCACGGGAACTTCGGCGATGCGCAGCCCCTTCAGTTGGGCCTTGATGACCATCTCGGAGGCGAATTCCATGCCCGTGGTGCGCAGGTCGAGCGACTTGTAGGCGCTTTGGGGGAATGCGCGGATGCCGCAGTGAAAATCGCCCACGCGGATGCGAAAGAACAGACGCCCGATGCCGGACAGGACCGGATTGCCGATGTAGCGGTTCTTCCAGGGCATGGCGCCGGGACGAATCCCGCCCTGGAAGCGATTGCCCATGACGAGGTCGTAGCCCTCGCGCAGCTTTTCGACGAAGCTGTCGATGTGCTCGAAGTCGTAGCTGGCATCGGAGTCGCCCATGATGCAATAGCGGCCTTGCGCCGCCTCGATGGCGCCGCGCAGCGCGGCGCCGTAGCCGCGAACGGGAATGTCGACGACGCGCGCGCCCATGCTTCGGGCAATCTCCTGCGAGCCGTCGGTCGAGCCGTTGTCGCCGATGACGATTTCGCCCGTCACGCCGGAACGCGCAAGATACCGCTGCGCCATTTCAATGCAGGTCGCCAGCGTCTCGGCTTCGTTCAGGCAGGGCATGATGATGCTGAGTTCCACGACTGTCTCCTTCATCGTTTCAATCGAGCCGCGTCAGGTATGCGGCGCCTTCGATGGGGTGAGTATGCCGCGCGATGGTTTCAGCCATTGTACGATCGTCGCCGGGCGGGCGGATGCGCACCCAATAGCTGCGCTCGCCGGGGAACTCGATGACGCTTGCGCCGGGGTAGCGCGCGAGCAGCCGCTTTTTCAGCCGCAGGGCATCGCGCTCGCGGTGGAAAGCGCCGATCTGCACGCACCAGCGGCCGCCGGTCGAGATGGGTTTGGGCGCGCGGTAGACATCCATGCGCACGCGGGCCAGGCCCTCGCGATAGATGCCGACCGCTTTGGCCGAGGCGATGGTCAGATCGATCATGCGATCGGCGACGAAGGGGCCGCGATCGCTGATGCGCATGGGGCTGGACTGGCCGGTCTCAAGATTGGTGACGACGACGAGCGTGCCCATGGGCAGGGTGCGCTGCGCGGCCGTGAGTGCGTGGTCGTCCAGAACCTGGCCATTGGCGGCGCGGCGGCCGGGATAGGGCGAGCGGTACCACGTCGCGTAGCCAATCTCGCTCAGGATCGGCTGGTGCGCGGCGATAAAACGCCGGTCGGCCAGATCAATGCCTCCGGGAGTGATGGGCGTGACGGGAATCTCCGTGCTGGGCGGCGCGGCGGAAGGCGCAGTCTGCCGGGTTTCCGGCGGCAACTGCTGCGGAGCCACCGGCGGCGCGACACGGCGGCGATGGCAACCGCTGGCGGCCAGCAGCGCCAGGGCCAGCGCCATCCAACTCGACAGCGTACGGAATTGCGCCCAATCGATAGCCCGGTTCTTCAACGGCGCGTTTCTCCCGGCGGCTCTTGAGAGTTGTCTTTCGTTCCGGCGGCCGCGTCAGCCTGCCGCTCGAATCGGTCGGCCAGGTTGCGCAGGGCGTCGGCGGCCGTTCGCAAACCCTGGATCGACTCGCGCCGCACCTGCGGGATCACTGCGTCGTTCACGTAGGCAACCGCCTGACGCACCTCCGCCTGCATTCGCTCGATCGCCTCGTCGATGCGTTGCCCGATTCCGGGCCCGCCCCAGTGGGGCGGATGGCCTGTGTTCATCGTGGAGATCCTTTCGCGGAGACGCGCAGACCGGCCGTGAGCGCCGCCGCCCTTTGCGCCGGGTCTTCTTTCACGTTCCGCGATTGCTCCGGCTGCGTCAATAGCCTGGCGGAAAGAGGGGAACCGCAAGCATTACTCCACTGTGGCGGCGCGCGATGATGGCGCGGCCGGGCCCGCCGTTTGGTCCCCGTCCGATTGCGGGCCCAGTTGCAGTTCTTCCAGCTTGTAGAGCAGGGAACGGTAGCTGATTTTCAGCCATTTGGCGGTCTTCGAGCGGTTCCAGCCGTGGTTTTGCAGCACCTGCAAGATGATCGCGCGCTCCAGTTCCTGCGTGGCCGTGCGGACGATCTGCTTGAGCGCGACGGGACGGGAAAGATCGATGGCCGCCGCACGGTGAGGCCGCACTGGCGCAAGCATCTCCGCCAGCAGCGCGTTTTCGTCGCCGAGGAGCGCGAAATTGCGGATCATATTCTCCAGTTGCCGGATGTTTCCCGGCCAGGAATAGCGCTCCATGGCGCGCAGCACCTCGCGGGAGAGCAACTTGGGGGTCTGTTGGAATGTCTTGGCGTGAATCTGGAAGAAATAGGCGATCAGCGCCGGCAAATCGACCGTCCGGTGCCGCAAGGGCGGCAATTCGATGGTGACGGCATTGACGCGAAAGAACAGATCCAGCCGGAAGCTGCCCGCTTCGACCTGCTCGCGCAGGCTGCCACGCGCCGCCGTCACCAGCCGCGTGTCCACCTGCCGGGAGTCCTGCGCGCCCACGCGCGCGAATCTTCCGTCCTGCAAGAGCTGGAGCAGCTTGGCCTGCACCGCCAGGTCCAGGCTGCCCACCTCGTCGAGGAACAGTGTCCCCCGGTGCGCCAGCTCGACCCGCCCGCGCTTGGTGGCGCTGGCTCCGGTGAATGCTCCTTTTTCGTAGCCAAACAGCTCGGACTCGATCAGCGGAAGCGGAATGGCCGGGCAGGTAACCTTGACCCAAGGAAAGTTGGCGCGCCGGGAGTGGCCATGCACCATTCTGGCCAGCAGTTCCTTGCCCGTGCCGCTCTCGCCCTGGATCAGGACCGGAATGCCGGTGTCGGCAACGCGCTGGATGGTTTCGCGCACGGCGGCCATCCGGGCCGACCGGCCGAAGAACACCTCGGGCGGAGGCAGTTCCCGAAGATCGACCGTCTCGCTTTTCGGCGCTAGAGGCATGGCGAAAAACTCTCTGTTTCAAGATGGGGAATGAGTCGTGCCGTTTTCAGCAATTTTTATGCCGAAGCGGCAAGGCGGGTGCATGTTCCGCCTCTTCCGGTGGAGGGGACATGGATTTTTGGAGCCGATCACGAAAAAGTGTATCGATCCGGATCCCCGAGACGGCGTTTTGTAGCTTTCATGAGCAACTTTAGTCAGGGTAACTATTACTTTTCAGATGATTTTATGAAAAAAATTGCACAAAAAGGAAACAATTTACCACATTCGATGGTACGATTTTTTCACTTCCTCTTGTTCGATGTTAGAGGGGCGCTGCGGTAAAAGTGCAGAAAAGTCCGGTGATTGCAAAAGGGATAGAGATTCGATCAACGATGAAGACGATGGAAACGAAAGCATGGCCTCACGTCGCAGCCCTGGGAGCCGATCCTGCGCTTCTGCACTACGTGCAGCGGATGCTTTCGGATCGCTACCGGGTGAGCGCATATACCGCTCCGGCGGAGCTGACGGCCCAATTGCAGGAACCGGAGAGCGTGGACCTGCTGCTGCTGGACTGGCAGACCGGCAGCGCCGGGGCGCGCGAGGAAGCGCTGACGCAATTGGCCGAGATTCGCGCCGTCCGGCCCGCGCTGCCGATCATTCTGTTTGCCCGCTCGATCGACGTGAAAGAGGTGCTGCAGGCCGCGCGCCTGGGCGCCTCCGACGTGATTCTGAAGCCCTTCGGCAAGAGCGACGTCGAGCACGCCGTCGAGCAGCACCTGCGGCAGAACCATGCGTGTTTGGCCAACGAAGACGAGGTCAAGGAGATTCCGCTCGACGAGGAGACCACCTTTGTCTTTTCCTCCAAGCGCATGCACGAACTGGAGGCGCAGTGCCGGCTGGTGGCCCGCACGGACATTCCGGTGCTCATTCTTGGCGAAAGCGGCGCCGGCAAGGAAGTGGCGACGCTGTATATTCATAAGACTTCGGGCCGCGGCGAAAACTGCTTTCTCAAGGTGAACTGCGCGGCCATGCCCGCCGATCTGCTGGAGAGCGAACTGTTCGGCTACGAACAGGGCGCGTTTACCGGGGCGGTCAAGTCCAAGCCCGGCAAGTTCGAGTTGTGCGACGGCGGCACCATCTTTTTGGACGAAATCGGCGAGATGCCGGCGGCGCTGCAGGCCAAACTGCTTCAGGTTCTGCAGGACGGCACCTTTGCCCGCCTCGGCGGCCGCTCGACCATGCGCGTCAATGTGCGCGTGATCGCCGCCACGAACATCGACATCAAAGAGGCTATCGCCCAGAAACGTTTCCGCGAGGATTTGTACTACCGCTTGAACGGCTTTACGCTGAAGATGCCGCCCTTGCGCGAGCGGAGCGAAGAGATTCCCGTCTTTGCCTACTATTTCATGCGCAAGGTCGCGGCCCGGCACGGAGGCGCGCCGCTGCACTTTTCGCCCGTGCTGTTGCAGGCTCTGTGCAATTACTCCTGGCCGGGCAATCTGCGCGAGCTGGAGAATATCGTCAAGCGCTACTTCATTCTGGGCGATGAGCAGGCGATCCTGGGCGACCTGTTGCCGGCGCCGCTTGCGTCCACGCCGAACTCCGCCTGTTTCGAGACGGCCTATGCTCCCGGTTTGAAGCGGCTGGTCAAAAGCATCAAAGGCGATGCCGAGTCGGTGGCCATCGCGCAAGCCCTGGAGGGGACCGGATGGAATCGAAAGGCAGCCGCAAATCAGCTGCAAATCAGCTACAAGGCCCTGCTCTACAAGATCAAGCAGTACAACCTGAGTCCCGCAGGCAAGCAGCAGCGGACGAACGCGGCGTGAATCCGCCGCCCGCCGCCTTCCCCTGCCCGGACCCGGTCGTTGTCCGTTGCGCATCCGGGGTCGTCAAAGGCTGCCTGGAGTCGCCGCCCTGGGGATCGACCGGCGAGGCGCTGCGCGGTTCTGAGGATCCGTCGCACGAGCGCTTCCGGATTCGCAGTCTGGACCGGCGCCGGGTCGAGGAGATCCCCGCCAGCGAGATCAAGGCCATCTTTTTTGTCAGCGATCTTCAGGGCGACGGGGAACGCAACGACCTGCAATTTCACGGCGTGGAGCCGGCGCTGCCCGGCGTCTGGGTGCAGGCGCGCTTTCGCGACGGCGAGGTGATCGAAGGCATCGTCGAAAACTCGATCCGCGCCCTGCTGGCCCCCGGATTTTTTCTCCGGCCCACCGATGCGGGCAGCAACAACCGGCTGATTTACATCATGAAAAGCGCACTGGCGGAGTATCACGTCCTGGGCGTGACGCCAACGCGCTGAGCCCGCATTGCGTTTGCGTTTGCGTGGGCGCGGCGCGCCGAAGGCCGGCCAGGACGGGCCGTCTGGCTAGGAGGGGAAGAGCGTTCCGCTGAAGGCCGAGATCGGCGTGACCCGCGAACGCCGGCGCACCGGCCGCTGCGCCGGCGCGTCCAGCAGGTTGGCAATCTCGCGCAACTCGGCGCGGGTCTCGTCGAGCGCGGCCGCGATGCGCTCCGGCCCTGCTTTTGAGGAAGCGGGCAAGGCCACGACAGCCGTGGACGGACGGCGCTTGCCCGATCGGACCTGGCTCTCTTCCAGAACCGCTCGCGCCCCCGCCAGCGTATAGCCCTCGCCGTGGACCAGGCGCTTGATCTCAAGGGCCAGCTCCACCTCGCGGCGGCGATAAAGCCGTTGACCGCTGCCGCTTTTGCCGGGCCGCAATTGCGGAAACTGCGTCTCCCAGAAGCGCAGCACGTAGGCCTCAACGCCGCACAGCTTGGCCACATCGCCGATCTTGAAGTACAACCGGTCAGGAATCGGCGGCGGATCGAAGTCGCGTTTGCGGATGGGTTGCGTGGCCATGGGCAATAGACGAAGCATCCGATTGTCCGGACAAAGGCTTCGCGCTAGCCGCAGTATAAAGCAGAAATTTCACAATTTGTGGTGCAAATTTGCGTCGGTATCGCCTTCGATAGCGAAAATTTGGCAAATGACCCTTCCGGCCCATGTTCCGGCCGGAGAATTGGCGCGTTACGGCCGCTCGACCGGTTGCCGACCGGGTGACCCAGCAGGCGCGCCGCGCAGATACTGCTTGGGCCAGCTTGCCGCTTCGCCCAGGGCTTCTGCGGCATGGAGCGGCCAGTAGGAATCGCGCAGCGCCGCGCGGCCCACAAGGACGAGATCGGCCGCGCCGCTGGTGATGACCTGATTGGCTTGCGCGGGCTCGGTAATCAGCCCGACGGCGGCCGTTGCGATCCCCGCCTCGCGGCGAATCCGGGCGGCGAAACCAACCTGGTAGCCCGGCCCGACGGGAATCCTGACGCTGTGTAGCAGGCCCCCCGAGGAACAATCGACGAGATCGACGCCGCGCTCGCGCAGACGCCGCGCCAGCTCGACCGACTCATCGACGTTCCACCCGCCCTCGACCCAGTCGGTGGCCGAGATGCGCACCAGAAGCGGCAGTCGCTCCGGCCAGACCTGGCGAACAGCTTCGGTCGCCTCCAGCAGCAGGCGGATGCGGTTGTCGAAGCTGCCGCCGTAGCTGTCGGTGCGTTGATTCGTCAACGGTGAAAGGAATTCGTGGAGCAGATAGCCGTGGGCGGCGTGGATCTCGACGCAGTCGAAACCGGCTTCTTCGGCGCGCCGGGCTGCGGCGCGAAAGGCCGCGACGACAGCCGCGATGCCGTCCGCATCGAGCGCGGTGGGAAGGGCATAACCTTCAGGCGCAAGCGCGATGGCGCTGGGCGCAACCGGCTGCCAGCCGCCCTCGGTGGGCGTCACAAGCGCCGGTCCTTCCGTGGGCGGAGCGGTGCTGGCTTTGCGCCCGGCGTGCGCCAGTTGCACGCCGGCCCGCGCGCCCTGCGCATGGACGAACTCGACGATGCGGCGCAGACCGGCAATCTGCGCGTCTTTCCAAAGGCCGAGATCGGCCGGCGTGATGCGGCCCTCGGGGGTAACGGCTGTCGCCTCAAAGACGACCAGCCCCGCGCCGCCCTGCGCGCGGCTGCCCAGGTGAACCAGGTGCCAATCGTTGGCCATGCCGTCCTGGGCCGAATATTGGCACATGGGCGAGAGGCCGATGCGATTGGCGAACTCGACGGAACGAAGTTGGAAGGGAGAAAAAAGCGGAGCGTTCATAGCTTTTGGATGATCATCGCGATGAAGCGATGCAGCCGCCGTCCGGCTCGGCCGCCGCATCGCCGCCACGGCTGCTTTTGCTTGTGTGGCTACTGCTTGCGCAGCACCGCCATGCCCTTTTCATCGTCGAGAACGGCCGACTCGAACTTGCGGAAGTCTTCCGCGCGGCTGGCGGGAAGCTCCACCTTGCGCACCGTGTAGACCCGCTCGTAGTGCAATGTGTTGCCCTTGGCCGTCGTCGCGGCGTGATAACTGGCGAAATCCGTGTCGAGGTCGACCGGATCGGGCGTCTCATCGACGACATAACCCGGCGGCAGCGCAATGTCATAACGCTCGCGCCAGCGTCCGGTAGCGCCAAGGTTGATCGGCACTTTGCGCGGCTTGTCCTCAGGCAGCCGGGCCGCCGATCCGAGCACGTGCGTACGCGCCAGCAGCAGCGTCCCCGCGTTGTGCGCGTAGCGCGGCTCGGTGAGCGAGAAGTGAAATTCCAGCGGCTTGCTTAGCGCATCCGGCTGGACGAAACGCAAGGAGTCGAGCGTGACGCCGGGCAGGTCTTCGGCTACAAAAGACTCCCAGGCTTCGCGGCGCTCCTTGTCGTCGGTGAACTTGAGGAAGCTCCGGAAATTGCCGCCCTCCGGCCCGAAGTAGAGCGCATCGACCTGGCCGGTCAGCGTGCCGTCGGCCGCCAGCGCGAAAGTTCCACTTTCATCCGCGCCGTTGGCTGCCGGGTCGAGCACCGGCAGCGCGACAACCTGGCTCAACGGCCCGGCGGCCAGCAATCCGTAGCCGCCCTGCAAATACGAGGGCAGGTTGCCCACGGGAGTTCGCTCATCGGTGGGGTCAAAGATCAGGTAGCGCGTTCCGTCCTTCGCCGCAACCACGGCCATCAGCCGCGGGTCCCTCTCATCGGCGGGCAGCCGGATCGCCGTAATCATGTGATTGCCGGCAAGCGAGGGCGCGTTCGCATCGACCACGCCGCGCCGATCGTCCACCGGCATATAAAACGCCTCGATCCCGACGGCCTGAAGCATGGAAATCAGCAGCGTGGTCTTGTCCTTGCAGTCGCCATAGCGATTGCGGTAGATCTCGCCGGCCGGATGCGCCTGAAAGCCGCCGATGCCGCGTTCAATCACAAAGTAGCGAATGTTGTTCTGAATGTACTCGGTAATGGCGACGAGTTTGGCGTAGAAATCGGGCGCTCCTGCGACGAGTTTCTGCGCCTCGGCGGTAATCTCCGGGGTGGGATCGGGTCGATGCGCTTCGAGATCGGCCGTCCACTGGCCCAGGGCGCGCCACTCCGCGTCCTTGTCGGTCGACGCATCCGCGCCCCAGTAGATCGACATGCGCGCGGCCAGCGCCCTCCAGGCCGGGTGCACATGGATGTCCCGCAGGTCCAGCCCGTGCATGTTGTCGATCTCCCACCGCCAATGGTCGGGCGCGACCTCAACCGGCTGCACCGGCGGGTGTTGATGCCACGAATCGGCATAATGTCCGCCCGGCGGCAGATCAAGCTCCAGCGCCTGGTGGGCGATGGGAATGGTGCTTTGAATGGACCAGACCTTCTCCCGGTTCCAGGGCGCGATCTGTTCCTCGGACTCACAATAGATCGTTGCGCCCACGTCTTCGGCTGGAGGATGCACGATGCGCGTCCTCTCGGTGACCAGCAGGACGGGAATGCCGGGCACAATGCCCTCTTCGCCGCCGCCCACGTCGACAAAATCGGTGTCCTTGGCCTGGAAGGTCTTGCCGTCGGCCGTGACCGTCCACTCGCGGAAGGAATTGATCTTTTCATCCACGTCGTAGCTGACGGAGCAGTCGTGATGACGGCCCTGGGGCTTGAGGATGCGGATGGCCTCGCGCTCGCGTTCGACGGCCCGTCCCTGGGCGTCGATGGTCTCCACGTACTCGTCGAAGAGAATGACGGCGGAGGAGTGGTCCGCATAGGCCGGGGTGGGCGTCTTGGCGGCGTCGAGCGCCCAGGACGGCAGGGGATCATCCTTGCCGAACCACCCGGCGTGGGCCGGCCGAGCGACGCCGGCCAGAAAAACAGCCGCGAGAGCGAAGGCAAATTCAATACGCGGAACGAACGGGTTCTTCATCGTCAATGCCCTTTGGTGGGGGCGGTGCGCGCAAGCAGGATCTGCTGCTGATCGGCCGCCGCCAGCTTGAGATAAAAATCGTGAAGGTTGTTGTAATCGCCCGGCCCCAGCAAGGTGAAGTTGCGCGCAAACAACCGGGCCACCTGAACCTGCTCCGCGCTGAATGTGGAGTTGATCCGCAGCAACGCCGATCCCGGCCAGGTTACGTCCGCGGTATGCGGCGCGCTTCCGACCGTGTAACCCTGCGGCAGATGATAGACAACGTCATCCAACTGCATTTCCGGAATGTGCATATCGATTGGTGTACTTCGTTTTGCCTCGGCGACAAAAGGATGGCTGGCACGCGATTCGAAGAACAGGCCGGGAACGATGAGGCGCTTGCGCGTCGGCGTACCCAGGCCGCCGCTGAGCTTGACGATGGCCATGAGCTTTGAATCGGAATTGTCGAGCCCTACAAGATGATCGAAGGTGGCCGAGACGCCTTCGGGAAGCGTTGCATTCAGATCGTCGATGAAATCTTTATCGAGCGCGTTCGGATCGTTTTCGAGCGCTTGCTGCCTCCAGTAGATGGCCTCGGCGCCGCTCATCACCATTCGCGCCGTGCCGGTGACGTTGCCTGCGGCGTCCAGCACAAGGTCGGCCGTGCGCTCAACCGAATCCGTCCGGTAGGTATCGGCGGGAGTCATCGCGACCTTCGGGCCGGCGGCCGATTGGCGAAATCCCGTGGCAAGCGCGTGGGTCCAGTGGAGAACGCCGAAGGGACAGACCTTTTCCCCGGGGTCGAGATAGATTTCCTTGCCGCCGATCTCGACAATGGCGATGTAATCATCCAGTTGGCGGGTGCTCAGGTAGGTGGCGTCGAAGATGGCGCGGTCGCGGTTCACCACTTGCATGGCCCACGCCTTCAGCCCCGCGGCCCGCGCCAGCCCCACGTAAAGCAGCGCGATGGAGTCGCCCGCCCCGGACCGGTTCTTCCACACATCCTCAATGTCGTTTACCGTTTTGAGCTTGTCTTTTTTTCGTTCCGCATCCGACTTCACGTGCGTGTAATCGGTATTTTCCAGTTTCAGCACCGCGGCATAGATCTTGTGCGCCTTCTGTTCTTCGCTATCGCCTGGCGACACCATCGCGTTGGCCGCGTCCCGGAGAGTCTGCTTCACCTTGAGAAATTGCTCTGTATCCTTCGACCACGATTTCAGTGCGGAATCCCAGAATTTTTGCGCCGAATCGGTGAAAGTCTGATAAAACTCGACGCGCCACCGAAGGGTATTCATCGGCGGCATCCAGTCCTCGTCCGGCTGCGGAGGAACGTCGGCAAGATCAACCGTGTACTCGCCCGCATCGCTCTTTACGGAGAGAGGCGCATTTTGCGGCGTAACGAACATCGCAAGGAAACCTGCGAATGTGCCGCGTCCGTTCACTCCAAACCCCCCTCCTTTCGCGTTGAAGTAATTGTGTTCCTTGTGGATGAAATAGGGCGTCTGGATCTCCCAGTAAGGCAGGATTCCGAATTTGTGAACGATCTGAACGCGGTATTCGATGATGCTGCCGACCTCGACGTTCGGCAGCGTGAAGACAAGGTTGTTTTGCTGGTAGTACTTGTTCCTGTAGTCGAGCAGATCCTCCGGCTTCACACTGAGGGGGAAGATCGTCCCATCGGCGTGAATGGTTCGTCCCTGCACATTGTCCACGCGGCTGTACTCCGGGGCAAAAGGAATGGTGACCGTGGCCAGCTCCTTGCCCTTGTCGGCGAGCACCTTGATCCGCGCGTAGATGGTTTGCAGCCCGGTGAACTGGCTATCCGTTTCTTCGCGATCGAGATAAACCGCGGACGCGCCGGGAGCCTTGGGATCCGCGGTCATCTTGAGTTCTTCGGCCGAGGGCTGCTGAAACTGGGCCCGGACAGGAGGCGCTGGCGCCAGGGTGGCGGCGAGAACGGCACTGCAAAGAAGACAGGAACCACGCATGGGATCGAAGCCTCAATTCGATGAGAAGGTGCATTGCTGGCGGGCGCTGGTGTGCGGTGAAAGGACGCGCTTGCGCCGCGCGATTTCATTCCGTTCCCACGGGTGCCGACGTGGTTCCGGGAGTTTTTTCCTTGGTTGCCGTGGAGAGCACGATCTGCGCCTGTTCGGCGGAGGCCACTTTTTGGTAGAAGCCGCGCAGGTCCGGATATTCTTCCGGTTTGGCTTCGGAGAAAGCCCTGGCCAGCATGTTGGCCAGTTCAATCTGCTCCGCTCCGGTCTTGTTTTTGAGGATGAAAACGGCATGTTTCGGCCACGGCACCGTGGCGTCCTGCGGCGCGCCTTCGACGGTAAATCCATCGGGGAGCTGGTAGGTCACGTCGTCGGTGACGCGCTCGGCAAAGTGCATGTCCACCGGTTCCAGCCGCTTGGCTTCGTTGACGAAGGGCGTTTTGGCGCGGGTCTCGAAGAACAGCGCGGGCAGCAGCAGGCGCTTGCCCATGGGCGTGCCCAGGGTTCCCGTCACGTTGACCATTGCCATCAGGTTCTTGCCGGGCTGGTCGAGGGCCAGAAAATGATCCACGTGGGCCTCGACGCCATCGGGCACGCGGCCCTGCAACTCATCGCGGTCGAACTGTTTTTTCAGCTCGACTGAATCGTTGCGCAGGGCCGCCTGCCGCCAGCGCAATGCAGACTGGCCGGTCAGTACAATCTGCGCCGAGCCGCTCACGCCGCCGTGCGCGTCGACCGCGAGGGTGGCCGAGCGGATGACCTGATTTTCCTGATAGGACGACTCCGGCGAGGTTGCGATGCCCACGCCATGGTCGCTCTGGCTCAGACCCTTGACGCCGGCATGACGCCAGTTCAAGGTTGCAAACGGGCACATCTTTTCGCCTGGATCGAGAACGTATTCCCGGCCTCCGGTCTCGAACACCACCAGGGTTGTATCCAACTGATCCAGGCTTTGATAGCTGGGATCGAAGACGCCCCGGTTGCGATCGACTACTTTGGCCGCGTAGGCGGTGAGACCGGCGGCGCGCAGCATGGACAAATAGAGCATGGCGATCTCTTCGCTCGATCCGCTCTTCTGCGTCCAAACGTCTTCGGCGCGCCGGACCTCCTTGATCTTCAGTTCCTTCTTCTCCGAAGCGGTCTTCTGGCGGGAATAATCGGTGTTGTCGAGGGCCTGGACCGCGTCGTAGAGCTTTTGCGCTTTTACCAGTTCGCTGTCGCCGGGCGCGATCAGGCCGTTTGCCGCGGTCTGGATGGTTTTGGTGGGCTCGGCGAACTTGTCCACGTCCTTCGACCAGAGCTTGCCCTCGCTGGTCCAGTAATCCACCGCGCTGTGCGCGAAGCTGTAATAAAAGCTCACCCTGTAAAGCACGCTTCCGATCGGCGGCATCCACTCCTCGTCGGGCGCGGGCGGAACGTCGGCGACATCCACGCTGTACGTGCCGTTGATGCTGGTTTTGACGGCGACGTCCGGCGGCAGATGGGGCCACCAGATCAGGCTGTTGGCCACCCGGCCGCGGCTGTCCACCAGACGGAAGTTGGTCTCAGTGCCCGGCGTGCCCGCGGGCATGAACGCCTTGAACGGCGTGAACGCGTAATGCGCCTTGTGGACGAAGTAACGGCGTTGAATTCTCCACTCGGGCGAGGTGAACTGGTCGTCGTCATAGCGAATCTGGTAGCGATACTCCAGAATGCTGCCCACCTCGACGCTGGGCAGTGTGAAGACCTTCTTTCCGAACTGCAACGCGCCGCTTTTGGCGGTGAGCAGGTCTTCCGGCTTGGCCGCGAGCGGCACAACCGTTCCATCGGGATGGATGGTCCGGCCTTCGATGGAGTCGATCTTCTGGTTGCCCTTCAGGTAGGGCAGCGTGACCGTGGCCAGTTCCTTGCCTTTTTCGGCGAGCACCTTGATCCGCGCGTAATGGCTTTGGTAGTGCAGCGGATCGTTGTCGATCTCCTCGATGTCGAGGAAGACGGCGTCGGCTCCCGGAGCCTTGGGGTCCGCGGTCATCTTGAGTTCTTCGGCCGAGGGCTGCTGAAACTGGGCCCGGACAGGAGGCGCTGACAACAGGACGGTGGCGGCGAGAACGGAGCAGCCAAGAAGATACGTAGAACGCATAGAGTCGAAACCTCGATCGGAAGATGCAACGATTGTGCAGCGGTTGGGCGCTGGTGTGCGGTGAAAGGACGCGCTTGCGCGGCGTGATTTCATTCCGTTCCCACGGGTGCCGACGTGGTTCCGGAAGTTATTTCCTTGGTTGCCGTGGAGAGCACGATCTGCGCCTGTTCGGCGGCGGCCACTTTTTGGTAGAAGCTGCGCAGATCCTGGTACTCGCCGGGCTGGGCCAGCGTAAAGGCGCGGGCCAACACGCGCGCCACGGTGATCTGGCCGGAGGTCTGCCGGGTTTTCGCAATGTAGAGTGCGTGATCCGGCCAGGGAATCTTCGCGTCTTCCGGTGCGCCCTCCACGGCCATTCCCGCAGGCAACTCATAGGTCAGTTGATCCACGTCCTGCGCGGCATAGCGCATGTCGACCGGCTCCAGCCGCTTGGCTTCGCTGACAAACGGCTCGCCGCCGCGGGTTTGAAAGAAGAAGCCGGGCAGGATCAGGCGCTTTGCGGTCGTCGTGCCCAGAACGCCGTTGACCTGGACGATCGCCAGGAGAAGTTTGTCGGGATGATCCAGGCCCAGAAAGTGATCGACATGCGCCACGACGCCTTCGGGGACGCTTGTTTCGATTTCGCGATCAAACTGCTTCTTCAACTCCTGCGCATCCACTTTGATCGCTCGCTGCCGCCAGAAAAGAGCTTCCTGACCGGTCATCGCGATCTGGAGGGTGCCCTGGATTGCGCCGTTTGGCGCTACGGTGATGTCGCCGGTGCGCTTGACGGCGTTGGCCGAAAAGGCCTGAACGGGCGTCTGGGCGCGGCTGGGGCCGTTGGCGTTCTGCCGCAGTCCCTCGGCGCCGGAGTGCTTCCAGCTCACCGTTGCAAAGGGGCACATCCTTTCGCCGGGATCGAGCACGGTCTCTTTGCCGCCGTCGCTGAGGATCACTACATCGCTGTTGAGCTGCGCGAGGCTCATGTAGCTGGGATCGAAGATGTCCCGATTGCGGTCGACCACCTGCATGGCGTAAGCCGTCAAGCCGGCCGCACGCAGCATGGCGAGGTAGAGCAGCGCGATTTCATTGCGGTTCCCGCTCTTCTGCGTCCAGATGTCTTCGGCGTTCCGTTCCGTCTTCAACTTCAGATCCCGGCGCTCCGAGGCGGTCTTAGCGCGGGAGAAGTTTGTATTGTCGAGCGCCTGGACGGCGGCATAGAGCTTTTGCGCCTTTGTCAGATCGCTGTCTGTGGGCGCAACCAGCCCGGCCACGGCATCGTGCAGGTTTTTCGACGGCGTGGCGAAATGGTCGATCTCTTTCGACCAGGTTTTCGCCGCCGCTTTCCAGTAGCCATCCGGGTCAAGTGCATCCCCAACCGCTTTGTAATAGAACATCACTCTGTAAAGAAAGCTACGCAGCGGCGGCATCCATTCCTCGTCGGGGATGGGCGGAATATCGGTGACGTCCAGGGAGAAATTGTTGTAGAGCGGTTGGCCGGGGTTGCTCGGAGTGATCTGGATATTCTTGCCAGGCGGCAGAATGGGAAAAGCCATCACACTCATGCTGGAGGAGGCCAGAAACTGATAATGCGCCTTGCGGACCGGGTAGCGCCGTTGCACGGTCCATTCCGGGCTGATTTGAAAAATCGAAAGGACGCCGGCGAAATATTGATTTTGCTCGTTGAAATACAACCGGTACGTGTACTCGATCACGCTGCCCACTTCGACGCTGGGCATGTTGAAGACGGTCTGCTTCACTTGGATCGCGCCGTTTTGGAAGACCACCAGATCCTCTGGCTTGACGTTCAAGGGAACGATGGTTCCATCCGGATGGATGGTGCGGCCGCTGATGTTGCTGATGGAAAAATCATTTGCGAAATAAGGCAACTGCACCGTGGCCGCTTCTTTGCCCTTTTCGGTGAACACCTTGATGCGCGCGTAGTAGCTCTGGCTGTGCTGCTGGGCGCTGTCGGATTCCTCGTAATCGAGATACTCGGCGTCGGCTCCCGGAAACTTGGGATCCGCGGTCATTTTGAGTTCGTCGGGATGGACGGGCTGAAACTGGGCGCGGGCCGCAAGGGAACAGGCCGCGGCAAGCAACACAAAGGCACCTTGCAGGAAGAGAGGTTTCCGCATGGAGAATGGCTCCTCTTTTTGAGTGGGATCATTCTACAACAGAAGAAACAGATGGAGGGAGGATTTTTGGAGCGGACTGCGCCGTCCAACCGCGCGCCGCGGCAGGGACGGCGCAGCGCGGCCATGCGGCGGAAGCGAGGCGCTATCCCGGGGGCCAGGTCATGGCGCGGCCGCCCAGCAGATGCAGATGGAGATGGTCCACCGTCTGTCCACCCTCCTGGCCGGTATTCACCACGATGCGATAGCCGTTGGTCAGGTTCTTCTTGCGGGCGATCTCGGCGGCGGCCCAGAGAAGATGGCCGAGCAATCCGCTTTGCTCCTTGCCGGCTTCGTCGAGCGAGGCGATGTGTTTGCGCGGCACGATGAGCACGTGGACCGGGGCCTGCGGATGGAGATCGGCAAAGGCGTAGCCAAGCTCGTCCTGAAAGACGGCCGTCGACGGAATCTTTCCTTCGATGATCTTGCAGAAGAGGCAGCTCATGACGAAACCAGTGTAGAAGAGGACCGGTCGGGCGCAAGAGCTTGCACGCCGGGAAAATGCCATTGGGAATCTAGCTCGATACCCGCGAAGAAACGGTCCGAGCGCCGCAGCCGGTCCGGGAGCCGGCGCGTTCCCCCAAAGATGTTCTTTACGCGCACCCCTTGCAGGCAGTATGCTGTCACGCTGCGGGCGTAGAACCGCTGTCCGATGGCGCGAACGGGTGGAACGAGGGCTTCAATGGCGGCATATTCTGCGGCATATCCTTCGGCAAGAAAAGCAGTTGCGGTCTTGCGCTCGGGCGCGGTGGGCGCGGTCCTTTTTTTTTCGATCTGCGCCGCCGGTTCGTACGCGGCCGCCCAGACCTCGATCAACGACGCCAAGGTGGTCGATCCCACGGCCTCGTTTGTCGATGTCGTGGGGCGGCGGATGGCGCTGGCTTATGCCACGACGCCGCGTCTGGTTGTGGCGCTGAGCTGGAAAAAGGGCTGCGTCGGCTCGGCGCAACCGGCTCCGCCCACCGGACGGATGATGATTCCGCCGCACTACCTGAACGGCAACTACGGCCCTGTCAATCCCGCCGAGGCGCAGGCCGCCGCACCCTACCGGCAACTGGCGGAGGCGGTGAGCGCGGGAGCCAGCCGCTACCTGGCCTCTGGCGACCCGGCCGAGGCCGTCTGCGTGGCCAACCTGCTGAGCGAGTGGGCTGCGGCGAAAGCTCTCCTGAACTATAGTTACCGCGAGAGCCCCCAGGCCTGGTACCAGGTGGAGTGGACGCTCAGCGCGGCTTCGCTCGCCTGGTCGGTGGTCGCCAACGAACCGGCGATTCCGGCCGGCCAGAGCGCGGCGATTGTGCGCTGGATGCACGACGTGATGGAGCGCAAGTTGGCGCAGAATCCCCATCCGGGCGATCGCCGCCGCGAAAACAATCACGCCTACTGGCGGGCGCTTTGTGAAACCTCGGTCGGCATTCTTGCCTCGGACAACAAACTCTACCACCGCGGCCTGGCGCAGTATGCGCGCGCCCTCGGGCAGATGAACCCGGACGGATCGTTTCCGCTCGAGATGGCGCGGCACGAGAATGCGCTCCATTACCAGAGCTTTGCGCTGGAACCTCTGGTGATGATCGCCGAACTGGCCCGGCGGCAGGGCGTCGATCTTTACAGCTTGAAGGTGCATGGTCATGCCCTCGCCGATGCGGTGAACTTTCTGGTGAGTGCTTCGGCGAACCCCGCGCTGGTCCGGCAGTATGCCTCCGAGCCGCAGACCTTTTCGCTGTTTTCCGGCCGCAAGCCGCCGGCGTGGACCGAGTTCTGGGCCGCGCGCCATGCCGGCCAGCCGTGGAGCGAACTGCTCACCCAGCCGCTGTTCGACGCCAACCTGGGCGGCAACGCCACGCTCTACGCGGCCCCGGCGCAGAGCGGAGGGCCTGGTTCTGGCGCGTCAACCGCAGCTTCCCGTTTGCAGTAGCTGGCGCACCGCGCTGTTTTTCGGCGGCGCATCGCGTCCCGGCGGGCTGCGGAAAGCTGCCGCGAGCCGGACCGTTCTCCGTCCGCCGATCATCGATAATGTCTGCATGGGCAGGGGCGCGAGGGATCGCGCGCCCTGCAAATCGGCTCCGGCAAAAAGGCAGGTACCATGGACGACGCCGCGCTCTCGGCCTCTTCGCTCCGTCTGGTGATTCTCATCCCGGTGCGCGACGACTGGACGCCGGCGGCGGAGCTCCTGCGCCGGCTGGACCGGGCCATGGCCTCCACGCCGCACGCCGCACAGGTTCTTCTGGTGGACGACGGCTCGATGCAGGACTACCGCACGGCGGATCTTCCCTCGCATTTCGCCGCCCTGCGCGGCCTGCGCATTCTGCGCCTGCGCCGGAACCTCGGCCACCAGCGGGCCATCGCCGCCGGCCTCACGCATATCGAGGGCGCGATGCCGTGCGACGCCGTTCTGGTGATGGACGGCGACGGCGAGGACACGCCGGAAGGCGCGCTGCAGTTGCTGCGCGAGTTCACGGGCAAAGCGGCCCTCTTCGCCCGGCGCACCCGGCGCACCGAATCGCTCTCGTTCCGCCTCTCGTATCGCGCCTACAAGGCGCTCTATCGCGGCCTGACCGGAATGCGCGTTCAGGTGGGCAACTTCAGCATTCTGCCCGCCAGCTACCTGCGCACGCTGGCGACGATGCCGGAGATGTGGAATCACTATGTGGCCGCGGTCAAGCGCTCGCGGCTACCGTTCGCCGTCACGCCGATCCCGCGCGGCCGCCGGATCGCCGGCCAATCGAAGATGAATTTTCTCGCGCTGATGGTGCATGGGCTGAGTTCGATCGCCGTCTTCGGCGACGTGGTGGGCGCGCGCATGATTGTCGTTTCGTTGACCGCCGCGCTGCTCGCGTCCGGTTGCCTTTGCGCCGCGGCCGCGCTTCGTTTCCTCGCCCACTGGGCGGTCCCCGGCTGGATCGGCTGGACGGCCGCCGCGCTGCTGATGGTCTTTCTGCAATGTGCCGCCGTGGCGGCCGCCTTTACGCTGACCATCCTCTCCCAGCGCAGCCACCAGGTCTTTCTGCCGCAGCGCGACTGCGCGGCGATGATCGAGGGCTTTGAAGACATTGTCCGTTGCGACAGACCTTGAGGACGCCGCCGGCGGGAACAGCCTGCAAAGGGCGCGGCTTCAGCCGCGCCCTTTCAAAACAGAATCGCACCAGAATCTGCAATGCGCGCGCCCTGCCATCATAAGTTTTCGCGGGAGACAAAACTGCGGCAAGAAGCTCTAGAAAAGCTCTTGCAGCCGGTTGGGATTGTGCAGCGTCACCATCGCGTCCTCGATCCCGATCCAGCCCTCTTTGCGGAACTGGCCGAGTGTGCGCGTGACAGTTTCGCGCGTGGTGCAGGTCATCGAGGCCATCTCCTCGTGGGTCAGCAGCAGCGGAAAGTGGAAGCCGCCGGCTTCGGTCTCTTCGCCGATCTGGTGGGCCAGCTCGATCAGCAGCCTGGCCAGACGCGCGGCCACGGTCTCGGCCAGCGCGATGCGACAGGCGTCTTGCAACGCGAAGCGATACTCCTGACAGATGCACTGCACGGCCCGCAACTGCGCCTCCTTGTGGCTGCGCAGAAAGCCGAAAAAGCGGTCGCGCTCGACCGGGCGCAGTTGCGCCGGCGTCAGCGATTCGGCGCCAACCTCATAGACGCCGTGCGTGAGCACCGCGTACAAGCCGAGCATCGATCCGGGACCGGCCACGCGCACGATCATCCGCCGCCCGCTCGACGAGCTGGCGACCAGCTTCAGATAGCCGCTGCAGATCAGATAGAGACAGCAGGCGTCCTCGCCTTCGGTGAACAACGCGGTCTGGGCAGGAAGAGTGATGGTGCTCGTGGCCAGTTCCAGATCGGCCAGCACGGCGCTGCCCAGACAGCAAAACCAGCCGGGACGCCGATTGGCGCAGGCCACACAGCCCAAGGGGGCCTGCCGCCCCGCCGACCGAGGCCGGACTGACTCGCGCGACATGATCTCTGTGTCGGCCATCGTCTTCTTCCGTTCGTTCTCGACGCGGTTCGCTCACCCGGCGCTGCTGCGTCAAATTTCATGCGCGGCAAGAAGCATGTTGCCATGCGCAGCGACGGCTGCCGGGGGAGACATCCTCCATCGTCCTGGACGAAAACGTTACAAACGAGTGTGACCCAGTTTGACGAGCAAGGATGTGACAGAACTCACGTGTATCGCAGTCTGGGCGCATGATCGCGCGAGAACTGCCGGTGCGCGAAACGTGTTTTTTGCCGTTTCAAAATGGCGCGATGCACAGAATGGAACGGAATGTTCCACCGCGAGATATGCCGTGTCGCCTACGGTGATCGGCATCACCGTTTTGCAGATGGAAACCTCGTACTCTGTCGTGGGTGTGAGGGAGTCTCTTTGGACGGTGGCCGCCGAAAAAAAACTGGCCGCCACTCCGGTTTCCGGGAACCAATCCTCCACTTGCAGCCAAAATGGCTGCGGAAATCGTTGGTTCGGGCTTGGCCTGAAAGTATTTTGAAGGCGGTATTTTTATGCATGGTAATCGGCCGGTTACGCGTAGGTTTGGTGCGGCCCCCGGAAAGCTCCGGGGACTGCGAGTGTTGTCGACGATTCTGCTGGGAGCGGGCGTAGTTTGCGCCACGGCGCTGGCGGCTCCGGGAGCGAACTCCTCCGCGGGTGCGGCCAGGGATGCCGCGCACGCGCAGTACGTGGGCGCGGAGACCTGCGCCTCCTGTCACGAAGAGGTGGCCAACGCGTTCGCCACCAATCCGCACGCCAAAATGGCTCTGCTGCACGGCAATGCCAAGGGCATTACCTGTGAGAACTGCCACGGAGCGGGCAGCGCGCATGTGGCCGCTGGCGGCGACCCGACGAAGATCTTCAACCCCGCCAAGGCCACGGCTGGGGAAGTGGATGCCAAGTGCCTGAGCTGTCACGCTGGCGCGCATCCGGACTTTTTGCGCTCGCCGCACGCCAAGGCGAACGTGAGTTGCATCGGCTGCCACGATATTCACGGCAGCAAGCAGGAGGCGCTATTAAAGGCGCCACAGCCGCAGTTGTGCTTTCAGTGCCACAACGATCAACGCGCGCAGTTCAACATGCCCTTCCACCACCGCGTGAACGAGGGTCTGATCCAGTGCAGCGATTGCCACGATCCGCACGGCACCTTCGGCAACAACAACCTGCGCTCGACGGCCGACCAGAACGCCATCTGCACCAAGTGCCACACCGATGTGCGCGGGCCGTTTGTCTACGAACATGCGCCGGTCAAGGCCGAGGGTTGCATGAGCTGCCACACGCCGCACGGCTCGCAGAATGCGCGGCTGCTGAACATGCCGAACATCGCCGTGCTCTGCAACCAGTGTCATAGCCGCGTGGCCGCGGGCACGGTGCATGGGCAGGGAGCCGGGTCGGATTCGTCGGAGCCCTGCACCACCTGCCACACCTACATCCATGGCTCGAATATCAACGCGGCGTTTCTCCGGTAGCGGCTTCGGGAGCCGCTACTGGCAAGGGGCGGCCCCGAAGAGATTCGGCGCGAGGTTCGCGGGTTCGATTGGGCAACGAGTTTGATTGAAGTGAGGCTTTCATATGAAGAACGCAAGCTGGTATGTACGGCTTCTTGAGCAACGGCCGTCGGCTGCCGTCCTGGGGACGCTGGCGGCTCTCCTTCTGTCGGCAGGCTGCACGGCGGCCGCGCAGAATCCCTTTTCTCCCTTTCCATCGCCTTCGGAAAACATGAGCGTCCCGAACGGCTACGCGATCCACGAGTCGATCGACGTGGGCGGCCGCGTCTCCGGCCAGACCGGCAGCGGCGCCATGTACGACACCATGGTGAACCTGCAATCGGGTCCGCGCGTGCTCGGCGAAACCTTCGAACTGCGCGCTCTGCCGGGCACCAAGGGCGCGCTCGTCGACAATCTGAACGCCTTCGCCAGCGGCTTCGGCGGCGATCCGAACAACTACGCCAAGCTCGACTTCTCGAAGGCCAAGTGGTACGAGTTTTCCGGCATCTTCCGCCGCGACCGGCAGTACTTCGACTATGATCTGCTGGGCAATCCGAATATTCCCAGCGGCCAGTCGATCGCCCTCGCGCCGTCGGGCTCCTTCGCCTGGCCGCAGATGAACAACTCGCCGTTCCTCTTCAACACGGTGCGGCGCATGACCGACACCAACCTGACCCTGCTGCCGTTGTCGAAGGTGACCTACCGGTTCGCTTATTCGCAAAACGTGATGCAGGGACCGACTTTCACGCCCAGCGGCTACCAGGTAGGCGGCGGCTACAGCCTCCTGCTGCAGGAGTACCAGCGCAACAGCACCGACGACTTCCTGGGCGCCATCGACTGGAAGCCGGTTTCTGGAACGAAGATTACCTTTGAAGAGCGCATCACGCACTACAAGGGGAACTCGTACTTCACGCTGGCTCCGGGCGACTTTCTCTTCCAGGAGGCGGACGGAACCAAGGCCGCGCCGTTGATGAGCTACGACAGCCTGACGCCGTATTCGGCCTCGTCCTGCGACGCGACCAGCCTGGGCGGCAACGCCTTTCTGACGGCTTCGCCCAACGGAGGCGCGCCGATCGTCAACGCGGCCTGCGCCGTGGCGACCGCCTACATGCGCAGCCAGCCCACGCGCATTCTCTATCCCACGGAGATCTTCCGCTTCCAGAGCTCCAGCATCAAGAACGTCTCCATGAATGGCGACATTCGCTATACGAACGCCAACATGAGTCTGCCGGATTACTATGACAGCTTCGAGGGCCTGACGGCGGCCAACGCGGCGAAGAACACGCCGGCGAATCGCTCGTTGACGTATACCGGCCTGGCCAGCGCCAAGCGCGAGGTGATGGCCGCCGACTACGGCATTGTCTGGCAGGCGACGCGGACCATCAGCCTGGAGGATCAGTTCACGTATTCGAATGTCCATCAGCCCGGAACCTCGACCATGACCGGCGAGACCATCGTGGCCGATCCGGTGGGCGCTGGCAACGGCACCATTGACAACTCGACGCTGACCACCAGCCAGGCTGCGGCCGGCGCGGGCACCTTCGAGGGCAGCAGCGCCATCGGCACGGCGCAGCCGGCCTACTTTGGCCAGCGCTTCGCCACCAACAATGTCACCGTCAGTTGGGATGCCACGCCGCGCACGACCTTCTCGCTGACCTACCGCTATCAGGACCATCTGATTGCGGAAGGGCAGGGTAGCGCGGCGCACAACATTCCGATTCCGGCCAATAATACGACCTCCGGCGAGGTGACGATCCACGAAAACGGCGGCATCTTCAACGCGGCATGGCGCCCCACGGACAAGTGGGATCTGAACGGCAGCGTCGAGGCCATGTACAACGACAACGCCTTCACGCCGATGGGCTTCCGGCAGATGCGCCACTACCGGGTGCATTCCATCTACCGGATGAAGAGCTGGGCCACGGTCTCCGCGGCTTTCAACGATCTCGAACGGCATAACAACACGAACAACAACCAGAGCATCGTGGGCAATACCACCGCCTACGAAGGTCCGCTCGATCATGTCGATCACAGCCGGGTCGGCAGCTTCAGCGCCGAGCTGTTTCCGAACGACCGCTACGGCGTCGATCTGAACTACACGTACAGCGACGTGTACATGGCCGATAACATCTGCTACCTGGCGGGGGCCAGCGCGGCCTATCCCGGCGCGGCGATACCGAGCGGCACGGCCTGCGGTTCCGTGACGCGCTCCGGCGCCTACGACTTCGGTCCGGCGCGCGACTTCATGGACGCTCCGACCCAGGCCGGATCCTTCGCCTTTCTGTATGCGCCGGTCAAGCAGGTCCACTCGAACGTCGGTTATACGATCAATTCGGTCAGTGGCAGCCGGTTCTACAACGACGCCCGCGATGTGGCCGGCTCGCTGGTCTCGACCTACCAGACGCCGTACGTGAGCGTCGCGTGGGAGTCGAAGCCGGGTCTGGTCTGGAAGGCCGAGTACAACTTCTTCGGCTATGGCGAAGGCGGGCCGAGCGGGGCGGAGTATTGCAGCACCACCAACCCGACGCCCACCAATCCCGTGACGCCGGTTCTCTGCAGCTCGTTGGCCAGCGTGGCCGGAACCGGCGGCCAGACGGGAATGACCATCTCGCCGGCGGGCGAGACGGCGCCGCGGAACTTCCACGCCAACAACCTGACGCTGGGTATGCACTGGGCGTTCTAGGGGCGGGACGAATCGATGACCATGGGGTGAGCCACGGGCAACGCCGTCGAGGCTCACCCCATTTTCGTGAGTTTTCCGGCCGCGTGCTGCTTCATCGCAACAGTTTTCGTTCGTGGTTTCTTGGTACGATAGCCAGTGCGGTAGGATGGGCAGCAAGCACGGCCTTGAGCAAGCGGCCGGAACCAGATGGGCGGCGCGGCGCATTTGCCGGGCGGGCTCGAAATCACAAAGGAGTTTTGCATGAAGAAGGTGCTTCGTAATCAGCTCGTGATGGCTGCGGCTCTGACGTTGGCTGCCAGCATGTGCTTCGCCCAGGATGGCGCGGCGCTCTACAAGACCAAGTGCGCCATGTGCCATGGGCCCTCTGGAACCCCCGGCGCCGGCATGGCGAAGATGATGCACATCAAGCCCGTCTCCGATCCTTCCATGAAGGCGCTTTCGGTGGCGCAGATCGAGGCTGCCGTGAAGGGTGGCAAGGGCAGAATGCGCGCCATGCCCGGCCTGACCGATCCGCAGATCAAGGCGGTGGCGGCCTACTTCAAGACGTTGAAGTAAGCCAACAGCCATCTGCGCAAAGACAAACCGGCCGCCCGGCGCTTTACCTGCCGGGCGGCATCCCAATTTAATGGCATTTTCCTCGGTTCACGCCCCTGCCCGTACATGGAGGTTCAACGATCGTGTCGATCTCTCAAAAGCTTCGTGAAGATTGGTTTCGCCCGGCCCTGTTCTTTGGCAATAACCCTGTCAGCCTTGCCGGCGGCGCCATTACGACCGCCTCCGGCGTGACCATGGTCGGCTACTGGATTGCGCAGCTTACCGGCAATCTCAGCGGAAATCCCTACCTCGGCATTCTCCTCCTTCTGATTCTGCCGGCGTTCTTCATCGCGGGCCTGGTGCTGATCCCGATCGGCATCCTGCAGCGCCGCAGAACGTTGTTGAAGGCTGGCCAGATTCCCGCCGTTTACCCGAAGGTCGATCTCAACGACCGCATTTTTCGTCACGGCATCGACATCGTGCTGGTGGCCACCATCGTCAACTTCATCGTCGTGGCCACGGCCAGCTATCGCGGCGCTTCCTACATGGATTCGCCGCAGTTCTGCGGCCGTTCCTGCCACGTGATGAAGCCTGAGTACACGGCCTACCAGGTCTCGCCGCACGCGCACGTCGCCTGCGTCGAGTGTCACATCGGTTCCGGCGCGCAAGCCTACTTCAGCGCCAAGGTGGACGGCACCAAGCAACTCGTCGAAGTCACGCTGCGCCCGTTCTACCATTTCGCGCCTTCACTGATTCCCACCTATCCCACGCCAATTCCGTCGCCCGTCACCAGCCTGCGCCCGGCCCGTTACACCTGCGAGGCCTGTCACACGCCCCGGCGTTTTGACGGCGACAAACTGCTGGTCAAGACCTCCTTCGCCGACGACGAGCAGAACACCGAGACGCAGACGGTGCTGATTCTGCACCTGGGCGGCGTCGATGCGCTCTCGCATTACATCGGCATCCACGGCGTTCACCTGGGCCACATCGAGTACATCACCACGGATGCCTCGCGCACCACCATTCCCTGGGTCCAGCGCACGAATCCCGATGGTTCGAAGTCGACCTACGTCGCCTCGGCGCTCAATGGCGCCGAGCCCAAGGGCGAGCGGCGCACGATGGATTGCATCGACTGCCACAATCGCGCGGCGCATACCTTTGTGACCGCCGAAGAGGCCATCAACAGCGCCATGGCCGCCGGCTCCATCAGCGCCTCGCTGCCGTTCATTCACAAGGAGGGCCTGGCGTTGTTGAAGGGCAGTTATACGAGCCAGGATCAGGCGCGCGTCGAGATTCCCGCGCAACTGGAGGCCTACTATCGCAGCCAGAATCCCGCCGTGTTGACGAAGAACGCCTCGCTCGTCAAAGCCGCCGGCGAGGAACTCTATCTGCTCTACAGCCAGAATGTCTTTCCGTCGATGAAGGTGACCTGGGGCACGCATCCCAACCACATCGGCCACATGAGTTATCCCGGCTGCTTCCGCTGCCACGACGGCGACCATGTGGCCAAGGACAACACGAGCATCACGCAGGACTGCTCGGCCTGCCACAATCTGCTGGCCGTCGATGAGTCCAAGCCCAAGGTGCTTTCCGACCTCGGCATTCAGCAGTAGCCTGGGCGCGGCCCGGTCGATCGCACCGGGCCGCGCGGTATGCCCATCTACCGGATTTCCAGTTGTTGGCCTTGCATCAAGTCGTCGAGAATCGCGGGAACCTTCAGCAGCGAGACGGGGTGGTCAACGGTCTCCGGATCTGTCTGCCCGGCGCGATGCACCATCAGCATTGGCCGCGAGTCGAAGCGCCCGCCCGGCGCGGCCTCTTCGTCTGCGGGGGACCATCCAATGGACTTCCGCCACAGATACGTGCGCCACGAGTGGTCTCCGCACAGAACGATGCTCGTGGTGGACCAGCGCGGAGAAGAGCGCAGGATCGCGAGCAGTTCCCCGAGCGTCTTGTCGGCCAGAGCAAGATTGTCGAGATACGATGCACCTCCCGATGTATCGAATAAACCGGTTCTGCGGTTGTAAAAACCCGGCGGATGGGGCAGGGGAAGGTGAAGAAAGATGAAATCGAACCGGTCGTCTCCGAGCATCGTTTGTGCGCGATGGTCGAGGTTTACATAATCGTCGCGTTGCCGCTCAATATCCCGTCTTTGCTCCTGGGGATGGAAGACGTTCCAGGCATTCTCCCAAGGCTGAACGAGGAACCGAAGGAATGCCGCGGAGGTAACCGGGGCTCCGAGTGAGATTGCGGTGTTCGTCCAGTCGCAGGCGTCGAGAAAAGGCGCCAGCATGGAGCAGTAGGGGTTATACCAGCCCACGACTCCGGTGGTCATCCTTTCGCGTTTGGCAATGGCGAACGGCGTATCCGCAGCCTGAAACGGCTCCAGCGGCTGCCCCGGCGCGGCCAGCAGAAGATGGTTGTAGAAGGTGTAACGAATGCGGTCAACTGGCCGGTCTTCCAACAGCGAAGGCACGGCAAGTTCTGTGTAATTTGCTACCGGCTGAACGTTTGTGAACAGCGTGGAGACGCGGCGGAAAGCATCGAAGTTGGGCAAGTTGAGATCGGAGGCGCGAGCGCCGAAGACCTGTTTGTACGCCAGTTCGTCCATGAGAATCCAGACGACGCGTGGACGAGAGGCGCTGCGCTGTGTGCTCGCCGGCGCCTCGTTTGCCAGCGAATTCACAGCCGGACGCCAGCAGGCGATCCAGACAAGTTGCACGATGACAAAAAAGCAAAATACTGCGAGGCCGGCGCCCGCCGCGGACAGGACCGCCTGAATCTGCCGATAAGCAGCCGGCCAGTAACGATAGACAAGCCACATCGCGATCAGAGCCAATGCGGAAAAGGCGATGAACCCGCGCGGCATTGCGTGCACACCGAGAAGGATCGCTGTCAGCGCATACGCCTGGATTGCGCATAGGGCCGGCAAATAACACCGCACACAGTTGCCGAGCTGGGTCTCCTGAATCCATGTCCACACCCGCGCCACGAGCAGAGCCGTCAGGATCAAATTCGCGATGGTCGCCAGCGCAAAGCAGGTGAGGGGCTGGGGCGTGTGCATGAACGTTGAACGCTCATCGAAGAGCACGGGTCGATACACAGGAAGATCG
>JAJYFB010000151.1 GCA_021785495.1 Acidobacteriota bacterium | reverse complement strand
CGCGGGCCCCTGCCCGATGATGATGTCGAGCTTGTAGTCCTCGAGCGCGGTGTAGAGCTTTTCTTCGAGCACCGGCTGCAGGCGGTGAATCTCGTCGAGAAAGAGCACCTGGCGCTCGCGCAGATTGGTCAGGATCGCGGTCAGGTCGCCCTGAATGGTGAGCGCCGGACCAGCCGTCTGCTGAAAGCCCACGTCCAGCTCGTTGGCGATGATCGTGGCGAGGGTGGTCTTGCCCAGGCCGGGCGGGCCGAAGAGCAGCACGTGGTCGAGAGCTTCGCCGCGCGATTTGGCCGCCTTCAGGGCGATGTCCAACTGTTCCTTGGCCTTCGACTGGCCGATGAACTCGCCCAGCCAGCGGGGACGCAGCTTCAGTTCGAAGCCCTGCTCCTCGTCGGCGCGCACCGCGCTGACCAGCCGATCGGGGGAATTGTCGCGAACCACGGCCATGCTAAAGAAAGTGTAGCCGCTTGCAGCCGCCGCGGCCAAGCGCCGGCAAGCCAACCGCAGGGCCATCGCACTTTTGCTTGTGGTGCGATTCTGTTTTGAAAGGGCGCGACTTCCGCCGGGCCCTTTCAAAACCTGCGATCCTCGATGGAATGTTGCCCATGGCTGGGTTTCCTGTCCTTTTCCGCACAAAGCGCGGAAAAGGACAGGGCGCGCCGTCGCCAAGGGCAAGATCGCATGGAAATCAGCCGGCGTGGACGCGGGACCACTCCCAAAGAGCGCGGCCGAGAGCGCGCAAGGCGGTGGGACCGGGCAGCTCGCCCTGCGGCTTCACGATGTTGCTTTCGGCCAGGCGCTTGCAGAAGGCCACATATTCCTCATAAAAACGCACGTCGTGACGCGCGTGTCCCAGGGCCTCCAGCGTGCGATAGTCCAGGGCCGCGTAGCGATCCGGGTGGATCGCCGCCAAAATCGCCGAGGCGACGAGAATATCCACGCCGTGCAGATCGAGCAGGGCGTTGACCGCGGTTTCGATCGTCGATTCGGGCGAGGCGGCGGCGGCCAGCGCGCGACGAATCTTCTCGCTGCTGTTGCCAATCAGATAATGCACCGCGCGCTCGGACTTCCAGCGCACGATGGCTTCGAGATTGGCGAGCGAGTGATCGCCGTTGCGAATCGCCTCGCCGGCCTCGAAGGCCGCTCGTTCCAGTTCGCGATCCTTCTCACCGGTCTCCTGCCAATACTTGTCCGCCAACTGTTGAAGCTCCGCTTCCGCGGGCTGAAGCTGAAAGTAGGCCACCATGGGAACTTCCTTCCTTTCCGTTTTCTTCCCGAAAACCTAGCCACAATAGGCCCGCAAGGAATTCTTTGTCAAGAATTCCGCCCAGGATTTTCCCGACCGCGTACCGGATGCGTACCGGAAGTTTCCGCGGGGACTAAGGCGCCGCTTCGCCGGACCGGAACCGGAGCAATTCCGCCGGCTGCGCAACTGCGACGGCGTCTGCTGTTTCTGGCACTCGCGCCGACAGGGCAAACGCATTTCAGCTTGCGGGATGATTTTGTTTTGAAAGGGCGGCAATGCGAAATCCAAATGCGTTTGCCCTGGTCGCTCCGCTGGAAGAATAGACGGGCGCAGCCTCCTTACGCTGCAACGGAGCGGAGTGGATTTTTTCTACGCGCCCGAGCTTCCGAAGCCCTTGGCCGCGCGGGTAGAGGCTTCGAGGTCGTCCGCCTCCTGCACGACGCCGGTGAGCACCGGCACGGGCACCATCTGCGCGATCTTTTCGCCGGGCTGGAGCGCGGCGGCCGCCTCGCCCAGGTTGGTCATCACGATGAGAATCTCGCCGCGATAGCCGGCGTCGATGACGCCGCCCGTCGTGACCAGGCCGCGCGCGGCCATCGACGAGCGGTCGCGCACCAGAAGACCCAGCGGCGCACCGGTCGCCGGATGGCGCGCCTCGGCGGCAATGCCCGTGCGCACCTTGGCGGTTGCGCCCGGTGGCAGAAAAACGGCTTCTAGAGCAAAGAGGTCGTAGCCCAGATCCTCGCCCGGATGCGCCACGACAGGAAGCCGTGCGCCAGGGTCCAAACGCTTGACTCGCAGCATGAATCGATCATACGGCACGTGGAAGCCGAGGATTCCGCCAGGGGGCAACTTGCCAAAAGGCCGGAGTTCGGCTATTTTACTAACCAGTTAGTTAAACATCGTCGCCGCGCGGTGCTTCGTGGCTCCCGGCGACGATTCGCCGTGGCCCAAAGTTGGATTCCGGGGGCAAGAAAGCGGAACCGTTGAAGCGAGCCGGACGTATTTTCGAGTGATGGTCGGCAACGACCGATAGTATGCTCCATGCAGGGCGAATGGTCCAGGGACGCAGCGCGAGCCGCACGGCGCGTGGATGCAAACCAGAGGAAGCAGGGGAAGAAGCGAGTGACTCAGAGCATGAGAGTGCAGATAGTTTCAGCGGGTTGTTTGGCCGTGGCGCTGGTGGCGACGGGCTGCCAGAAGAAACCCGCGGCCGCGACCGGACCGGCAATGAAGGGACTTCCCGTGCAGACCGTGGCGGTGACCATGGAGCCGGTGGACCAGTCCAGCGAATACGTGACGACCATCAAGTCGCGCCGCTCGGCCACGATCGATCCGCAGGTGAGCGGCACGCTGACGACGATCTACGTGCATTCGGGCGACCGCGTGCGCTCCGGCCAGCCGCTCATCGAGATCGACCCCCGGCAACAAAAGGCCGCCGTCGCCTCGTTGCGCGCCACCGAGCGGCAGAAGAAGGCGCTCTCCGACTACGACACCATCGAGCTGCACCGCCAGCAAAAGCTCTACGAGGCGGGTGTCACCAGTCTGGATGCCTACGAGCAGGCGCAGCAGGCCTACGGCAACGCCAAGGCCGATTACGAGGCGGCCATCGAATCGCGCAAGTCGCAGGAGCAACTGCTGGACTACTACACCGTGCGTGCGCCCTTCGACGGCGTGGTCGGCGATATTCCGGTCCATGTGGGCGATTATGTGACCACCTCGACGGTGCTGACGACGGTGGACGAGAACAAGGACCTGGAAGCCTACATCTACATTCCCACCGAGCGCGCCGCCCTGGTTCACGCAGGACTGAGCGTGAACCTGACGGACAACAGCGGCAAACTGCTCGAAAAGACGCAGGTGGACTTTGTTTCGCCGCAGGTGGATAGCACCCTGCAGGGGATTCTGGTGAAGGCGCCGGTGCGTTCCGGGGCCGAGATTCTGCGCAACGCCCAGATCGTCAAGGCCAATGTGGTGTGGAGCACAAAGCCGATGCCCGTGGTTCCCGTGCTGGCCGTGATCCGTCAGGGCGAGCTGAGCTTTGTCTACACCATGCAGCAGCAGAATGGCATGGCCATCGCCCATCGCGTTCCGGTAGTACTGGGCCAGACCATCGGCAACAATTATTCGATCGTCTCCGGTTTGCATGCGGGCGATCGCGTCATCGTCTCCGGCACGCAGTTCCTGGTGGACGGAATGCCGGTGATGCCCATCGGCGGGTAATGACAGTGGTCAGTGGTCAGTTATCAGTTGTCAGTTGTCAGTTATCAGTGATCAGTTGTCAGTTGTCAGCGATCAGTGATTGGTTGACGGTTTCAATGCTGAAGCAAAGAGCATGGTTGAACCGGCAGACGGGCGGTGAGGATTACGCCGAGATGCAAAGTCTGCACGTGATTTTCAGAAACCTGGATGCTTCATTGTCCTCAGCCGTTCCTGACGCGCGGAGAAAGCGCCATTTTCAGCGGATTCGTTTTGCGATTGCCTTCCGCCAGGCAGAACATTCGACTGACAACTGATAACTGACAACTGACCACTGATCACTGTCAACTGTCAACTGACCACTGACCACTGACCACTGACAACCTGGAAAGAGGTTCCAACTTGTTTGTCGATTTCTTCATTCATCGCCCGGTTTTCGCCACGGTCTGCGCCCTGCTGATCATTCTCGCGGGCGCGGTTTCGATTCCGAGTCTTCCCATCGCCATGTACCCGCAGCTTGCGCCGCCGGTGGTTTCGGTGACGGCCAGCTACGTGGGCGCGGATGCGGAGACGGTGGAAAAGGCCGTGACGATTCCCCTCGAAGAGTCCATCAACGGCGTCGAGGGCATGCGCTACATCAGCTCCAGCAGCACGAACAACGGCGTCTGCGAGATCGACATCACCTTCCAGACCGGCTACGACCTCAACATTGCGGCCGTGGACGTGCAGAATCGCGTGGCCAGCGTCGAGGGCCGGCTGCCGGGCGAGGTCGTCTCCACCGGCATTGACATTACCAAGTCGAACTTCAATTTTGTCTTCGGCGCCGGCTTCTTTACCCGCGACGGCCGCTATTCGAGCGAGTTCATCTCCAACTATCTCGACGTGTACGTCAAGGACGCGCTCAAGCGCATTCCGGGCGTGGGCGACGTGATGATCTTCGGCGAGCGCAAGTACGCCATGCGCGTCTGGCTCGATCCGGTGCGCCTGGCCGCGCGCAACCTGACCGCGACCGACGTGGTGAGCGCGCTGGAAGAGCAGAACGTCGAGGTTCCCGCCGGGCAGCTCGGACAGCCGCCGGCCGATCCCAAACAGGCCTTTCAGATTCCGGTGCGCGTGGTGGGCCGGCTGTCGAGTCCCGAGGAATTCGACAAAATCATTGTCAAGAACTCGCCCAACGGTCTCGTGCTGCTCAAGGATGTGGGCCATGCCGAGGTGGGCGCCGAGGATTACAGCAGCGTGCTCGAGTATGGCGGCCATCAGGCGATGGGCATCGGCGTCGAACAGCTCTCGAACGCCAACGCGCTTGAAGTGGACCGCAAGGCCAAGGCCATGCTGGCCAATCTGGCCAAGAGCTTTCCGCCCGGCCTCGAATACGCCGTCGCCTTCGACTCGACGACCGCCGTCGGCGATTCGATTCGCGAGGTGCTGATCACGCTCATGGAGGCCATCATCATCGTCATTACGGTGATCTTCCTCTTTCTGCTCGATTGGCGCGCCACGATCATTCCCGCGGTCACCATTCCCGTCTCGCTCGTCGGCACCTTCGCGTTTATCCGGCTCTTCGGCTTTTCCATCAACTCGCTGACCCTGTTCGGCATCACGCTGGCCACCGGCCTGGTGGTGGACGACGCGATCGTGGTCATCGAAAACGTGCAGCGGCACATCCACATGGAGCACTCCGATCCGCACGCCGCCACTTCGCGCGCCATGCGCGAGGTGACCAGCGCGGTCATCGCCACGTCGCTGGTGCTGATCGCCGTCTTCGTGCCGGTTTCGTTCTTTCCCGGAACCACGGGCATTCTCTACCGGCAGTTCTCGCTGACCATCGCGTTTTCCATCGCGATTTCGGCCTTCAACGCGCTGACGCTTTCGCCGGCGCTCTCGGCGCTGTTCCTGCGCGGCGAAGAGGCGCGTCCGCACCAGTTGGATTTTCTCCGCATCGGCTGGCTTTCGCGCCTCTTCGCCGCCTTCATTCACGGCGCCGACCGCAGCATCGACTGGCTGGGCGCAACTTATGCGCGCCTGCTGCATGGGGCACTGCGGCTGCGCTATCTGCTTCTGCTGCTCTTTCTCGCCGGACTGGGCGCGACCGTGTGGATGTACCGCTCGGTGCCGACCGGCTTCATCCCGCAGGAAGACCAGGGCTACTTCATGGTGATGGTGCAGGCGCCTCCGGGCTCGTCGCTCTCGTACACCAAGGATCTGGCCGGCCGGGCGCAGGTGATCATTGCGCAGGCGCCCGGCGTGGGCGGCCTGTTCTCCGTCGATGGTTTCAGCATGGCCGGCAGCTCCTCGAATGCGGGCATGATGTTCGTCAACACGAGCCCGCCGCCGGGCCATCGCGGCAAGTGGCCCACGACGGCCGAGATCGTCAAGACCATTGCGCCGCAACTGCAAATGCTGATGTTCATGCCGAACGGCGGCCTGGTCGAGGCCTTCGAGCCTCCGGCCGTGCAGGGCGTGGGCAGTCTGGGCGGATTCGAGTTCCAGCTACAGGATCAGGGCGGCAACACATTGAGCGATCTGGAGCGCGTTGCGCACCAGATGATGAACGACAGCACGCACAAGGAACTGACCGGCCTGTTCACGACCTTCTCGGCCAACGATCCGCAGGAACTGGTCACGATCGATCGCGAAAAGGCCAAGGCGATGAACGTCTCGCTCGCGCAGATCACGACCACGCTCAACGTCTTCATGGGCTCGGAGTACATCAACGACTTCGATTACAACAGCCGTACTTATCGTGTGTACGTGCAGGCCGACGAGCCTTTCCGCATGAAGGCCGGCGATCTGCACAGCTACTACGTGCGCTCGGACTCCGGCCAGATGGTTCCGCTCGACAATCTTGTCACGGTGCAGAACAGCGCCGGCCCGCCGGTGATTCAGCACTACAATCTCTTCCGCTCGGTGGAGATCGACGGCTCGGCGGCGCGCGGCTTCAGCTCCGGCCAGGCCATCGCCAGCATGGAACGGCTGGCGCAGGAAAAGATGAT
>JAJYFB010000016.1 GCA_021785495.1 Acidobacteriota bacterium | reverse complement strand
CGGCTTCAAAAAACAATCCTACGGAACCTCAGGATACAGCAATTCCGTGAAGCGAGGGTCATCGGCCATGTTCTGGAAGTCGTTATCGACGCGGGCCTGCAGCCGGTTCCGGGGATTCAGCTCGATGGCGCGCGCCAGATTGGCGAGGCAGTCCTGAATGCGGCCGGTAATGGCCTCAAGCACCGCCAGCCCGTAAAAAGCATAGTCGGCGTGCGGATAGTTGCCGAGAATCTGGCCGAACTGCTCCCGCGCCTCCTCAAAGTAGCCCGTATTGAGCAGAGAGATGGCATAGTCGTAGTGCTCTTCGGGAGTGGGAAACGACCGGCCGTTCTTTTGCAACTGGCGGCGGCAGGTGTTTATGTACATCCGGCAGCGATCCTGAATCTCGGCCGGTGCGCCGGGCAGCAGTTTTTCGAGGGCGGCGAGCGCCTTTTCGTACTTGCCCTGTTGCAGAAGCAATACGGCCGCCTCGTACTGTTGAAAAACCGTCTCCATCGCTCCGCGGCCCGAAGTTTCGGGCTTGGCGGCCGGGGTTCCACTCTTTTTGCGGCTGGTTGCCGTGTTTCGACTCTCGTGCGTCATAGGGAGGGAAATTTTGCGTATTCCTTTCCCCCCGAGGCTGGTGTTTCCAGTCTGCGGGGAGCCTTGCAGCAACAAAATACGGCTAAGGCCATTTTTATACGCAGTATTCCGCCGTCCGTCAATGGGGGCGAGGAGAGAAAGGATAAAATTGGCCGGAGAAATTGATTTTCTTCGATCCTTTTCTCCTTTCTTGCCCAGCGCGCGCCCGCCCGCCCGTTTACTCCGGCGGATGGGAGCCGCCGTCCGCTCCCTGCGGCGCAGCGTGGCCGTAGATGGCCGGATTCAACGCCGGATCGTTGTACATCTTCATCTGGCGGTAGATTTTGAAGCGGCGCGTTCCATGCAGGGTTTCGCGCCAAAGCGCATCGAGGCAGCCGCCCAGATCGCCGCGCTGTTCTTCAAGAACCTGGAGCCGAGCCAGATTGCGCTCGGTGTGGCCCACGGGCGCATCCGCCCGCGCGGCCTCTTCGCGGGTGTGAAAGATTTTAAGGGCCAGGATCGAAAGCCGGTCGATGATCAGCCCCGGCGATTCGGAGTGGAGCGGTGCAGTTTCGTTCGGCAGACCGCGCGGGGCGAGCCATTCAAGGAGCGCCTGGTCGAGCGCCTCGGCCAGGTCGTTGCGCCGCTGATTGGTCCGGTCGATGCGGCGTTTGACGGCGGCCAACGCCGCGTCGGTCGCCTGCGGCGCGCGGGCCTCATCCTCGATATGCCACAGTTCGAAGTTGGCGCGGTGCTGGCTGGCCACGCAGTCGAGCCAGATCCTGCCGCTGGCCTCGGCTGGCTCGTTCGACTCGTGCCACAGCCGCGTCAGCCGGTCGTGCAGCGCGACAATCTCTTCGGCCGAAACCATCGAATCCTGTTCCTTGTCCGGGCTTGCTCGCCGGCCGGCAGCGACTACGACTTGAGCCAGTCCTTGACCTTCTGTACGACCACTTCGCGGCCCACATCGCTGATGGCGCTGGTGAGCGGAAGCTGCTTGGGGCAGGCCTGGACGCAGTTCTGCGCGTAGCCGCACTCCTGAATGCCGCCATCGCCCGATAGCGCGCGCAGCCGCTCCTCCTTGAAGACTTTGCCGGTGGGGTGGTTGTTGAAGAGCTTGACCTGCGCGATGGTGGCCGCGCCGACAAAACCCGTTTCCACGTTGAACTGCGGGCAAACCTCCATGCAGCAGGTGCAGGAGATGCAGTTCGAGAGCGGATAATTCGCTTCCTGCTCCTGCGGAGTGAGGCGCGGGCCGGAGCCGAGGTCGTACGTTCCGTCGATGGGCACCCAGGCTTTGACCTTTTTCAGGTTCTCGAAGAGCACCGAGCGGTCGACCTGCAAGTCGCGCACCAGTGGAAACTTCGAGAGCGGCTCGACGCGGATGGGCTGTTCGAGATTGTCCACCAGCGACGAGCAGGCCATGCGGGCCTTGCCGTTGATGCGCATGGCGCAGGAGCCGCAAATCTCTTCCAGGCAGTTCGAGTCGTAGGCGACCGGCGTGGTGCAATGGCCTTCGCAGGTGACGGGATTGCCGGCGATCTCCATCATCGCGGAGATCACGTTCATGCCCGGCCGCCAGGGCAGCTCGAAGCGCTCCCAGACGGACGGCGCGTCGGGACTGGCCTGACGCTTGATTTCGAAAACGACGGTGCGTTCTGCCATGGTGTCCTCAGGGGCTGAAGCCCCGTTTTCTTGAGCCTTGCCTTGGCGCGGCTGAAGCGCGCCCTTTCAAAACGGCGAATTCCTTCCGGTTCGAGCCATCCTTAGCTGGCCGCGTCGTAACGGCGCGGGCGGGGCGGGATGAACTGCGTATCGACCGCTTCAAACTCGATGCGCGGGCCCTCGACCGCGCCGGTGAAGCTGGCTTTGGTCGTCTTGAGGAACCGCTCGTCGTTGCGATCGGGAAAATCCGGCTTGTAGTGCGCCCCGCGCGACTCGTCGCGCAGCATGGCGCCGAGCGTGACGGTGCGCGCCAGTTCGAGCATGTTTTTGAGCTGGCGGGCGAAGGCGAAGCTCGTGTTGGCCCACTGGCTCTTGTCGCTCAGGTTGATGCGCTGGTAGCGATCGAGCAGCTCGACGATCTTTTCGTCGGCAGCTTGGAGCCCCTTGTTATAGCGCGTTACGGTGACGTGCTCGGTCATGGTCTGGCCCAGCTCGCGCCACAGCTTGAAGGGATTTTCGCCGCCTTCGTTGCTGAGGAGTTTCTTGTTGATTTCGGACTGGCGCGCGACCTCGGCGGCGGCGCCGCCATCGCCTTCGGCCACGGGCAGATCCTTCGCGTAGCGCAGGGCGTTCGGGCCGGCCTGGAAGCCGCCGTAGATGCAACTGACCAGCGAGTTCGCGCCCAGGCGGTTGGCGCCGTGGTATTGATACTCGCACTCGCCGGCGGCAAAGACGCCCGGAAGGTTCGTCATCTGGTCGAAATCCACCCAGAGGCCGCCCATGGTGTAGTGCATTCCGGGAAAGATCTTCATGGGCTCGACGTGCGGATCGACGCCCACGAATTTTTCGTAAATTTCGAGGATGCCGCCCAGTTTGCGGTCGAGGGTCTGGTGGTCGATGTGCGTCAGGTCGAGGTAGACCATCGGCTGGCCGTCGATGCCCAGGCCGAGCTGGTAGACGACCTTGTGAATGGCGCGCGTGGCCACGTCGCGCGGGACAAGGTTGCCGTACTTGGGGTACCACTCTTCGAGGAAGTAGAAGCGCTCGGCCTCGGGAATGGAGCGGACGGGGCGCTTGTCGCCGGGTGTGCGCGGCACCCAGACGCGGCCGCCCTCGCCGCGCGCCGACTCGCTCATCAGCCGCAGCTTGTCCTCGCCGGGAATCGAGGTGGGGTGAACCTGAATGAACTCGCCGTTGGCGTAGAGAGCGCCCTGCTGGAAGACGGCCGACTGCGCCGAGCCGGTGCAGACCACCGAGTTGGTGCTCTTGCCGAAGAGGGCGCCGATGCCGCCGGTGGCCAGGATGATGGCGTCGGCCGGGAAGGCCCGCACCTCCATCGTGCGCAGGTTCATGGCGACGATGCCCCGCGCCACGCCCTTGCCGTCGAGAATTGCCGAGAGGAACTCCCAGCCCTCGAACTTGTTCACCTTGCCCTCGGCCTCGAAGCGGCGGACCTGCTCGTCGAGCGCATAGAGCAATTGCTGGCCGGTTGTGGCCCCGGCGAAGGCCGTGCGGTGATAGAGCGTGCCGCCGAAACGCCGGAAGTCGAGCAGCCCCTCGGGCGTGCGGTTGAAGGGCACGCCCATGCGGTCCAGCAGGTCGATGATGGCGGGCGCGGCCTCGCACATGGCTTTGACGGGCGTCTGGTTGGCCAGAAAGTCGCCGCCGTAGATGGTGTCGTCGAAGTGCTGCGCGGTGGTGTCGCCCTCGCCTTTGAGGTTCTTGGCCGCGTTGATGCCGCCCTGGGCGCAGACCGAGTGCGAGCGCTTGACGGGAACGATGGAGAACAGGTCCACCGTGCCGCCGGCCTCGGCGATCTTGATCACTGCCGACAATCCGGCCAGTCCTCCGCCCACCACGATGATTTTGCGGGTTGCCATGAATGCGATCCTTCGTTGTCAGTTATCAGTTGTCAGTTGTCGGCGCCTGCTAGAGATTCGGGACGGGCGCATTGGGATAGAGCGGGCCCACAAAGGCGTAGATGCTGGCCAGTCCGGCCACGGCCAGCAGCAGGCCGAGCGCGATGCAGACGTAGCCGAAACGGCGCCGCGCCGTCACGCCGGGCGTAATGCCCCACTTGGCCGCGAACAGCCAGACGCCGTAAGAGAAGTGCCAGCAGATGGCGATCATGGCGACAACGTAAATCGCCAGCATCCACGGGTTGGCCAGCTCCATCTGCACCTTGTGGAAGGCGTAGTAGGGATTCTCCGGCAGCATGACGCCGGTGAAGCGCTCGCGCCAGAGGTGCTGAATCAGATAGGCGAAGGCGATCAGGCCGGTGTAGCGCTGAAGGGTGTACATCCAGTTGCCGGCCCAGGGGTAGTAGACGACGTTCGATTTGCCGCGCAGCCAGATGGAGACGCCGTAGACGGCGTGATAGAGCAGGGGCAGGAAGATGAAGACCCACTCCAGCACGCGCACCAGCGGCAAATGGTTCAGAAAATAAACCTGCTGACCGTAGGCGAGCGGCCCCTTCAGCGCCTCGAAGTTCGAGAGCAGATGCTCCAGCAGAAAAGCGCCAAGGGGAAGGATGCCCAGAAGAGAGTGGAGCTTGCGCCAGAGAAAGCTCGATCCCTCGGCTGCGCGCAAAGGCTCGACGCCGCGCTGAAGCTGCGGCGCGGAAGTGGGTTGAGCGGTGGCCATGAACGTGTGCGCTCCTGATGGTGGCTTCGCGATGCCGGTTCGAGTGGAGGGGCGAAGACGATCCAGTGGTCGCCCCGAAGTTTTTCGGTGAGATAAATCACCGATTCAAGCACGCCTACGATTGTGCAATCGCCGCCACCGGTCTGTCCAGCCGCGACGACGATTGCGCGGAAAACTACGCGCCGGAGGCGGCCGATTCCCGTTTTGCGATCGGCGGAAGCGGCCGCTGACGGGCGCCGGTGTAGATCTGGCGCGGCCGGGAGATCTTTTGCTCCGGGTCGGAGATCATCTCCTGCCACTGCGTCAGCCAGCCCACCGTGCGCGGGATGGCGAAGAGCACGGTGAACATCTCCGGCTTGAAGCCGATGGCCTGGTAGATCAGGCCCGAGTAGAAATCCACGTTCGGGTAGAGCTTGCGCGAGACGAAGTAATCGTCCTGAAGCGCGATCTGTTCCAGTTTGAGAGCGATATCGAGCTTGGGATTGCTGCCCGTAACGCCAAAAACCTTGTGCGCGATCTCCTTGATCAGGCGGGCGCGCGGATCGAAGCTCTTGTAGACGCGGTGGCCAAAGCCCATCAGCTTGCGTTTTCCGGCCTTGACGCTCTCGATGTAGGCGGGGATCGCGGCCTCCGAATCGATCTCGTCGAGCATGCGGATCACCTCCTCGTTGGCGCCGCCGTGCAGCGGGCCGGAGAGCGCCGAGGCCGCCGAAGCCACGCAGAGATACGGGTTGGAACGCGAACTGCCGGCCGCGCGCATCACGCTGGAGCTGCAATTCTGCTCGTGGTCGGCGTGGAGGATGAAGAGCACTTCGAGCGCGCGCGCCAGCACCGGATTGGCCGCGTACTTGGGCTCGACCATCTTCCAGAGCATGTTCATGAAGTTTTCCGTGTAGCTCAGGTCATTGTCCGGGTAGACGTAGGGAAAACCCAGGCTGTGCCGGTAGGACATGGCCGCGATGGTCGGCATCTTGGCGATCAGCCGCTTGATCTGCAGCATGCGGTTGGCCGGATCCTGCACATGCGTGGCGTCGGGATAGACCGCCGACAGCGCCGCCACGGTCGAGATCAGCATGGACATGGGAGGGGCGTCGTAGCGGAAACCCTCCATGAATTTCTTGGTGTTCTCGTGGAGCATCGTGTGATGGGTGATTTCGTAGACCCAGTCATCCAGCTCGGGCGCCGTCGGCAGTTCTCCAAACAAGATCAGGTAGGCCACTTCCAGGAAGGTGCAGCTCTCGGCCAGTTGCTCGATGGGGTAGCCGCGGTACTCGAGGATGCCCCGGTCGCCATCGATGAACGTGATGTTACTGCGGCAGGAGGCTGTATTGGTGAAGGCTGGATCATAAAGCATGAGGCCAAAATCATCATCACTGGTTTTGATCTTGCGGAAGTCCATGGCCCGTACGGTTCCGTCCTGGATGGGCACTTCGTAGGTCTTCCCCGTGCGATTGTCGGTAACGCTCAAAGTACTGGATGGCACGAAATTCCTCCTGCTGCAAAGCCGGTTTCAATGGCGCGCACAAATTCTGCATCACACTTACAAACTGAATGGGATGATTGACTGTGCGCTGTGTCACAGCACAATCGCCATTGTACAGATTGAGATGCGTCCTTGTGCGATTGCGTTTGCGCAGGCCGCCCAACGGGCGGCTGTCAGGCGGAAAGCAGCTTGGGCAGGAGCGCGGCGAGGGCCCGGCCGCGATGGCTGAGGCCGAGCTTGGTTTCGAGGTCGATCTCGGCCATGGTTTTGCCCAGAGCGGGCAGGAAAAAGACCGGATCGTAGCCAAAACCGCCCGTGCCGCGCGGAGCGTCGAGGATCACGCCCTCGACCGCGCCGTCGGCCACTTGCACGACCAGGCTGTCGCGCGCGGCGACGAGCGTGCAATGGTAGCGGGCCGTGCGCAGGGCGGGCGGAATGCCGTCGAGCCGTTGCAGCAGCAGCGTGTTATTCCACACGTCCGTGTTGTCGCAGGCGTCGGGCGAATCGATGAGGCCGGCATCGGCCGCGTAGCGGGCCGAACGCACGCCGGGCGCGCCGCCGAGCGCATCCACTTCGAGGCCCGAATCGTCGGCCAGGACCAGCTCGCCGGGAGCGAGACGCGAGTAGTAAACGGCCTTCAAGGCGGCATTGGCAAGGAAGGTGTCGCCGTTCTCTTCGGGCGCGGGGATGGCCGCGAGCCCGGGCAGGGAATCGAGATCGAGCGCAAAGGCGCGCGCGGCGGTGCGGAAGTCGCGCAGCTTGCCCGCGCTGGTGGTGGCGGCAAAAAGGCGCAGAGCCATGGATTCAGTGTACGGGCAGAGACTGCGCAAACGCCTCTGCGCGCAGTCTACTGTTTGTCGCCAGCCGGTTGCGCGCGCATCGCCGCAAGGAATGCGCAGATCTCTGGAGCCGGGGAGTGCAAGAGGCTGGCGGACGGTTGTGCGTGGCGGGGCGCGTCCGGCAGCGGCAGTTGCTTGTCGAGGCCGCGCGCGACCAGCTGCGCGCCAAGCGCATCGGCCGTCGTGAAGACGAGGGCCTGGATTCCCAGCGCCGCCGCGGCGGCCACGTTCTCTGGGCGGTCGTCCAGAAAGAGCGTCTCATCGGGACGCGCGCCGAGCCGGTCGAGCGTGATGCGGTAGATCGCCGGATCGGGTTTGGCGATGCGCTCCTGGTAGCTCCAGACGAGCGCATCGAAGCGCTTCAGCCACGGGAGTTCGCGCTCCATCGCCTGCTGCGTCGCGTCGCCGAGGTTGGAGAGCACGGCGGTCCGCAAGCCGCGCGCCTGGAGCAGGCCCTGCCAGGCGAGCATTGCCGGATTCAGCGTCATCCACATGCGCGCGTCCCAGGCGAGCAACTCGGCAACGAGGGCCGGGAGCGCGGCGACGCCGGCCTTCTGGAGGAGATTGCGCCAAAACTCCTCGCCGGTCAGCTTGCCTTCGTCAAAGGCGTGCCGGTCGGCCCAGTAAAGCGCGTCGAACTCTGCGGCCGGCAGGCCCACCCTGCGCACCAGTTCGTTGTGTGCCCGCGGATCGGGCGGCCCGGACAAGACCATTCCATAGTCGAAGACGACGGCGCGCAGAGCCAAGCTCAACCACCTTCCGCGCCCGTGTATGGTGAAGGAGGGCGCTCTTTCATTGTGAACGACGCACCGGAGCAGCCGTCTCACGGCGATTTTTCCGCGCATTGAGCCATCTTCATGCGATTTTCCGAACGAACGGGCTGGAATACCAGCGAAAGCGAGCTGGCGCGCGCCTATCGGCAGCGCCGTGAGGCCGGGCTGCCGATCGCCGACCTGACCGCATCGAATCCGACGCGCTGCGGCTTTCGTTATCCGGCCTCGCTGCTGGCGGCTTTGACCGATCCCCGCGCCCTGGACTACGATCCGCAGCCGCGCGGATTGCCGGCGGCGCGCGAGGCGGTCTGCCAGTATTACGCCAGCCACGGCGTTGCGCTTGCGCCGGAAGAAATCGTGCTGACCACCAGCACCAGCGAGGCCTACAGCTTTCTCTTTCGTCTGCTGTGCGAGGCGGGCGACGAGATCCTCGTGCCTCAGCCGGGTTATCCGCTCTTCGACTTTCTGGCCACGCTCGACGACGTGCGCCTTGCGCCGGCGGCGCTTGTCTATCACGACGGCTGGCAGATCGATCCCGATGGCCTTCGCCGCGCCGTGACGCCGCGGACACGCGCCATCGTCGTCGTGCATCCGAACAATCCCACCGGCCACTTCACCAAGCCCTGGGAGGCTGAAGAGCTGGCGCAAATCTGCCGTGAGCATGAATTGGCGCTGATTGTGGACGAGGTTTTTCTGGGCTATAGCCTTGCAGGCGGCCGGGGCGCAGGCAGTTTTGCCGCGGGACTCGACGGGGTTCCGGTTTTCGTCGTCAGCGGCCTGAGCAAAATTGCCGGCCTGCCGCAGATGAAGGCCGCCTGGATCGCCGCCACGGGCCCCGAAAAAGCGCAGGCGCTCGATCGGCTGGAGGTGATCGCCGACACCTTCCTCTCGATGAATGCGCCGGCGCAATGGGCGCTGCCATCCTGGCTTGAGAGCCGCGTCGAAATCCAGCAGCAGATTCAATGCCGCGTCGCCGCCAACCTGGCCGAACTCGACCGGCAGCTTGGCGCCGTTCCCGCGCTCGACCGGCTAGTCTGCGAGGGGGGATGGTACGCGATTCTGCGTGTTCCTGCGCTGGCGCCCGACGAGCAGACGGTTCGCGCTTTGCTCGATTGCGGCCTGTGGCTTCATCCCGGCTACTTTTTTGGATTGCCCGCCTCGGGGTGGCTGGTGGCGAGCCTGCTTGCGCCGGAACTGGAGTTCCGCGCCGGAGTCGGCATCCTGGCGAACTATTTCCGCACTGCCCTTTGAAGACAGGGCGCAACAGCCGCCCCTACCGGTTCTGTAGAAACGGATTGCCGCGGCGTTCCGCGCCGATGGTCGTCTCCGGGCCGTGGCCGGGTAAGATCCGGGTCTCGTCAGGCAATGCCATGAGCCGATTGTGAAGCGAGTCGAGAATCTGCTCGAAGTTGCCGCCGGGCAGGTCCGTACGGCCGATGCTGCCGGCAAAGAGGGTGTCGCCGGCGATCAGCAGATTGAGCGGCGCGAAATGGAGGCAGACCGATCCCTGCGTGTGGCCGGGCGTGTGCAGCACCTGGGCCGGATAGCGATCGAGGCCCACCGTCTGGCCGTCGTCGAGGCCGGCGTCGGGCGGAGCCACCTCCGGCGCAGGCACGCCGATCCACGACGCCTGTAGCTCCATCGACTGGAGCAGCGGAAGGTCGGCGGCGTTCAGATAGATCGGAGCGCCGGTCAGCCGCTTGAGCTTCAGCGCCCCGCCCACATGGTCGATGTGCGCGTGGGTGACGATGATCTGCTTCAGCGCGAGCCCCAGTTCGCTGAGCCGACGGTGAATGCGCGCGATCTCAGCTCCAGGATCGACGACGATGGCTTCGTGCCTCTCTTCGTCGCCCAGAAGCGTGCAGTTGCAGGCCAGCGGGCCGACAGGAAAGCTTTCCAGGAGCATGGTTTCATTGTAGGCGGCCTCGGGGCAGGTTGCAGGAGGCGGGTTTCGAAGGAGCAGAGCTGCGCGGGGATGAGTGGTTTTCCATTGCCGGTGCGCGGGGAGAGCCCCTGAATTTGCCAGGCGATGGTCCCGCGCGAATCGAAATAATTCTTGCAATTCGCTTTTTATTCGCTATAATGCGCCCATGGCCGTTACACGCAGGCAAAAAGAGGTTCTGGATTTTTTAGCGTCGTTTGTGAGCCGCAATGGGTACTCGCCCTCCTTCGAGGAGATTGCCCGCGGCATGGGGCTGAGGAGTCTGGCCACGGTACACAAGCACATCACCAACCTCGAGCGAAAGGGAATGCTCGACCGGGAGCATAACCGCAGCCGATCGATCGATCTTGCACCGCCGGGCGCGCGCCCCCGTTCGAGCCTGAAGCTTCCGCTGGCTGGGCGCATCGCCGCCGGGCTGCCGGTGGAAACGATGGAGTCGAGCGAGACGATCTCGCTGCACGACGTGGTCGGAAACCGCGATGTTTTCGCGCTGGAGGTGCGCGGCGATTCGATGCGCGATGAGCACATCATCAGCGGCGATTACGTGCTGGTGGAGCGAACGCGGACAGCGCGCCAGGGCGAGATCGTTGTGGCGCTGGTGCATGGCTCGGAGACGACCCTCAAGCGGTTCTACCCCGAAGGCAGCGTGGTGCGTTTGCAGCCCTCGAACATCGAGATGGACCCCATCTACGTTCCCGCGGCGCAGGTGGCCATTCAGGGGCGGGTGCTGGGCGTGCTGCGCAAGTACCACTGAGGCGGCGAACCGCCAACAGAGGAAAGCAAACAGAAGAGGACGCGTGGTGAAGCTTCCGTTCGCACTTTGCGGGCGGGTGCGATCAGCGCACGGTCCGGGCCAGACGTTCAGCGCGCCAAAGTGCGCCTTGAATCGCGGCGACCTCTTCGACGCCCACGGGCATCTCCGGCGCGGCAGCCTTCAATCCCGCGACGAACCGCTCGCGCACCAGCCGCATCTTGCCGATTACGCTGCCGGTCCATGCTACGGGCACTTCCACGGTGACGCCATGCTTGCGGCGAAGTTTTGCGCGCACCAGCAGGACGAACTCCACGAGGTCGCGCGCCGCCTGGTCGAGAACGCTGAGCGCCACCGCGTCGCCGGCCTCGGCCAGAGCGTCGATGGCCGGCGCCAGCGCGGCAAAGTCCGGTCCCGGCGTGCTGTCGCCCAGGTCGATGAACTCGCCCATGTCCCGTGTGCCCCAGAGCGCCATCACGCGGGGGATGACGCCGCACGGCTGCTCGCGATCGAAGGCGTGCAGGGCGCGACGCACCGCGTTGACGCCGATCCAGTAGCCGGAGCCCTCGTCGCCCAGCCGCGAACTCCATCCTCCCGCGGTCTCGAAACTTCCATCCGGCGCGCGGCCCACGCAATTCGATCCCGTTCCGGCGATCTGCAGGATGCCTGGCCCTCCCTGGAAGGCCGCGTCGAGGGCGATGATCTCGTCGCCGACCACCTCCGAACGCGCCACGCCAAAATCGCCGAGAACCGCGCTAATCCACTCGGGAATTCCGGGCATTTGCACGCTGGCTACACCGCAGCAGGCGGCGTCGACGTGCTTGACGCCAGCCTGGGCGACGGCCTCTGCAAGCACTGCACGCAGGTTCGCCTCGGCGGCTTCCGCACCGACGCGCAGCCTCTTCATCGATCCATTTTTGCTTTGGCCGATGACCTTCCCGCCAGCGGCGATAGCGGCGCGCGTGTTTGTGCCGCCCCCGTCGATCCCTAGAACGATGCTCATCAATTCCGATTTCCCTTCCAGCGGCGCGGCACGGCGCACTCAGGCACACCTGTGCCGTTCAACTCTCGGAGCCGTACCCGTCTTGAAGCCGTACCCTGCCCAGGCAGGTTCGGAACCGGCAGATACGTCCTTCACGGATATGATTACGTTAACAAATTGCGCGGCTACTTTCCAGCTTTAACAGTGAAGAGGTCCTGAACTTTTGACAGTGAAGAGGCCTTGAACGCAAAGGTTTGTGCGACGAATCTTCTGTTCTTGTCGATCCGTCCCAGAGATTTGCGCAGGTCTTGCCGCCAATTGCCCTGCGCCGTGCGGAACAGGATGAACGGAAAGTGGCGTTTCTTCCGTGCTCGATCGGAGAAAGGCGTCCGGTTTTACCCGGTGAAGCGCGCCCAGGCCATCCGCGCCATGCCGGCCAGCAGGATGGCGATCTTCTGGACGGTCGGCACGCGCGCGCGCTGCGAAAAAACATCGTAGTCCGCGCGCTCGATGCGCCGGAGCAGTGCGTGATAGATGGTGACGAGCACCCACAGCGCCGGCCGGCTCTCGCGATCGATCAGCGGCAGCAGTTGCGCGGCCGAGCGGTAGTAGGCTTCGGCGCGGCTGGCGATGGATGCGAGCAGGGCGCGTTCGGCCTCGGTCGGCGGAGCTGCGGCCTTGTGCCGGAGCAGGGAATCGAGCGCGACGCCATGCGCTTCCAGGTCTTCGAGCGGCAGATAGACGCGGCTGCGCTCGGCGTCCTCACGCACATCGCGCAAAATGTTCGTGAGCTGGAAGGCGATTCCCGTCTCTTCGGCAAGTTTTTCGGCGCGCTTGTCCTGGAAGCCGAAGATGCGGATGCAGACCAGGCCCACGACCGAGGCGACCAGATAGCAATAGCGATAGAGATCATCGAAGGTCGCGTAGGTGTCGGCCTCGCCGCCCGGCGTGCGGTCCAGGTCCATCGCCACGCCGTCCACCAGTTCGTCGAGCAACTGGAGAGGAATCGCGAAACGCGCAAGGGCGTCGCGCACGGCGAGGAAGATGGGGTCGCTTGTGGAGGCGCCGGCCGCGGCCTGGCTCCAGGCCGTGCGCCACGCCTTCAGCTTGCTCCGGCGCTCCTCGCGCGGCAGGCTTTCGTCGTCGGAGAGGTCGTCGGCCTGGCGCATGAAGGCGTAGATGGCGCAGATGGCGTTGCGCCGCGCGGCTGGAAGCGCGACGAAGGAATAATAAAAATTCTTGGCCTCGCGTTTGGCGATCGCGCGGCAATGGGTATAGGCGCGGGCCAGTTCGTTGGTTGAACCCGCGGGCGTCATGCGGCCGTCCTTTGCGGACCGAGGCGCAGAAACGGCAGCGCCTTGCCGCCCAGCGCGCGCAGGGCGAGGGCGAGCTTGGTGCGCTTGGCGATGGCCGGCCGGGCGCTCAGCACATCAAAGTTGCGGCGTTCGATGGCGCGCAGAATTTCGAGGCCGCCGCGGCTGAACAGGTCGAGATCGAGCGCCAGTTCGCGATCGACGCGGCCGATAAGCGCCAGGCCCTGCGCGAAGAGCGTGCGCGCGTAGTCCACCTCGTGGCGCAGCAATGCGCGGAACTCGGGCGTCGCCACGCGCTGCGCGATCGTCTCGTCACTCACGCCGAAATGGCGCATCGCGTCCTGCGGCAGGTAGACGCGGCCTTTCTGGAAATCGACGCTCACGTCCTGCCAGAAGTTGGCCAGTTGCAAGGCCGTGCAGGTTGCGTCCGAAAGCCGGAAGTTTTCTTCCATCGTCGCAGGATTCACCTCGCCGCAGGCGTAGAGCACCAGCCGGCCCACAGGATTGGCCGAGTAGCGGCAGTAGCCGAGCACGTCGTCCATCGTGGCGTAGCGCGCGACGGTCTGGTCCTGGCGGAAGGCGGCAAGCAGATCGGCGAAAGGCTCTTTCGGGATCGCGCAGACGCGGATGGTCTCGGCCAGCGCGACAAAGACGGGATGCCGCGCCCGGCCCTCGTAGCAGGCGTCCAGCTCGCGGCCCCACAGATCGAGCAGCGCCAGCGCGGCCGCCGGGTCGCCCACCTCGTCGCCCAGATCGTCAGAGACGCGGCAGTAGGCGTAGATGGCGTGGAAGTGCGGCCGAAGCGCCCGGGGCAGAAACCACGTGGCCACGTGGAAATTCTCGTAGTGGGTTTCGGCCAGATGGCGGCACCAGCCCAGCGCTTCGTTCAGCGTGGGCGCAACCTCGGGCATATGATAAGCGGCGGGCAGCGCCGCCCATCCACGGGCCAGCAATTCGTCGGTCGTCGTCGGTGCGGCGGTTGCGATCATCGCGCGGGAGCCTCATCGCTATTATTTCATCGCCTGCCCAGCCCGCGCCGCCCGGCGGCGTAGACCTCCGCGCGCTTACGGCGCGCACGTGCGGCAGCAAACGCACCGGGAAACGGTGGACGATGCTGGCTGCGTCACGCTGGTCGGTCCGTGCAATCTTGCGATGGAAGAGCCGTTGCGCCGTTACATCCTGCTGGACGCGCGGCTCGGCTCGGTCTCCGCCTCGATCCGGTTGAGTTCGTTGATGCGCAGGCGGTAGTCGATGAAAAAGCCGACGCCCAGCAGCAAGGGGAAAACCGCGGCGGCGGCGATGACGAGCACATCGCGCTCACCCACGATCCAGGAAAGCGCCACAGAAAACACCATCATCGCCACGCTGACGGCGAGCAGGATGATGGCCGTGGTGCGATGGCCATTCGCATGGCGGCGCGGATCGGCTTGCGCTGCGTCCTCTTCGCTGGCCGGCTCGGGCGGCAGCGGCAGCCCATGCGCGATGGCGGCCAGGCGCTCTTCGCTTTGCAGACGGCGCCTTTGGTACTTCAAGATCATACCGGAGACGATCGCGACGATCGGGATCGTCATGGCGACGACAGGAACGATAGACGGGCTATTCCACATGGAACTGAACATGATTTCCTCCTTTTTTGTTGCGACGCCGGGGTTAGACTGGGGCGCAGGAGCAAAGTTTCAGCGGCCAACGTGAAACTTTCGCCGCGATGGCCGGTCAGATACGGTTTGGCAGAAGAACTCCAGTTCGAAGAGATTGTGCGCCGGCACGAGGAGTTTGTTTTTCGTGTGCTCACGCGGCTCACCGGCTCGCGCGAGCAGGTGGAAGACCTGGCGCAGGAGGTATTTCTGCGGCTCTACCGGGGAATCGAGGATTTTCGCGGCGAAGCGAAGTTGACAACCTATCTCTATCGGATCGCGCTGAACGTGGCGCAGGACGAGTGGAAGCGCCGGCGCAGAGAACAGGCGCATACCTCGCTGAGCGACCCCGACGCGGGCTGGGAGAACCGTCTGGCGCACGCGGGCGCGAACGCCGAGGAGCAACTGCGCCAGCGCGAGACGCTGCGCGAGGTCAACGAGGCGCTCGGCGCGTTGAGCGAGATGGAGCGAGGCGCGCTGGTGCTCTTTCACCAGGAGGAATGCACCTACGAGCAAATCGCGCAGGTGCTGCAACTGCCCGTGAACACCGTGCGCACGCATCTGCATCGCGGCAGGGAGCGGTTGCGGTCTATTCTGAAGGAGAGGAGAAGCGTATGCGGCCTGGCGAAATGAAAGCTGCCTCGTGCGAAGCGGTGCGGCGTGCGCTTCAGGACCAGCGCGCGTTGGCGGTGGCCGAGGCGGCCCATGCCGCAACCTGCGCGGCCTGCGGTGACGCGATTCTGGACGCCGAAATCGAGGTCGCGCTTCATGCACGGCCGCGTCTCGCACTGCCGGACGGATTTGCGGCGCGCGTGGCGCTGCGGGCGCGGAGCGAGAAGCGCGCCGGCCGCGCGGCTCCGAACGGTTGGCGCGCATGGCGTCACGTCGGGCGGGACACGGCGATCGGGCTGTTGATTGCAGCGACAACCCTGGTGACCGTCCTCGATCCAGACTGGCTCGCCGTCACCGGGCCGGTGCAGTGGGCGCTCGTGCTCCTGCTCTCGGGCGAGGTGGCCGGTATCGCGCTCTGGCTGGGGCTGGAGTCCTGAATCGGAACCGGCGGCGTGCGCAGCCTCGCCAACGCGATCGCCGCGCGAAACGCCCTGTCTTCACGCGGGTTTCTGCTACCATAAAGAGGATCGCAGCTCACGGCGTCAGGCCGGGTTCCCGACGGTTCAGGATCGGAGCGGAACGGCGGCGCGAGCCACTTCCTAAGGAGAATTTTTATGCCTCTCGTTTCCATGCGGCAGCTTCTTGACGAAGCCGCCAAGGGCGGATACGGCGTCGGCGCGTTTAACGTGAACGACATGGAGCAGATTCAGGCCATCATGATGGCCGCCCGCCAGACCAAGTCGCCGGTCATCGTGCAGGCCAGCCGCGGCGCGCGCAAGTTCGCCGAGGATCTGTATCTCTTCAAGCTGATCCAGGCCGCCGCCGAGCTGAATCCCGACATTCCCATCGCCATGCACCAGGACCACGGCAACAGCTTCGAGACCTGCCAGAGCGCCATCGCTCTGGGCTACACCTCGGTGATGATGGACGGCTCGCTCAAGGACGACGGCAAGACGCCGACAACCTTCGAGGAGAACGTGGAGATCACGCGCCGCGTGGTGGACTACGCGCACGAGCGCGGCGTCACGGTCGAGGGCGAGATCGGCGTGCTGGGCGGCGTTGAAGACGGTCACGGCGCGGGCGGCACGGGCCTCGAGCACATCACCGATCCCGACCAGGCGGTCGAGTTCGCCGAGCGCACCGGCGTCGACGCCCTGGCCATCGCCATCGGCACCAGCCACGGCGCCTACAAGTTCACCAAAAAGCCCGACGGCTCGGTGCTCAAGATGGACGTGCTCATCGCCATCCACCAGCGGCTGCCGCACACCCACCTCGTCATGCACGGCAGCTCCTCGGTGCCCAAGGATTTGCAGGACACCATCAACCAGTACGGCGGCAAGCTGAATCCGACCTGGGGCGTTCCGGTCGAAGAGATTCAGCTCGGCATTCGCAACGGCGTGCGCAAGATCAACGTGGACACGGACAACCGGCTGGCCATCACCGGTGCCATCCGCAAGGTCTTCGCCGAGACGCCGGAGAAGTTCGACCCGCGCGACTACCTGAAGCCGGCCCGCGAGGCGATGGCCAAGGTCGTGGCCCAGCGCATGACCGAGTTCGGTCAGGCCGGTCACTCCGGCGACTACAAGCCGCTGCCGATCGCCGAGATTGCCGAGGGCTACAAGAGCGGCAAGCTCGACACGCGGCCTTCGGTCGTGCGTTAGCGCATCGACGCCGGACCCACAAAAAAAGCCCTGCTTTACAGAGCAGGGCTTTTTTGTTGTGTACTTTCGCAAAAAATGGTTGCCAACGGAAGATTGTCAGTGCGCTTTGGCCGCGCCGCTGCCCGATGCGATCTTGGCTTCAGCCTCGAAGATCACGCGCTGCGCCTCGTCGCTGGCCTCGACGCTTTCGCCGGCCTGCTTCAGCAGATTCAAGCCGCGCTCAAGCTGCTGCTCGGCGCGCGGGAGGTCAATCTCCTCGGGCTTGAGCGCGTCCGAGGCGAGGATCGTGACGCGGTTCGGCAGCACCTCGACAAATCCCCAACTGACGTTCAGCCGCACCACGCCGCCAGCCTCGTTCTCCGCCGCTTCGGTTCCGTGGATGGTCACATCGCCCGCGCCCAACTCGGCCATCAGCGGCGCGTGACCGTAGAGCACTTCCATGTAGCCCGACTTCGAGGGCAGCTCAACGGCCGAGGCCTCGGCCTCGAAGAGAGTGCGCTCGGGGGTGACGAGCCGGACGCGGAGTCGATCTGTAGTTGCTTCTGCCATAAAGTCAGTTCCCAGTGATCAGTTGTCCGTTGTCAGTCGAATCAGATGGCGGCCGCGAGAAAAAACTGACCACGGACAACTGATCACTGACAACTGTTTTACACCGACGCTTTCATCTGCTCGGCCTTGGCCAGCACGTCTTCAATGCCGCCCTGCATGTAGAACGCCTGCTCGGGCACATCGTCGTGCTTGCCTTCGATGATCTCCTTGAAGGCGCGGACCGTGTCGGCGATCTTGACGTACTTGCCGGCGATGCCCGTGAACTGCTCGGCCACGTGGAAGGGCTGCGAAAGGAACTTCTGCACCTTGCGCGCGCGCGCCACGGTGAGTTTATCGTCTTCGGAAAGCTCGTCGATGCCGAGAATGGCGATGATATCCTGCAAATCCTTGTAACGCTGCAGAATTCTTTTGACGCCCTGGGCGACATCGTAATGTTCTTGGCCGACGACGCGCGCCGAAAGAATGCGCGAGGTCGATCCCAGCGGATCGACGGCCGGATAGATGCCCAGTTCGGAGAGCGGACGGCTCAGCACGGTGGTCGCGTCCAGGTGGGCGAAGGTCGTCGCCGGAGCCGGATCGGTCAGGTCGTCGGCGGGCACGTAGACGGCCTGCACGCTGGTCACCGAACCCTTGCTGGTCGAGGTGATGCGCTCCTGCAGCTCGCCCATCTCCGTGGCCAGGTTCGGCTGATAGCCCACGGCCGAGGGCATGCGGCCCAGCAGCGTGGAAACCTCGGAGCCGGCCTGCGTGAAGCGGAAGATGTTGTCGATGAACAGCAGCGTATCCGCGCCTTCCTGGTCGCGGAAGTGCTCGGCCACGGTCAGGCCGGTCAGCGCCACGCGCAGACGGGCTCCGGGCGGCTCGGTCATCTGGCCGTAGACCAGCGAGCACTTCGAGTCCTGCCACTTGCCGGGTTTGATGACGCCCGACTCGCTCATCTCAAGCCACAGGTCGTTGCCCTCGCGGGTGCGCTCGCCCACGCCGGCAAAGACCGAGTAGCCGCCGTGGTTCTTGGCCACGTTATTGATCAGCTCCATGATGACGACGGTTTTGCCCACGCCCGCGCCGCCGAAGAGGCCGATCTTGCCGCCCTTCAAAAACGGCTGGATCAGGTCGATGACCTTGATGCCGGTCTCGAACATCTCCTCGCGCGTGGACTGCTCGTCAAAGAGCGGTGCGGGGCGGTGAATGGGGTTGCGCTGCTTTTCGCCCACCGGACCGAGCAGGTCCACCGGCTCGCCGATGACGTTGATCACGCGGCCCAGCGTCTCCTTGCCCACGGGCACGCGGATCGGCCCGCCCTGGTCGATGGCCTTCATGCCGCGCACCATGCCGTCGGTGGCCTGCATGGCGACCGTGCGCACGCGCCCCTCGCCCAGATGCTGCTGCACCTCGAGGATCACGTCGATCGGCGTGGGCACGGTAAAGCCCTCGCTGGTGACGCGCAGCGCCTGGTAAATGGGCGGCATCGTCGCCTCTTCAAACTGCACGTCCACGGCCGGGCCGGAGACCTGAATCACTTTGCCGATGTTCTCTGCCATTTCAAAACAGCTCCTAGCTTCTAGCTCTTAGCTTCTAGCTTCTTTCTCCTCGATCCAAACCTTTGCTAATCCAATTCCTTGTGTAAGGCCAAACAGCTTTGGCGGGCCATTGCGCCCGTAAGGATGCTGGATTGCTGCTCGAACTCCCAGGATTCCGCCGACTGCTTGAACTTATCCTGCTCAATCATTTTCTGTTCGATCACCTTGATTTGAGCGAGATCAGAACCCATACCGCACACAATCAGCTCCGTGTAGATGAGTTCATCCTTCCTTGTTCTGGCGACCTTTTCTGCGCTGTCCACTGCCAATTCAGCCTTATCCCTTCGAACCTTGAACTCTCCATTGCTCAGCGAATCCGAATTCTGCAATGCATCGATTTGCTGGAGCGCGACTTTCGCCGCGACGCGCTCGCTTTTTGTCAACCAATGCCGGCTTACCTCATCCCAGCACCAAAAACCCAAAAAAGAAACCGCAAAAATAATGCCAAACGCCACGAGAATCTTCAGCGTCGTACTCTTGCTCCAAATCTCATACCGCAAAAGCTTACGGACATTCATGACGAACCCGCCCAGATTCTGTCGCCCCTACGGGGCTAAGAGATCTTATTGGATCCCATTCCCAGGACTGCGCCCTCGACTTCGCTCGGGCTTGTCCTGGGCTAACCTCTTACGCTCCCTACGGGAGCTACAAAGCGGCGGCGCCGCTCACAATCTCGATAATCTCCTTGGTGATGGCCGCCTGGCGCACGCGGTTCATGTGCAGCGTCAGGTCGTCGATCATCTCCGAGGCGTTGTTGGTTGCCGAATCCATCGCCGTCATGCGCGCCGCGTGCTCGGCCGCCACCGACTCGGTCATGGCGTGGAAGAGCACGGAAAAAATGTACTGCGGCAGAAGGCCCGCGAAAAGTTCGGCGGCGGGCTGGTCGTAAAGATAGTCCACACCGGCCGTGCCGAATTTTTTGGCTTCTTCCTCGGCTTCGGTGGTGTCGGCGGCTTCAAGCGCGATGCCGGCCGAAAGCGCGGCCTCGGCGCGGCGCTCTTTTTCTTCCGCGCTGGGCTCGACGGCGCCGGCGATCTGCGGCGCGCCCAACTCGATCAGCGGCAGCAGCCGCTCGACCACCAGCCGCTGCGAGATCACCGATTTGAACTCGTTGTAGACGATGTAGGCCGCGTCGATCTCCTCATGCGCATAGCGCGCAACGATGCCGCGGGCCAGACCCTCGACGCGCTTGGGATCGAGACGCGCGAGCAGCCCCGGATGATCGCCGGTCAACTCGACCTTCGCCTGACGCGCGCCGCGCACCGGCCGCTTCTGGCCCTGTTCGTCCACCTGCTCCGTGTAGGCCGCCACCGGAAAGCGCCGCCGCAACTGGTCGCGGCCCTTGCGGCCCACGGCCTCGATGTCGATTTCCTTCTCCGGGTTGCCCTCAATGAACTGGTGCGCCATCTTCAGCACGTTGGCGTTGAAGGCGCCGGCAAAACCCTTGTCGCCGGAGACGACCACCAGCAAAATTCGCTTTTCGGGCCGGGTCAGAAACAGTGGATGCGCCAGCTCGCCCGTCCGCTCGTCATAAAGATCGACGCGCCGCCTGAGCGACTCGAGCACGCTGGCGATCATGCGCGCGTAAGGCCGCGCGGCGAGCGCGCGCTCCTGTGCGCGACGAAGTTTGGCCGCCGAGACCATCTTCATGGCCTTGGTGATCTGCCGCGTGTTTTTGACGCTTCGGATTCTGCGCCGTAAGTCGAGTACGTTTGCCATAAATCAGCTTCCAGCTTCTAGCTCCAAGCTTCTAGCCCTTCCTGCGGCTAGCGGCCTCGTGCGCTGTCCTCTGTGGTTCGCAAATGCAATCGCTTGCAAAGTTATCGCCCTATCTGCCAGCACGATCCAGCTAGAAGCTAATGGCTAGGAGCTAGAAGCTGTTCTTTGAACTGCGCCGCGTACTCCTTCATGGCCGCGTGGAGCTTGCCGCGAATCTCGTCGTCGAGCTGCTTTTTGGCCGTGAGCTCTTCCAGAAGCGCGCCGCAGGCAGTGCCAAAATACTTGTGCAGCCCGTCCTCGAAGGCGCGAATGTCGCTTACCTTCAGGTCGTCCAGGTAACCCTGCGTGCCGGCGAAGAGCACCACCACCTGCTGCTGCCAGGAGAGCGGCTGGAACTGCGGCTGCTTGAGTAGTTCGGTGAGCCGCTGGCCGCGCGCCAACTGCTTCTGCGTCAGCGGATCGAGGTCCGAGCCGAATTGCGCGAAGGCCGCCAGTTCGCGGTACTGCGCCAGATCGAGCTTGAGTGTCGAGCCCACCTGCTTGACCGCCTTGATGGCCGCCGAAAAGCCCACGCGCGAGACCGAAAGCCCCACATTGACGGCCGGCCGGACGCCGGAGTTGAACAGGTCGGTCTCCAGGAAGATCTGGCCGTCGGTGATCGAGATGACGTTCGTCGGGATGTAGGCCGAGACGTCGCCCGCCTGGGTTTCGATCACAGGTAGCGCCGTCAGCGAGCCGCCGCCCTTTTCCTTGCTCATCTTCGAGCTGCGCTCGAGCAGGCGCGAGTGGAGATAGAAAACATCGCCGGGATACGCCTCGCGGCCCGGCGGACGGCGCAGCAGCAGCGAAATCTCGCGGTAGGCCATGGCGTGCTTCGACAGATCGTCGTACATCACCAGGGCGTGCTTGCCGTTATCGCGGAAGTACTCGCCGAGGGCCGTCGCGGCGTAGGGCGCAAGATAGAGCATCGGCGCCGGCTCGGAGGCCGAGGCGGCGACGACGATGGTGTGGCCCATGGCGCCGGCTTCGGTGAGCGTCTGCACCACCTGCGCGATCGACGAGCGCTTCTGGCCGATGGCGCAGTAGATGCAGATCAGGTCGTTCTTCGCATTATTGATGATGGTGTCGAGCAGCACCGCCGTCTTGCCCGTCTGGCGATCGCCGATGATCAGCTCGCGCTGGCCGCGGCCGATCGGGATCATGGCGTCGATGGCCTTGAGGCCGGTGGCCATCGGCTCGCGCACGGGCTGGCGATCGATGATGCCCGGCGCCAGCCGCTCGACCGGCAGCATCTGCGTGGACGCGATGGGGCCCTTGTCGTCGATGGGCTGGCCGAGCGCGTTCACTACGCGGCCGATCATCGCCTCGCCCACCGGCACGGAGAGAATCTTGCCGGTGCGCTTGACCTCCATGCCTTCTTTCAGCTCGGTGTACTCGCCCAGCACCACGCAGCCCACCTGGTCCTCTTCGAGCGAGAGCGCGAGACCGGCGATGCCGTGCGGAAAGCTGAGCAGTTCGCCGGCCATCACCTTGTCGAGGCCGTGCAGGCGGGCGATGCCGTCGCCCAGCGAGGTGATGGTGCCGACTTCGTCCACCTGGACCTTGGCATCGTAGTTCGCGATCTGTTCGCGAAGAAGCTGCGTAATCTCGTCTGCTTTGATCTGAGCCATGTTTTCGATCCTGCTTCTGTTTCCAGTCTGTGTTCGCCAACGGCTAGCTGCTAGCTTCCAGCCTCTAGCTCCTGGCCTTGCTTTCCAACCGCCGCCACTTCGATGAACGCCAATCAGGCCAATCCTGGTAAGAACAGGCCGGAGCTAGCAGCTAGCAGCTAGCAACTGTTCCCTCAGCCGCTCCAGCCGCCCCTTCACCGAGCCGTCGTAAACCGTGGAGCCCACGCGCACCACCGCGCCGCCGAGGATCGACGAATCGAGCTTGAAGGCCGCGTCGACTTTGCCGCCCACCAGTTGCGCCACGCTGGCCAGCAGCGCTTCGCGCTCGCCAGCCCCCAGCTCGCGCGCCGTGACAATCTCGGCCGGACGAATGCCCTGTTGCTCCTTGAGAATCCTGCGCCAATCGGCGGCCACCTCGACCACGTACGCGATGCGGTCATGATCGATCAGCACGGCGATCAGGTTGCGCAGCGGCCTGGCCATGCCGAACTTCTCGTTCAGCTTGTCGAGAATCTCCACCTTGCGCACGGCGGCAAGGGCCGGATTGGCAAAAAAGGCGCGCAACTCGGCGCTTGCCTCCCAGGTCGCGAGAAAATCCGCAAACTGGCGATTCAGCATCTCCGCGTCGAGCTTTGCTTCCCCGATCACATCGGCAAAGGCCTGGGCGTAACGGGCGACAAATGCGGGCATTTAGTTTTTGCCTCCCTGGCCTGCCGCATGGCCGGCAATGCCGGCGGCAAACTCGGCGATCAGCGCACGATCGGCCTCGGCTGACAGCGCAATCTGCTTTTCCGCCTGCCCGATGGCCAGATCGGCCGCCAGGGTGCGCAATCCGAGCCGCGCCTGCTGCGCCGCCACGGCAAGCTCCTGCTCGGCCGCGGCCACAATGCGCGCGCTCTCCTCGGCGATCGAGGCCTTGATGCGCTTCTCGTCTTCGGCGCTGTCGCGCTCGACCTGCCCGGCGAGCTGCTTGATCTCCTCGCCCAGACCGGCCAACTGCGCTTCGACAGCGCTTAGACGCGCCTGCGCCTCAGCCGTCGCCTTGCGCGCGTCGTTCAAATCCTGACTCAACGCCTGCGAACGCCTGCGGATCATCTTCGGCATGGCGCGCGCGATAGGAACCGCAATGGCGAAGAAGATGACCGCGAAGTTGAGCGCCAGCAGAATCTCCACCGTCAAATCAAGCGGAAGATGCAGCAGGCGCGCCGCGGCCTTCACCACGGAGGAGTGCAGAAACTGGGCGTTGCCGTCGTCGCTCGATTGATCGGGTGGCGCAGCCTGTGCGCCGGAGGCTTGAGCGCTCGCCGCCGGAGCCTGCGTTTCCTGCGCAAAGGCCGTGCGAACGGGCATTGCCCATAAAGCCGCCAGCGCCACCACGGCGAGCAAACCGCTGGTGCGAAACAGGAGAGAGAACTGCGTGCGAAAAAGACTCAACGGACCCCCCCGGCAGCGGCTGGCGTGACGGCGCGGATGGCCAGAAGCGCCAGATCGGCCGCGGCGGCTTCCAGCGCTGCGCGTGCCGTGGCCACCTCGGCCTCCAGTTCGGTCTTGGCCTGGCGAACCTTCTCGGCTGCGGCATGACGCGCCGCATCGAGCGCGGCATCGCGCTCGGCGCTCCACTGCTTCAGACGGGCTTCGCGCCCCTTGTAGGCTTCGGCGCGCGCCTGCCGCAACTGCTCGGCGTACTCCTGCGCCTTGGCCTCGGCCGCGGCGATGGCCTTGCGCGCCTCTTCCATCGCACCCTCTGTCAGCGCGCGACGCCGGGCCAGAACCGCCGTAAGCGGCCGCTGAATCAAAAATTCATAGGCGATGACGAGCACGAGGAAGAGAACGGCCGTCGGCGTGGCGGCGACCAGAAGCTCTCCGAGTTGTTGAAGAATATCCATGGCTTTCGGGGGCTGAAGCAGCGGCTCGGAGGTGGAACTTTTTCCAAGCGGACACCTTTTTTGTAACAGCCTGCCCCTCTCAAGTCAACGCAACGGAAGCCTTTGAGGACAACAACTGTGACTCCGGTCACGAATCGGGAAAATCTGCGTAAAATACCACTTGATTTTGCCGGAAACCGGCCTACACTGGAGCTACCACCTAGACCCAGTCCAGGGTCCAGCGGGCGGCCGGTTTCGGGAATTCCTTCCACTCCCGGTTCCGGCGGCCCGCTTCTTCGTTTTGCTCTTCTTCAGGGTTTTTTCGCCGGCATCAACCCCTGCGCGCGCAGCCAGTTTTCCAGCAGTTTGGGCCACATGTCGAGCGCGGGGTCGCCCTTGCCCAGGCCGCTGCCATGCGCGCCGTTGGCAAAGACGTGATACTCGGCCGGCACGCCCGCCTTGACCATCGCTTCAAAGAAGCGCAGGCTCTGTTCAACAGGCACTGTGCGGTCGTTGAAGGTGTGATAGATGAACGTGGGCGGAGTCTCCTGGGTGACATCGAGATCGGCGGAATATTTGAGGCGCAGCGCCTCGCACTGGTCCATCGGCAGGCGATACATCTTGCAGTAGCTCAGGGACGCGGTATCGTTGGAAATTGCGCCGATCCACGGGTAGCCCAGAACCAGAAAATCGGGCCGGCTGGAGACGCGCTCGACGGGATCGGCGGCCTGTGGACTGCCGGGGATGAACTGTGTTCCGGCCAGCGCCGCCAGATGGCCGCCGGCCGAAAAACCGGCCACGACAATGCGGTTGGGGTCGATGTGATAGTCGGCCGCGTGTGCCCGGACGGTCTGGATGGCGCGGCGCGCATCGAGCAGCGGCACGGGCAGAAGGTAACCGTGCGAGGCCAGCCGGTAGCTGAGGATGAAGGCCTGAAATCCGTGCGCGGTGAACCAGTCGGCCACCTCGCGGCCTTCGAGGTCGCCAGCCAGTTCAGCGTAGCCGCCGCCGGGAAAGATCACGACGGCCGAGCCATGGGCTTCATTGCCGCGCGGGGCCAGCCACGTCAGCGCGGGAATGTCGAAGCACGAGTCGCCCTTGGCCTGCGGCGCGGCGCCGGGCCAAAGCCGGATGGTCTTGATGCCGAGAAAGGCGTTGTCCGTTCCCGGCGTGGCGCAGGACGCGGTCTGCGCCCGGAGCAGGGGCGCGGCCAGCAACGCCGCAGCGAAAAAAGCAAAAATCGGCCTCACAAAAACCTCCCGAGGTTTCGCGAAGATTATAGCGGGCTAAAGCGCGCAATGGTTGCGGAACCCGCACGGTGCAGGGCCATCGCATGAAGAGAAGACGAAAGCGGGAAGCGCAGGAGTGTGTCTTGCGATGATCTCAGTCCGAGCAGGTGAGCGCGGGAGTAATCGCTTGTGGCGGCGTGGATTGGTTTTGTGATGATTCCGTCTTTTCGTTGCACCGGCTTCATGCGGCTCAGACGCAAAGCGTCTGTTTCAGAGAGGCCAGAGTGTGCGCGGCGTGGCCTGTGCGGGCGGGCACCGGATCGTTACGGTCCTTCGTCCAGAACCTCGATGCCCGAAACCGTTGCATTATTCAGGATGGGCTCGAAGGTGATGTTCAATTTGCCCTGGGCCGTGGGCTTGATGTGGTTGAAGGTTTTGGTGACGGCGTGCAGGCTGCCGGCTTCCTTGACAATGTCGAAGTTGTCGAGCAGGGTATTGCCATTGCACAGAACGCGGAAGACGCGGCTGCCCGCGCCGCCATTGCCCGACGCGGACGGCCCGAAGTAGAACTCGGCAAAGTGCAGAATCAGGGTGTAGCGGTCGCGCGTGTCCACGGGAATGGCGTAGCTGAAGTGCCCGTAGCGCTCGGCGGCGAAGATGTCTGGATCGGCTGAGCCGACAACTTGTGCGCGCTGGGCCGAGGTGTAGCCGCTCATGAAGTAATTGTCGGGATGCCAAAACTGGCCGCTGTGATCGGTGTAGGCCTCCGGCTGCATCGTCAGCCGGATGGGAAGCTGCCGTTGCGGCGTGCCGGGCAGAATCTCCAGCGCATTCAGCATGGCCGTGCCGCGCTCGCTGTCCAAGGTGAGGTGCAAGAAGCCGTCGCTCGATGGGCTTACGTCGCGGAAGATGCGCTCGTCGGCGATGTTGGCGCCCATGGCGTCCGAGTAGACGTCGAAGCCCGATAGAACCATTTGCCCATTGATGTGCATGGTAAAGGTCGAAGCGCCATTCGAGGCCGGTTCGCCGCTGACAAAGTAGAGATGCAACTCGTAAACGCCCGGTCGCAGCGGAATGTCGTAGGAAAAATCGCCATTGCGCCAATGATCGAAGAGCATTTGATCGCTGGTGCGGGCGATGAAAGTCCGCGGGCGTTCCCAGTTGCCTCCGTAGTGAAAATACTGATCGGCCTGCCAGACAGCGCCGGCGCTGTCGATGCGCGATTTGCCGGTGTAACCGGCCAGGATGCGCAACGGCGCTTCGGCGTACGGCCCGGAGGCGCGATGCGCTGGTGCTGCCGGGGCAGCGGACGCCGCGGCCGCTGGTTTGGCCCTGCGCGCATGGAGCAGAAGGAGGCCGGTGGCAAGCGCAGCAACGACGATCGCCGCAACTCCGGCCGCCAGGGGCCACCGGCGCAGCGCGGCCTGCGGCGCTGCGGGCTTGCCCGCAGTCGATGCGGCGGCGATGCTGCGGCGCGTAAAGACAGGAATGTACGTGCCCGGCGGGATCGACAGTTGGACCGGGTGGTCCTTGGCTTCTTTCTCGTAGTACTCCTTGAGCCGTTTGCGCAACCGGTGGGCTTCGACCCGCACGATCGCGTCCTCGCCGGCATTGAAGGTCGATTTGGAACGCCCGAAGACCTCGGTCGCAAGGTTGTACTCGTGGAGTTTGTCGGCCTGGCCGGCAAAGTATTTTTCGCCGATGAAGGCGATCAACCGCCGCAGCCTGCTCGATCCGGCCAGCGCCGCAACGACGGCCTCCAGTTCCCTGCGCTCCTCGTCCGGCGAGCAAGGGCGGTTGCTTTCTTGTGCCTCCAGGTCATTGCCGGACAAGAGCCACCTCCCAGGCATCGATCATAGCCATTCGCCAATGCGATTGCAACGGGCAGGAAAACCCGGGCGGGCGAGCGGAATATCGTCTGTGTTTTCAAATTGGTACGTGCGTGTAACGGTTCGCCGGGCGCGCTGGTACACGAATGTACACAATTAACGTTTACATCGCTTCCAGCCCTGCATAGTTTTCTCTCTGTTTTGAATATCGTCTGCCGGAGGCAGGCAAGATCTCCGGCGTCACGTCGCGTTATTCCGGGTTTGGAAACGTTTGCGGAATCTCCGGTGCAAACCGATTCAGGACAACGAGCCGGAAAGCCTGGCTAGTAGAAATTTGGAGGCATACCTTGTCGAAATTCACAGGCAAATCGTTCTTACTGTGGCGGATCAAGTCGTTTCAGCGGAAATCCTGGGCGCTCGTGAGCGTCGTGGTTCTGCTGCTGCTGGCCGGAACCGCTCATGCACAGACCACCTCGTCCATCAGCGGCACCGTCCATGACACGGCGGGCGCACTCATTCCCAAGGCCAGAATCGCCGTCCTCAACGAGGCCAGCAAGGCCAAGTGGGAGACCACGAGCAACGAAGTCGGCTTCTTCAACTTTGCCGCCATTCCGCCGGCCACCTACAGCCTGCGCGTCGGCGCGAGCGGCTTCGATACCTGGACCGTCACCGGCATCGTCGTGCATCCGGGCGACCATTTGACCGTGCCCCGGATCGCGCTCAAGGTCGGCAAGGCCGAGATCTCGATCACGGTGACGGCGCGGGCGGCCGGCATCACGCTGGATTCGCCCGAACACAGCACGATGATTACATCGGGCGACATCGACCGGCTGGCCACCGAGGGCCGCGACGTGGCCGAATTGGTGACCACCCAGCCCGGCTTCGTCATGAATGCCGGCGCGGACGTACAAAACGAGGGACCGGGCGGCCTGTACGGCTATGACACGATGAGCTTCGGCAGCGGCCAGTTGGCCAGCCTGGGGGCGAACGGAGCCGCTCCGCAGCAGGGCTCGGTCAATGTTAGCGCCGATGGCGCCAACGTGATCGACCCCGGCGATATGGGCGGCCAGATCGCCAACGTCAACATGAGCCAGGTGCAGGAGGTCAAGATTCAGACCGCCGACTTCGGCGCCGACCAGGCCAAGGGGCCGATTGTCATCAACGCGGTTGGCAAATCCGGCGGCGCGCAGTATCACGGCGACCTGCACACCTTTTTCCGCAACAACGCGCTGAACTCCAACGACTGGCTCACGAAGTATTACGGTGGCGCCCGGCCGCCAATGCGGTATTTTTATCCCGGCGGCTCGCTGAGCGGCCCCGTGCTGATTCCGCACACCCATTTCAACGCCAAAAAGAACCTGACCTTCTGGGCGGGCTTCGAATACTACGGGCAGGATGTCTCGCAAGGACTGGCCACCGCGTTCGTTCCGAACGCGGCCATGCTGGGCGGCAATTTGAGCACGGCGACGATCGCCAATGCGCTCCACGTCTCGGCTGCGGACCTGACCGCCAATTGCAACGCGTCCTACAGCCAAACCGCGACGTACACCAACGTGGGCGGCCTCTGCTGGTCGCCTACCGGAGTCATCGACCAGACGGGAGCCGCCGTGACCGGCGGCCACATCGTGAACATCGATCCGGCCACCACGGCCATCTCCAGCCTGTGGCCGACGCCCAACCGCAAGCCAGAGCCGGTGGTCGCCGCGGGCACGACGATCGACGCCAGCGACGGCGTCAACTGGGCGCAGAACGTCATGCAGACGCACAACGGCTTCCAGTTCCATACCCGCGTCGACGAGGCCATCAACAGCACAACCAAGCTGTTTGGCACCTACAACTGGGAACGGATCAACGACGAATCCGCATTGAACAACATCTACTACAACCCCAACGGAACCGTTCCCTATCCCACGCCGATGTACTCCTACGGCCACTCCCACTACCTGACGCTCGACCTGACCAAGACGGTGGGCGCTTCGCTGACCAACGAACTGACCGGGGCGGGCGTCTATATGTCGGAGCCGGAGCAGTTTGCCAATCCCGCCAAGGCGCAGACGACCGGAACCGCGTGGGCCTCGGCCGGTTACACGAAAGGCTATCTCGGCCTCAACCAGACGCAGTTGCCGCGCATCGTCGATTATGAGACGCTCGGTCTGCCCAGCCTCTCGTTTGGTTATGTTCCGCCCGGTTCGCAGTTCCTGCGCAAATTCGACTGGAATGTGACCGACAATCTGACCTGGGTGTACAAGACGCACACCCTCAAGGCCGGCTTCTACACGGAGCAGCAGGCCAACAACCAGGTCACGCTGGGCAGCCAGGTCAACGGCACCCTGTCGTTCATGCGCTGGGATACCTGCTATCCCAACCAGACCACGGCCACAGCCAGCGCCCCGTCAACCACTGCCAGCATGGGCAACATCGTCGGCACCTTCGGAGACCATGGCAGCGTCGATTTGCGCGCCGGCCTGGGCCGCGATCCCGAGGCGATCCGTCAGATCGGCTCGCAGACTCCGGGCCGCATCTTTGGCGACCTGATCCTGGAGGGCTCCGCCACCGGCGAGGAGTACGAATCGCCGCCCGGCGATTTGCGCGCCTACAACGCGGTCACCGGCAAGATGGCGTGGATCTTCCACACCGTGCCGCATCCCGGCGAGCCCGGTTACGAAACCTGGCCGCCGAACGCCTGGAAATACGAGGGCGGCACCAACACGTGGGGCGAGATTTCGCTTGACCAGAAGCGCGGCATCGCCTATTTCCCCACCGGCTCGCCGACCTACGATTTCTATGGCGCCGACCGCACCGGCGCCGATCTCTTTTCCGATTGCATTCTCGCCATCGACGCCCACACCGGCAAACTGCTGTGGCACTTCCAGACCACGCATCACGATCTGTGGGATTACGACCTGATGGTCGGACCCAAGCTGCTCACCATCAACCACGATGGCCGCAAGGTGGACGTGGTGGCGGAGGCCGGCAAAAACGGTTTCCTGTACGTGCTCAATCGCGTCACCGGAAAGCCGATCTGGCCCATCGTCGAGCGGCCGGTGCCGAAATCCGATATGCCGCGCCAGACCGC
>JAJYFB010000015.1 GCA_021785495.1 Acidobacteriota bacterium | reverse complement strand
TCATGCTCGTGGCCGCCTTCAGCTATGCGTCGGCCTCGCTGCTTGCCTTTCGCTTCGCGAACCTCGCCGTGCGTTTCGTCTACGGGCTCGCCTCGCTTTGGCTTGGCTTCTTCAGCTACTTTTTCTGGGCCTCGCTCGCCATCTGGGCGGCGTGGCTTGTGCTTTGCATCGCGCACCTGTCGGCCGATCCCGCGGTCCTGCGTCCGGCGCTGGCCGGTGTTTTCTTCGCGGCCGCGACGCTCACGGGGCTTTTCGGGGTTGTGAACGCACAGATTTTGCGCGTTCGCTGTCTGACCATCGCGCTGCCGCATCTTCCCGCCGCGTGGCAGGGACGCCGCGCCGTGGTGCTGAGCGATCTTCATCTGGGCGCGATCAACGGCGCGCGTTTTTGCCGCCGCGTCGTCTCGCGGGCCGCGCGCTTGCAGCCGGATTTGATTTTTCTTCCCGGCGACCTCTTCGACGGCACGAAGAACCACCTCGACCGGATGCTCGCGCCCTTCGCCGCGCTCCAGCCGCCGCTCGGCATCTACTTTTCGACGGGCAATCACGAGGAGTTCGCCGATCCCGTGCATTATCTTGAGGCCGTTCGCCGCGCCGGAATCCGCGTTCTCGGCGACGAACTTGTCGCGGTGGACGGCATGCAGATTGCCGGCGTCTTCTATCACAGCAGTTCTTCGCCACTGCGCATGAAGGCCGCGCTCGACGGCATGAAGCTGGACCGCGCACGGCCCTCCATCCTGCTGAACCACGCGCCTACCCGCCTGCCCACGGTGGAGCAGGCCGGCTTCAACCTCCAGATCTCCGGCCACACCCACGGCGGGCAGTTTCTGCCCTTCACGTGGCTGACGCGGATGGTCTACGGCTGCTTCACGCACGGGCTGCACCGCTTCGGCGCGCTGCAGGTCTGCACCTCGACCGGCGCCGGCTCCTGGGGTCCACCGATGCGCGTCGGCACGCAGCAGGAGATCGTGCTGCTGACGTTTGCAGCATCGGATTCGGTGGCTCCATGAGGAAGCAACGCATTTTCTCGCCGCGAATTCTCCAGAACAAGTGAAAGCCACTGCCTGAAGAGCCCCTCGCAACCTTCAAAATTCAGATGCGATTTTCTCCCAGGGGTTAAAGCCCGATGAGCTTTGTGAATGCGTGTGGCTCGGCTTCAGCCCCGGCCGGGTTGGCTTTGGCCACGTGCGCAATCGTTTGCAAGTAGCTCGTACGTCAAAACGAAAGCAGCGTACCGAGCCTGCCCCAAAGATATGCTTCATGCTATCCCATCCAAAAACTGCAAAGCACGCAGTTTGGAGGAGGCACCCAGTCGTATCTCGTTTGGGCTGGATCGATAAAAAAGCTTGCAAGGTCATTCTCGGCGACTGAGCAGAAAGTGGCCGGTCTTGGCAGCCACAATCGCGAACCGTTTTAGCTGCCAGTCGGCTGATGAATCCATCCAGCGGGATAGCGTCTGGAATGGGCCTTCGGGTGATAGGCTCATTCCAGACGGCATCTGCCACTCGCCCTTATGAGCCGACGCACGCGCAGAACGCTTTGGATTGTCGCCGCCCTGCTTTTGCTGGTGGCGGTGGCGGTGTTTTTGCGCGCCAAGGCTCCGCCCGAGGCTGCGCGCCTGCTGCCGGAATGCGACGGCATGGTCTACATCGACCTGCGGCCCATCCACGCGCTTGTGCATAAAGAGTTGAAGCCGCCCGCGCATTCGCCCGAGTACCAGCAGTTCCTCGACGCCATCGGCATCGATCCGGAGCGCGATCTGGACCAGGCGGCCATCGCCCTGCACCGCATGAACGACCCCAATGGTCCGAACGGTCCGGTGGCGTACTCGATGGTGCTGGTGGGCAAGATCACCGGCCAGCGGCTGAACGCCTGGCTCGACGCGCACGCCGAGGCGCGCGAATCCTACGCCGGTCACACCGTCTACAGCATTCCCTCTGAAGGCCGCACGGTGCGCGTGGCGCAGATCGGCTACGACACGATCGCCGCCTCGAACTACCCGACGCCCGAAAAAATTCACTCGATCATCGATCGCCATCGCACGGCCGCCTGGCCGCTTTCCGGTTCAACGCTGCTCGAACGCCACTACCACGACGTGCCGCTGCTCTCACTGGCCTGGGGGATGGGCCAGATCGGGCTTCCGTTCTCCGAAAGCGGCGCGATCCATCTCTTCGGCTTTGCGCTGCCGCTTCAGCCCGACTCGACCTTCGTGGCCAGCCTGACGCCGGCGTTGCCGCTTCCCGATTCGTCCGGCCCACTCCGCCTGCGCGTCGAGGAGTTCGCCCCGTCGGAGCCGGCCGCCGCCAGCCAGGCCGCGGCCCTGACCACGCTCGTCACCCTGGCGCGGGGATTCACCCAGCCGCTCGGCCAGAACACAGCCAACAACAGCCTCAAGGGACTGCTCCAGACCGCGCGCGTCACGCAGCACCGGGATCGCGTCGTCGTCACGGCCACGCTGCCGGGCGACTTCTTCGCCGGACTTTAGAGGCCCACTGTGCCGCCGGGCTCCCCGTCCACGAAAATCTCCTCAATCGGCCGCCCGAACAGGCGCGCCAGCTTGAAGGCAAGCGGCAAACTCGGGTCGAACTTGCCCGTTTCGATTGCGTTCACGCTCTGCCGCGAGACTTCGAGCCGCTGCGCCAGATCCGCCTGCGACCAGTCCCGCTCGGCGCGCAGCACCTTCAGCAGGTTCCTCATCCGCGGTACCTCGCCATAATCAATGGCGTCGAGAGGCCGATGAAAACGCAGAAGATCGGAAAGATCCACATCGCCTGCAGGTGCGGCGCCCTCACAAAGCTCTCCAGAAAACCCCAGACAGTCGTCACCGACAGCGTTCCGCCGATGCTCCAGAGAAGCGCTTCGACGGCGATTGCGCGCTGCAATTCGTCCTTCTCCTCGCGCAGGTAAAGGCCGAAGACGGCGATCTCGCCGAGAATCGGCAGGGCGGGCAGGATCGCCAGTGCGTAGGCCAGCGGACCGGTTGGATGGAGATGCAGAAAGATCATGCCCGACACAACGAGAAAGAGTGCGTAGACAAGCATCGTGATACCGATCCGATGGACATACCGACGGCCAGCGGGACTGATTGCACAACCGAACATGATTAGCCTCCTTGACTAAATGTAAAATAAACATTACTCAAATTGCGATCTACAGTCAAGCTAAATTGACATTGTTGAGTCGCTCTACCGGATTGACCAAGCCAGACGCCGAGCCTTGAGTGTGGCCAGCCCATGCTGGCTGCGAACCTGTTTCGTATCGCGGCGGAGTCATTTTTCCGCAGGGCGGGCCATTGCGCGCACCGGCGGATACCTTCCCTCTGCGCCAGGGCCATCGCATGAACGAAGCCAACGCACGCAATGAACCCGCATTTGATCGATCCACCGGTTGCGTCCCGTAGGGACAGGCGAAAATAGCCCAGGGTGGAGCGCAGCGGAACCCTGGGACGACGCGGAGAAGAACCGTTCGCGCCCCGGAGGGGCGCGGCGATCCCGCGATGCAAACAAAAAGCGATTCATGCGATCGCCCAGCCTCTGTGCGATTTGTGAGAAATCCGGCCGCGAATGCTGCTAGAATTTTGCTTTCCGGCACAGAATCGCCGCCAACTTCCGAGGAAAAGAAGGTCTGGACCGTGGCTCAGGAATCAAAAGCAAAATCAATCACTTATGCCGACGCCGGCGTGGACATCGGCCGGGGCGACCAGGCCAAGGAGCACATCAAGTACCTGGCCCAGAAGACCTTTAACCGCAACGTTCTGGGCGGAATCGGCAGCTTTGGCGCGCTCTTCCGGCTGGACATGCAGCGGTGGAAAAATCCCATTCTGGTCAGCTCGGCCGATGGCGTGGGCACCAAGCTGAAGGTAGCCTTTGCCCTCGGGCTGCACCAGACGGTGGGCATCGACCTGGTGAATCACTGCGTCAACGACATTGCCGTGCAAGGGGCGACGCCGCTGTTCTTCCTCGACTATCTGGCCTCGGGCCGGATCGACGGCGAGGTGATCCAGAGCGTCGTGAGCGGCCTGGCCGACGGCTGCAAGGCCAACGGCTGCGTGCTGATCGGCGGCGAGACGGCGCAGATGCCCGGCTTTTACTCGGACGGCGAGTACGACCTGGCCGGTTTCATCGTGGGCGCGGTCGATCGCGACAAGATGGTCACCGGCGCCAACATCAAGGTCGGCGACGTGCTCATCGGCTTCCCTTCGACCGGCCTGCATACGAACGGCTATTCGCTGGCCCGCAAGCTGCTCTTCGAGGTGGCCGGCTACAAGCCCACGCAGTACGTGACGGCGATCAAGGAAAAGGCCGGCGCGGCGCTGATGAAGACCCATCGCAGCTACCTGCACGTCATCCAGAAGCTGGTCGCCGGCGGGCTGACCACCGGAATGGCGCACATCACCGGCGGCGGCATCACCGAGAATCTGCCGCGCATCCTGCCCAAGGGCGTCACGGCGCAAATCGAAATCGGCTCCTGGCCGGTGCTGCCGATCTTCGAGCACCTGCGCGAGCTGGGCAGCGTCTCGCAGGAAGAGATGATGCGCACCTTCAACATGGGCATCGGCCTGATCGCGGCCATTCCCGCGGCCAAGTTCACCCGCGCCAAGAACCTGCTTGATCGCGCCGAAGAGAAGTTCTACGTCGTCGGCCGCATCGCCAAGGGCGAGCGTCGCGTGCAGTACACGTAGGGATCGCCGTTCGTCCATTTTCGAATCGATCTCGTTCTCTGCTCTTGCCTGCACTTCTTCCTTCGTGAAATGAGATAAGGTAAATGCAATGTCCGAGAGATTGAACAACTACGAGAGCGAAGGTCACCAGATCATTCACGGTGACGCTCTTGAGGCCCTTTCAAGAGTTCCATCTGCAAGTATCGATCTCGTATTCGCGGACCCACCCTACAACATCGGGAAGAGATTCGGCGACTTCCACGACCGATGGGCCTCTGACGATTTATATGCCAAGTGGGCATACAAATGGCTTGAACAATCGATTCGTGTTCTCAAGCCGAACGGAAGTATCTACGTAATGACCAGTACCCAGGCGATGCCTTATTTCGATTTATTCTTGCGCGAAAGACTTACGATCCAGGGTAGGATTATCTGGCATTATGATAGCTCCGGGGTACAGGCCAAGAGGCACTTCGGTTCCACCTATGAACCGATTCTGTTTTGCGTCAAAGACCCCGCCTCCTATGTGTTCAATGGAGACTCCATCCTGGTGGAGGCAAAGACCGGCGCACAAAGAAAATTGATCGATTACAGAAAGTCAAGTCCGGCGCAGTACAATGCCGAGAAAATCCCTGGCAATGTTTGGTATTTTCACCGCGTTCGTTATCGTATGCCCGAGTATGAAGAGCATCCTTCGCAAAAGCCAGAAGCATTGCTGGAAAGGATGATTCTCGCAAGCAGCACACCTGGAGACACGATTTTAGACCCATTTGCGGGAACTTTCACCACGGCTGCGGTGGCAAAACGCTTGGGCAGAAAGTCCATCAGTATCGAAAGCCAGGAAAAGTACATAAAAATAGGGCTGCGCCGAGTGCTCGGCTGGACTCAGTTCAATGAGCAGGCGCTCTCGCCGCCGGACAAGACCTACGAAAGGAAGAACGGTCAGCGCATGCCCCAAAACCTGACCGCAGAACTCTTCGATGCCCTACATTAGACACGGCTTCACGCAGAATATCCTGGCGATCCTGAAGGGCAGACATGGCGACCATGCGGAAACCATTCTTGATGGCAATCTCTTGCTGCAGTATCTCAATATCAAGACCAAGGCTGCGAATCGAGGATCAAAATCAAGAGCGGGCCTTGCGAATCACTATGCTCTCTACGTTCTCATCGAAGACTATCTAAAGAATGGTTTCCATAAAAATGGAGGTTACGATTCTTATACGGGAGCAAAGTACAGCGATTTATTCAGGCGGCAACGCGAATTACCTTTCGGCAGCAAACTGCAAAATCACGCGCTGAATCACCGCCTCAATGAGGAATTTAAGAAATATTTCCCTACTTCCGAATATCTGCCCATCATCCGAGACGCCGAGACAAACCGTTATTGGGTGAATGATCGACTCCTCAAAATGAAGGTTGGGAATAGAGAACTGAACCTCGCTCCCGCCATCAAAGAGATCATTGAAGCCTATATTGAGGCACGCCAGAGTGCGTTCAATGAGTTTATGCGTTACTGCCAGCAACTCATCGGGGTTGAAGAGAGCGGGCCAGCGCACGCGACGGAGTTTATCCGAGGCTTGCTGCGTCCAAATGTGGACGCTCGCATTTTTGAAATTGTCAGTTACGCCATTCTCAAGCAGTATTACGCTGGACAGCGAATTTATTGGGGCTGGTCACCTGACGAATTGAATGCGGAGTATCTTGTTCTCTACAAAACCGGGCGAACCAACGCAAATGACGGTGGCATCGACTTCGTTATGAAGCCACTTGGGAGGTTCTTCCAAGTCACCGAGACCGTGGATGCCGGAAAGTATTTCCTCGACATCGACAAGGTGCAGAGGTATCCGATGACCTTCGTGGTCAAGTCGGAAGATTCTGTGAAGCAGATTCTTGAGAAGGTCAAAGAACAAGCCACGGCCCGGTATCCCGTTAAGGCTGTGGTGCAGCGTTACATGGAATGCGTTGAGGAGGTCATCAATATCCAAGAACTGATGACCAGATTCGATGCTGTTCTACACAAGGGCGGAGGAGATCGCATCATCAATGAGATTGTCTTGCAGAGCCGTGTAGAGTTCAATATGCAGGCAGAAAGCGAAGATTTCGATGCCCAATCCGACATTGAGACCGATGAAGATGAATGATTGCACGATGCGGCGATCTCCGATTTCCGGATTAACGAGAGCCACGGTAACGGTGTGAACAATCAATTGCATCCTGAAGCCTATTTCCGTCTGACCCGCCTCGGCATTCTGCTCTCCGGCCGGGGATCGAACTTCCTGGCCATCGCCGAGTCGATTCGCGCGGGCCGCCTGGCCGGCGTCGAGATTGCCGTCGTCATCGCGAACGTCGCCGATGCGCCGGGGATCGCCGCGGCGGCCGCGCTTGGCCTTCCCTGCGCCACGCTGGTCTCGAAGGGCCGCAAACGCGCCGAGCACGATGCCGACGTCGCCGCCCTGCTCTGCCAGCATCATGTCGATCTGGTCTGCCTGGCCGGGTACATGCGGCTGCTTTCGCCGGAGTTCATCGCGGCCTTTCCGCAACGCATCTTGAATATTCATCCTTCGCTGCTGCCGGCCTTTCCCGGCCTCGACGCGCAGGAGCAGGCCTTTCATTACGGCGTCAAGATCGCCGGTTGCACCGTGCATTTTGTCGATGAGCAGTTGGATCACGGCGCAATCGTGCTGCAGCGCGCGGTTCCCGTTCTCGATGACGACGATGCGCACACGCTCGCCGAGCGCATCCTGGCGGAAGAGCACGTCGCCTACACCGAAGCGATCTCCCGGGTCGTCAGCGGCGCATACCAAGTGCGCGGCAGGCGCTACGTCAAAGAAGGGATCGCAGACCGGGAACCGGAGGCAGATTCCCTTTCACGCTGAACCGGACAAAGCACGAGAGCCACTTGCAAAATTCCGTGCCGGCGCATCCGCAAGCAGAAGATCGTCCCTCAGGGGCTAAAGCCCTCATTCATTCCAGGCGACTTACGGCACGACTCAAGTCGTGCCCTTTCAATTCCTGCGCACGTCTATCGAATTTTGCAAGTGGCTCACGAGGAAAGGTTTTTTCGAGCTGACTGCACCGCAGCGGCGATTTCCGGCGGCGTGCAGCCGCCCTCTCTGGCAGATCGACGGCTCCGTTCCGGGGAGCCGTTCCGACTGCCGCTTACTTGATCTTCAGGTCCGTGACAAAATCCTTGCGGTCGTCCCAGGAGCTGACGACCTTGACCGGACTCTTCTTGCCGTTGTATTCGGCCCACAGATCGAAATCGATGCTCATATCGACCTGCGCAAAGTGAAAATGCCCCATTGCGGTGGAGGTATAGCTGCGGATGGCCTGGGTCTTCTGGTTTTTGAGGAAAACTGTAGCGCCGACGATGGGCCGCGCATTTCCATCGAGCACGGCGCCGGAGACCGTGCGCTGACCGAAGTTCTGTGCCCAGGCGGCCGGGGCAAGCAGCGCGTTTCCCGGCCCTGCGAACAGAGTGCATCCTGCCAAAAGGCCGCAGGCAATAGCCGTCAGCCAGCTTGTCCGGCTCATCGTTTTTCGTCCTCCTCTTCGTCCTCGTCGAGATAGTCCTCGTCTTCCTCGACGTCGTCCAGAGGGGCCAGTTCCAGCGGGTCAACGCCCACCACTTCGAATTCGGCCCCGCATTCTTCGCAGGCAACCACATCGCCTTCTTCCATTTCGTCGACTTCAATGTCCAGTTCGTTCTCGCATTCAGGGCAGCTGGGCATGGCAGCCTCCTCACTTTCCGGTCCACATCGCATTTTCCGGCTTCCGCCGTTGACTACAACCACCGCTAGTTTTAGTGAGAACCCGGCCTTCGGTCAAGAGGCAACCGAATGACGCACGCTTTGCCGGGGCCGTTGCGCATCACCGGAAGGAAATTCCCGGAGGAATGGGCGGATTTTGCCGCGAATGGTTGCAGCGATGGTTCTCGTGGTTTGGCAGGGAAGCCGCCGGTGGGGCGCGGCGTCGAACCGCCCTGCGGCGGGAGAGGCGGGAAATCCGTTTTGCGGCGGCATGGTGCGCCCATGACAGCGGCCCGTCCCAGCGTATACCCTGTGGAGTGCGATGCCGAGAACAGGCTCCAGCCCGCTTGCTTTTCCCGAGTTCCGCGGCGCCACGCGGCGATGGATCCTCGTCAATCTCGCAGCGTATTTCCTGCTGGCGATGGCCGGATTTGCTTCGCCGGGTATTTCGGCGCACATCGCCTCGGACCTGGCCTTCAATCCGTTTTCGTTCGCGCATGGCGCGCTGTGGCAGCCGCTCAGCTACAGCTTTGTGCATTTCGGTATTCTGGGCACGCTCTTCGAGTTGCTTTCGCTGTGGTTTCTGGCCGGTTTTCTGGAAAATTACCACAATGCGAGCTGGGTCACGAGTCTCTACGCGGTTTCGGTGCTGGGCGCGGCGGCTGCGACGTGGGCGCTCTACGCCTGCTGCGCCCTGCTGGCCCCCTCGCTGCTTGTAGGCGCATCTCCACTCCACGGCTGCTTTGGCGGCATCTTCGGCCTGCTGGCTGCCATCGGGTTTCTCTACGGCGATCTCGAGTTTCTGCTCTTTCCGCTGCCGATCGGCATCAAAGCGCGTTCCATGGCCATCATCTACGCGCTGGTGGCCGTGGCCATGCTCTTCGGCGAGCAGCGGCTTTACGCCTTTGCGCAACTGGGCGGAGCGCTGGCCGGCCTGCTCTTTGTCCGCATGGCCCCGCGGCGTGGATTCTCCTTCGCCTTCAGCGAAAGCTGGTATGGAATGCGCAATCGCTACTACCGCTGGAAACGCCGCCGCGCGGCCCGCAAATTCGAGGTGTACATGAAGCGGCAAGGCCGGACGGTGAAGTTCGATGGCCAGGGCCACCGGCTCGACGACGACCCCGGCGACCGCAGCCGCTGGAACTGACGCAGACGGAAGATCACGGGCGCGGTTCTGGCCCATGCCCCTTCCAGTGAAATTGAATCAGGAGCGAACCATGCTTGGTGCGAAAAAACTCCGCACGGGAATCTTCGCCGTGACCGCGATGGGCTTGTTGAACCTGGGACAGTTGCACGCCCAGCAGCCGGCTGCGGCCTCCGCCTCTTCGCCGGCCACGGCGGCAACCGCAGCGCCCGCGCCTTTGCCGTCAGGCCATCCGAACAATCCCTACTGGGCGGAGCACGACCGGCTGCTCATGGTGGACTTTGGCTGGCTGGCGCACTTCCAGGAGGCGGATGCCATGCTCGGCGCGCCAAAACCAGGCGAGGACCGCGTGGTCTTCATGGGCGACTCGATCACCGAAGGATGGAAGCTGGCCGACTCGTTTCCCGGAAAATCGTATGTCAATCGCGGCATCAGCGGCCAGACAACGCCGCAGATGCTCGTGCGTTTCCGCCAGGACGTGATCGATCTCAAACCGAAGGCCGTTATTTTGCTGGCCGGAACCAACGATCTGGCCGGCAACACGGGGCCGATGACGATCGAGCAGACCGAGGGCAACATCGCTTCCATGGCCGAGTTGGCGCGAGCCAACGGCATTCGCGTCGTGCTCTGCTCAATCCTACCGGCTCTGGACTACTGGTGGGCTCCGGGACGCGATCCCGCGCCGAAGATCCTTGCCATCAACCTATGGCTCAAGAGCTACGCGGCGAAGAACGGCTTCGCCTATGTGGATTACTACGCGGCGATGAAGGATGGTCGCGATGGCCTGCCCGCAACCTTGAGCAAGGACGGCGTGCATCCGCTTCCGGCCGGCTACGCAATCATGGCCCCGCTGGCCGAGGCGGGCATCGAGAAGGCCCTGAAGACAGGGACCAGGGATTAGGGAAAATAGGGTTCACTCGAGCCACTTGCAAAATTCAATCGATGATCGCTGGATTTGAAAGGGCACGACTTCAGTCGTGCCGTAAAATACCTGGAATGAATGGGGCTTTAGCCCCTGCGGGAGATTTTTCTTCTCGCAGAATACACCGGAACTGAATTTTGCAAGTGGTTCACTCAAATAGCCGAGTCGCTTTGAGCCACTTGCAAAATTCCATCGACGATCACTCGATTGGAAAGGGCACGACTTCAGTCGCGCCATAAAGACCGTGCAATCAACTGGGCTTTCGCTTCGGAGGGAGATTTTTCTTTTTGCAGGATGCACGGGAAACCGCGCTTTGCAAGTGGCTTGCTTTGGCGATGTCGAACGGCGGGCGTGGTGAGGCCAGGCGCCGGGAAGGGGCAGAGATCGGCCATCCATCCCGCCGATGGCGCGAATGGACCGCAAATCCGGGCATCGCGCTCTGCTGCGCTTGGGTTTATCCGGCGGCTGCGGCCAGATGTTTCACCAGCGTTAGTTCGGTTCCCGGATGCAGTTGGCGAAACCGTACTTCGTCCATCAGCGAACGGATGAGAAAGATGCCGCGTCCGGTGCCGCGAAGAAGATTTTCCGGCGCCAGCGGATCGGGAATCGCGGCTGGATCGAAGCCCCGTCCCTGGTCGGCGATGGTGATGACCAGATCCTGGCCGGTGTTTTCGAGCGAAACCTCGATCGGGAGGGCGGGATCGTATTCGTTGCCGTGCAGCACGGCGTTGATGGCGGCCTCGCGCACGGCCATCGCAAGATGAAAGCGCTGATCCTCGTCGAGACCGGCCTCCTTGGCCAGCTTCTCCGCGGCTGTCTCCACCTCGCCTACGCTCTCCATCGTCGAGTTCAGCTTGAGGTTTCGCCGTGCTTTGCTGGGTGCGCTCACCGGGCTGTTCGCGGCCTCCGCCGCAGGAGTGGGACCGTGCCGTGCCCATCCCGTGAATCTTCTCGCAGTTTCACGTCTGCACGCGATTGTGTCAAGCCAACCTTCGGGGGAAGGCCGGGCAAACGCATTGCAGCTTGCGGGATGATTTTGTTTTGAAAGGGCACGGCTGAAGCTGTGCCCTTTCCAAGCTGTTCCGGGTGGCAATGCGAAATCCAAATGCGTTTGTCCTTCGGGGGAAGGCCGGGGCGCGGTTCGCATTCGGCTGGATTTTCCGGCCGGGAACTGGCGAAAAGGCGCTCTTGTTCCCTATCATCCTCTCGTGAAGTCTGCCTCCAAGCCAAAATCCGCTCCCGGCCTGCCGCTTGACCTTGCGCAACTGCGGCCGGGGCTGCGGCTGGCGGTGGCGCTGTCGGGCGGCGCCGATTCGGTGGCCCTGCTGCGCGCGCTCGCGGCCCGGCGCGAGGAACTGGGCCTCGTGCTCCATGCCGCCCATCTGCATCACGGCCTGCGCGGCGCGGAGGCCAACGGCGATCTCGATTTTTGCCGGGAACTTGCGGCCCGGCTCGGCCTTCCTTTTCACGAGGCGCGCGTGGATGTGGCCGCGGCGGCAAAGTCCGATCCGCAGTCGGGCAAGCCAGTCGAGACCATTGAAGAAGCGGCGCGGCGTCTGCGCTACGCATGGTTTCGCACGCTCTTGTCCAAAACCCCGCCGCACGCAATGCCGCTCGACGCCGTCGCCACAGCGCATACACTCGACGATCAGGCGGAGACCGTGCTGGCCAAGTTTCTGCGCGGAGCCTGGACCGAGGGGCTGGCCGGCATCGCGCCCAGGCTCGCCGAGCCGGAGGGAGAGATTCTGCGGCCGCTGCTCGGCGCAACGCGGGCCGAGATCGAGGCTTACCTGCGCGGGCTCGGCCAGCCCTGGCGGGAGGATTCCTCGAATCGTCATCTGACCTTCACGCGCAACCGCATCCGCCACGAGCTGCTGCCGCTGCTGGAGACGTGGAACCCGCAGTTGCGCACGCACCTCCGGCAGATGGCCGAACTGGCGCGCGGCGAGGAGACCTGGTGGCAGGCGGAACTGCTCCGTCTCGCGCCGCAACTGATCCTGCCGGGCCGTCCCACGCGCGGCGGCGGCCGCGCGGCCGGTTCGAGCGATTGTCTGGCCATCGAGATTCCCCGCCTTGCCGCGCTGCCGGTGGCTCTGGCGCGGCGACTCGTTCGCCACGCGGCAAGCCAGCTTGGCGTCGCGCTCGATTTTGCCGCGACCGAAGCCGTGTGCGCTTTGGCGCGGGAGGGCCGCGCCGGACAGCGGCTGGAGCTGGCGCGAGCGCTAATCGTCGAGCGCACGGCGCGCGAGCTGCGGTTTGCGCTCGCCGCCGAACCTTCGGCGCAGGCCAGGGATGTTGAGGAGCAGGATCTGCGCTATGAAGGGACAATTCCCGGCGTAATCGAGGCTCCGGCCTTCGGCCTGCGTCTGCGCATCGAGAGGGATTTCCCGAAGGTAACCGGAGCTGAACCAAATGGTCACAGGGGCGGGCCTTTGACGGCGACCCTCCGTAACTGGAAGCCCGGCGACCGGGTGCGGCTGCGCTACTCATCGGGCCCCCGCAAGGTTAAAGAAGTGCTTGAGCGTCTGCATGTTACCGGCTCCGAACGCTCCGTCTGGCCCGTGCTCGAAATCGAGGGCCGCATCGCGTGGATGCGCGGCGTCGCGCTGGAACCGGAACCCGGCGTCTCCATCGTCGCCGAACAGTTCGCGCCGGAAGACTCCCCGGCCGTGTCCCAAAAACCTCCAGAAGCCGGAAAAGGCTGAGGATGCACCCCCCGCGCGGCAGGCGAAATGCTGCGAATTGACCCGGCTGAGGAGTACAATCGGTGTACTGCCACCTCTGGCAGCCTTACCTCAGTGTGTCCTGAGGGCGTTGTCTCTTTCCTGCCACCTTCATGGACGCTCAAGCGTCTAAAGAAGCGAACGGCGTTTTCGAGAAACCGACAACCGCGGCTGCGCAAGGGGCTTTCCCCTGGATCGCAAAAAGGAGTTTTGGGTGAACTCAAGCACGAAAACCATCATGTTTTGGGTGTTTATTGGCATCTTCCTGTTGATGCTGTGGGCGATCGTGTCGAAGAGCGCCGGCATGACCAAGGATGCGGAATACTCGTACTCCGACCTGTATAACAAGGTGCAGAGCGGCTTGGTGCAGGACGCCGCGATTCAGGGCAGCGACCTGAAAGGCCATTTGAAGGCTTCGCCGAAAGACGAGTTCCATACCACGCTGCCGCCCAACTACGACGACCTGCTGAAGGCGATGGTTGACGCCAAGGTGGCCTGCACCATCAAGCCCGAGCAGAGCAACTTCCTGCTGCCGTTGCTGATCAACGTGGGCCCGTTTGTGCTCATCATTCTGGTCTGGTTCTTCATGCTGCGCCAGATGCAGTCGGGCGGCAACAAGGCGCTGTCGTTCGGCAAAAGCCGCGCGCGCCTGCTCTCCATGCAGCAAAAGAAGGTCACCTTCAAGGACGTGGCCGGCGTGGACGAGGCCAAGGAAGAGCTGAAGGAGATCATCGAGTATCTGCGCGAGCCGCAGAAGTTCCAGAAGCTGGGCGGGCGCATTCCGAAGGGCGTGCTGCTGGTCGGGCCTCCGGGCACCGGCAAGACGCTGCTGGCGCGCGCCGTGGCCGGCGAAGCCAACGTGCCGTTCTTCTCCATCTCCGGCTCGGACTTCGTCGAAATGTTCGTGGGCGTCGGCGCCAGCCGCGTGCGCGACCTCTTCGAGCAGGGCAAGAAGAACGCTCCGTGCATCATCTTCATCGACGAGATCGACGCCGTGGGCCGTCATCGCGGCGCCGGCCTCGGCGGCGGACACGACGAACGCGAGCAGACGCTCAATCAACTGCTGGTCGAGATGGACGGCTTCGAGTCAAACGACGGCGTGATCCTGGTGGCGGCCACCAACCGGCCCGACGTGCTCGATCCCGCGCTGCTGCGCCCTGGCCGCTTCGATCGCCGCGTGGTCGTCGGCCTGCCGGACGTGCGCGGACGCGAGGAAGTTCTCCGCGTTCACGTCAAAAAGGTGCCGGCCTCGGACGACACCAACCTCAATGTTCTGGCCCGCGGCACGCCGGGATTCTCGGGCGCCGATCTGGCCAACATGGTCAACGAAGCCGCGCTCAACGCCGCGCGCATGAATCGCAAGCAAGTGACCATGTACGACTTCGAGCTGGCCAAGGACAAGGTGCTGATGGGCGCCGAGCGCAAGTCGATGCTGCTCAAGGACGAGGAAAAGCGCGTCACCGCCTACCACGAGGCCGGTCACGCCCTGGTCAGCGTCAAACGCGAGCACTCCGACCCCATCCACAAGGTCACGATCATTCCCCGCGGCATGGCGCTGGGCGTCACCGTGCAGTTGCCCGACGACCGCCACAATTACACCCGCGAGTATCTCGAATCGCGGCTGGCCATGATGTACGGCGGGCGCGTGGCCGAGGAGATCTTCCTCAACCAGATGTCCACGGGCGCGGGCAACGACATCGAACGCGCCACGGAGTTGGCGCGGGCCATGGTCTGCGAGTACGGCATGAGCCGGCTGGGGCCGCTTACGTACGGCAAGAAGGAGGAGCAGATCTTCCTCGGGCGCGAAATCGCGCAGCATCGCGACTTCAGCGAGGAGACGGCCCGCCAGATCGATCTCGAAGTTCGCCGCCTGATCGACGAGGCCTACCAATCGGCGCATGCCATCCTCGAATCGAACCAGGACGCCATGCACCGTATCGCCGCGGCCCTGCTGGAACGCGAGACCATCGACGCCGAGGAGTTGCGGCTGCTGATCGAAGGCAAGGAGCTGCCGCCCATGCGTTCGGCGCTCGCCTCGCCCTCGGACGGAGGCGACAACAACCAGCAGCAGGTGCTCAAGCCCGAAAGCCAGGGCAGCGTCGGCAACCTGCCCGAGGGCTCGCCCTCGCCGGCGTAAAAAACTGGTTGTACGCAGCGAAAGGGCTGCTCGCGCGAGCAGCCCTTTTTGCATCTCCGGCGCTTCCTTCGCCCGGGCCTGAAAAGAGGCTTGCTTGTCCCGGCGACTCACGCCTGCTGGCTGGGCTTGTTTTCCTGGCGTTCCTGCTGCGCCATCAGCAACTCGTCCAGCGCAAGAAAGCCGCCGGCGAGCGAAAAGGAGTGCTCGTAGCCGAGCAGACGCAGCAAACGCGCCGCATTCAGGCTGCGGTGCCCGCTGTTGCAGACGCAGACCAGAATCAGCTCCTTGGCATGGTGCATGTTGTTGATCATCGCCAGAAAGTGCTGAATATCACGCAGGTCGGGCAGGTCTTCGTCCAGCGCTTCCTGCTCGATCGAGGTCAAGTTGTGCCCGAGCATACGCTTGAAATGAAAGAGCGGCAAAAAACTCGCTCCCGGAATCTCGCCTTGAATCTCCAGCTCGAACTTCTGGCGAATGTCGATCAGAACGGCCAGATGCAGCCGCTGCAACTCCAGCGCCGTTTGCGGCGTCATCTCCAGTGGATCGTTCTGCGCTTCTGCCGCAACGGCGTCATTCCTTGCTTCGTCCATCGTTTCGCTCCTCTTCGTTCGATTTAGATGCGCGCCGGCGCATTTTCTCGCCGCGCCGATTTTCGTCTGTTTCAAACTGTGAAAAGCCGGGCCAGGGCGTCTCTTGCTTGCGCGGAACGGTCTTTGCGATGCCGCGTCGAATGGGCACAAACGACGCCGATGCGGTCTTCTGGCGGCGTTGCTCTTCTTTCCGGTTCGCGCCTCTCCACGTCTGGAGCCGTTGCAGAACATACCGTAAGATGAGAACAGGCGCACGCTTCGACCCGCGCCGAAGAATGCGCTCAACATGACTGATCGAGGCTCCGCACCAAGCCGTTTTTACCTGACCACGCCGATTTATTACGTGAATGCGCGGCCGCACCTGGGCCATGCCTACTCGACGATTGCCTGTGACGCCCTTGCGCGGCGCAAGCGGGCGATGGGCGTCGAGACCTGGTTTCTGACCGGGACCGACGAGCACGGGCAGAAAATCGAGCGCTCGGCCAAACTCGCCGGCTGCTCGCCGCAGGAGTTCGCCGACAAAATTTCCGGCGAATTTCGCGGCCTTTGGGACCGGCTGGGGCTCACCTACGACGATTTTATCCGCACCACGGAGCCGCGCCACGTTCACCGCGTGCAGAGGCTCTTCGCCACGCTGCGCGACAAGGGCTACATTTACAAAGGCTCGTACACGGGCCAGTACTGCGTCTCCGACGAGGCCTATGTCGACGGCCCTCCGGGCGCGATCTGCCCGGATTGCGGCCGCGCGACGGAAACCGTTAACGAAGAGAACTATTTCTTCAAGCTCTCGGCCTTCGAGCGCAAACTGCTGGAGTTTTACGACGAAAATCCCGGCTTCGTGGAGCCGGAATCGACCCGGCGCGAGGTGATCTCCTTTGTGCGCGGCGGCCTCAAGGATCTCTCCGTCTCGCGCACCACCTTCGATTGGGGCATCCCCGTGCCCGGCGACGAAAAGCACGTCGTCTACGTCTGGCTGGACGCTCTGGCCAATTACATCACCGCGCTGGGTTACGGTTCGGACGACCCGCAGGACCAGGAGAAGTTCAGAAAATTCTGGCCGGCGGATCTGCATCTGATTGGCAAGGAGATCAGCCGCTTTCACTGCGTCTACTGGCCGGCGTTCTTGATGGCCGCTGGGCTCCCGCTGCCGCGCAAGGTCTTCGCCAACGGCTGGCTGCTCTTCGATCAGGGCAAGATGTCGAAGTCGCGCGGCAACATCGTGCGCGCCGAGACGGTCGCCGAGGTTCTGGGCGCGGATGCGCTGCGCTATTTTTTGCTCCGCGAGATTCCCTTCGGCCAGGACGGCAATTTTTCCTTTGACGCCTTGGTGCAGCGCTATAACGCCGATCTCGCCAACGGCTACGGCAACCTGGTCAGCCGGGTGGTCAACATGGTGCACAAGTACTTTGGCGGAGTGATGCCGGAGGCGGGCGCGGAGACGCAAGCCGAGACTGCGTTGCGCGCCAGCGCCGGGCGCGCGATGGCCGCCTTCGGGCCAGTCTTCGACCAGTTGAACTTTTCCGAAGCGCTCAAATCCCTGTGGGCCTTAGTGGCCGAAACCGACGGCTACCTCACGGCGAACGCGCCCTGGAAGAAGCCGCCCGATCGCAGCGAAGCCGATCACGCGGCTCTGCAGGCGCGCGTGCTGGCGACGGCCGCCGAGGCCATTCGCATCATCACGGCGCTTGCGTATCCCATCGCGCCCGACGCGGCGGCCAAGGTCTGGCGGCAGCTCGGGCAGGGCGAGCTGGCCGATGCGGCAAAAAACAATTTTCTGAATCACCTTGCGTGGGGCGGTTTGAAGCCGGGCACGAAGTTTGGCGAGCCCGCGCCGCTGTTTCCCCGCGCGGAGAAGGACGCAGTGGAACGAATGCAGAAACTCGAAGAAGAGAACCAGCGCTCGGCCGTGGAAGCGGCCAGCAACGCAAGCGCGCAGGCCGCAATGGCTTCGCCGGAGGTCAAGGCGCCAACGGAGGCAAAGCCCGCGCAGAAGACGGCGGCTGCGGCCGAACCGCCTGCGCCCAAGTTCGCCGAAGCGCCCGCGCCCAAGGCGGCCGCAACGGTCGCCGCTGCGGAACCCGTGCCAGCCGAAGCCACTGCAGCGGCCAGTGCAGAGCCGCAATACATTGCGATCGACGACCTGGCCAAGGTCGATCTGCGCGTGGCGCAGATTCTGGTGGCCGAACGCATTCCGAAGGCCGACAAGCTTCTGCGCCTCGAAGTCGATCTGGGCTACGAAAAGCGGCAGATTCTGGCCGGCATCGCGCAGTACTACGAACCGGAAAAACTCATCGGCCGCAAGATCGTGATCGTGGCCAATCTGGCCCCGCGCAAGATGCGCGGCCTGGAGTCGAACGGCATGTTGCTGGCGGCCTCGCTCGAAGGCGGCGCGCCGGTTCTGGCCGGATTTCTTGAAGAAGTTCCGTTGGGCGCGCGGCTCAAGTAGCCGCGCGCCTGCGGCGCTTTTCAGCCCACCGCGCTTTGCGGATGCGGCGGTCTCTGGCGGCTGCACCGGCTGCCTATAATCACCGTTCGTAATGCAGTCCGCGCGGTTGACCGGCTCTTCTTCGGCCCGTATCATCGAAAGGGACGGCGCGATGCGTGCCGATGGCCTCAATCTCCCTTTCCAAGCCGCATCACACCCATCGGCGGGGTAGCTCAGTTGGTTAGAGCGTGGGATTCATAACCCCAAGGTCGAGAGTTCGATTCTCTCCCCCGCCACCATCTTTTTGATCGCTCTCTCTTTTGAGCCACTTGCAAAATTCAATCGACGGTCGCACAACTTGAAAGGGCACGACTTGAGTCGTGCCGTAAGACGCCTGGAATGAATGGGGCTTTAGCCCCTGAGGGACGTTCTTTTCCCTGCTGACGCTCCGTAACTGAATTTGCAAGTGGCTCTTTTGGCTCTGGATTCCAGGGACAACGAGCCATACGCCCATTCCCGAGGGTTTTCGCACGAGGCTCTTCCCGTCGCATCTTTCCGGGACGGCCTGTCGGTCGCTGCAATTTTGCAAAAGGCCTACAGCTTCACGCACGATGGCGCTTGCTGCTCACGCTTTTCGCGCCCACTCTTTCCGCATGGTTCGAGGGAAAGAGTGGGCGCGGAAGCTGGGTCGCGAGACGCAGGATCAGGCGGCGTGAATGCTGGCCAGCGCGGCGGCGAACTCCGGCAGCACGATGGTCTGATTGCGGTCCGGGCCGGTCGAGATCATGCCGATCTTCGCCCCGCTCTCGCGTTCCTGGAAGGCGAGGTAGTCGCGTGCGGCCTGGGGCAGCTTGTCGTACTCGGTGATGCCCTCGGTCGATTGCCGCCAACCCTTCAGCGTGGTGTAAACGGGCTTGATCGTCTCCAGCCCGTGCGCGTCGGCGGGAATCTCGTCGCTGACTTTGCCGTTGATCTCGTAGCCGGTGCAGACGGGAATCTCGGCCAGCTCGTCGAGCACGTCGAGCTTGGTGACGACCAGCCACTCGGCGCTGTTGATCTGGTTCGAGTAGCGCAGCATGGGCAGATCGAGCCAGCCGCAGCGGCGCGGACGGCCCGTAACGGCGCCGTACTCATGGCCGCGCGCGCGCAGGGCGTCGCCCGCGCCGTCGTGAATTTCGGTGGGGAACGGTCCTTCGCCCACGCGGGTTACATAGGCCTTGGTGACGGCGATGACCGTACCGATGGCCGCCGGGCCTACGCCGGTTCCCGTCGCGGCGCCTCCGGCCGTCGCCGACGACGAGGTCACGTACGGATAGGTGCCGTGGTCGATGTCGAGCATCGTTCCCTGCGCGCCCTCGAACATCACGCTGCCGCCCGCGGCGAGGATCCCGTTCAGCATCCGGCCGGTGTCGGCCGCCAGCGGCCGGATGCGCTCGGCGGCGGCGGCGTACTCATCGAACATCTTTGCGGGGTCGAGCGGGATCGGGCCGTTCTGCGGGCCGTAGAGCGCCTGCGCGATGGCGTTTTTCTCGGCGCAGGCGGCCTCGATGTGCGTCTCGAGCAGCTTGGCGTTCAGCAGATCGACGATGCGCAGGCCGCTGCGCGCCATCTTGTCCACGTAAGCTGGGCCGATGCCCTTGCTGGTGGTGCCGATCTTCTGCCGGCCAGGCGCGGTTTCGCTGGCCAACTCGATCATGCGGTGGTAAGGCAGGATCACCTGCGCGCGGTTGGAGACAAATAGCCGCCCGTCGATGTCGAGGCCGGTCATGCGCACGCGGTCCACTTCGTCGAGAAAATAGAGGGGGTCAAGCACCACGCCGTTGCCGATCACGCCCTTGCAGCCGGGCCGCAGCACGCCGCAGGGAATCAACTGGAGAACGAACTTGTCGTCGCCGATGATGACCGTGTGGCCGGCGTTATGCCCTCCGGCGTAGCGCGCCACGGCCGAAAACCGTTCGCTCAGCACATCGACAATCTTGCCTTTGCCTTCGTCGCCCCACTGGGCGCCCAGCACCACAGCCGTCTTTGCCCGCATCATTTTCCCCGCATTCCACACGTTCGCCCGCCGCAGTCATCCCTTCTAGGCTGCTGCGCGCGGGCAGAGATTTCGGCGCGATCCGCCAGACCACGGCCACTCCAATTCTAAACCCATCCGTTTCTGGACCGATCCATGTCTTCTGCTTTCAGCCGGCTTGCGTCGAGCGCAAAGAGGATCGCACGCTTTGCGCAAGCAGGCCGCAGGGCCAGGTTCGCTCTACAATGATCCGTATGCCGACCGTGGTTCGCTCGCACGCCAAGATCAATCTGGGGCTGTATCTCGGCGCTCCGCGCCCGGATGGATTTCACGCGCTTCTCACCGCCTACCAAACGCTGGAAGTGCATGACATCGTGACTGTTAGCGCGACCAGATCGAGCGAGACCGTTCTGCGCCTGAGCGCGAACGATCCGCGCGTGCCCACCGACGGGCGTAATACCGCGCACAAAATGATTGCTATGGCGCTTGAAGAGCTTCGGCTCCATGCGGAGGTGTCGATTCATATCGAAAAGCGCCTTCCGGTGCAGGGGGGGCTGGGGGCCGGATCGGGCAACGCGGTGGCGGCGCTGGTGGGGTTGGAAAAGGAACTGGAAGCGCTGGGCCTCACGGCAGGAGACGAAAAAAGCGCTGAAAGATGCCGCGCGTGGACGGCCCAAAGAATGGCGCTTGCCGCCCGGGTGGGCTCGGATGTCCCGCTGTTTCTCGTGGGCGGACTGGTTCAGGGCCGGGATCGCGGCCAGCAGGTCGAGTCGCTGCCAGACTTTGAGCCCACCTGGTGCGTTGTCGTCGAACCGGCGGTGGGCGTTTCTACGCCACAGGCCTTTCGCGATTGGGACCGGCTGTGCGCTGCCCAGGGTTTGACCCCGGAGGCAAGTGCCGCTAGACTAAAAGAGTTGAGCCGTGCCTACGCAGCAGCTTTCCCGGAGCAATCCGGGCCGGTGGCGCAAAGCGGCTTCTCCGGTGTCTTCTCCGTGGGAGAAGACCGGGCCGAACCCCGCAGCACGATGCACGCGTCGTTGAGCGGTTCAGGGCTTGTCCGCACCGGGATCACGAGCTGGATCGAAGACGACTTCGAGCAAGTCGTCTTTCCTCAGCATCCTTCCCTTGCCGAGATCAAGCGCCTTCTTGCGGCCCCGGACCATCCGGAGGCTGCGCTTTACGCTGCGCTGTCGGGCTCCGGTTCGGCGCTCTTCGGGCTGTATCGAACCCGCGGAGATGCGGAAGCGGCCCGGGGCCGGATTGAAAGGGTGTCTCCTGCGCTCGATGTGCGCAGCGTTGTCGTAACGCGAACGCTGCCACGCCAGGCGTACTGGGACGAGATGATTGTGAAGGGCGGTTCTTAGTCTTCAACGACAGGCGTTCCGCTTCATGCTTGCGCGTGCAGGTTTTCTCTGCGCCGGCGTCAAGAAGCTGGAAGCTAGTAGCTAGTAGCTGCTTCTTGACAGTCGTCCTCTCGTCAGGCGAGACTCGCGAGCGGCGGATGAAGGCAGGTTTGCTGGGCGATCGTTCAATGGTAGGACAATGCCCTTTGGAGGCATTTATCCTGGTTCGAATCCAGGTCGCCCAGCCAGAAAAACAGCTTCGAGCGGCTCGCTACGAGCTTTCAGCTTGATTGTGCGGAAAGCGGCATTTCATGCCGGGCGCGAAACGAGCTGAAAGCCGGCGGCCAGGAACTGGAAGCTGGCAGAAGAGACGCAGCCATCGCCAACCAGCGTGGAGGTGCTTCGGATGGAAACGGAAACGGCAGCGGTAATGGAGATGGTAGAGACAACTCCCGGCCAGCCGGCCTTGGACAAAACGAGCCTGGAAAGGTCTGAGGGCGGCAAAGGCGGCGTCGACGAGACGCCCAAGGCGAAAGACGCCCGCACGTCTCCATCGCCGGAGCGCAAGAAGGCTCCCAAGCTCAGCGAGGACAAGCGCTTCAAGCTCTTCTGCGGGACGGCGAATCCCCGGCTGGCTGAGGAGGTGGCGCGGCACATCGGCGTCACGCTCGGGCAGACCACGCTGCAGCGTTTCGCCGACGGCGAGGTCTACTTCAAGCTGCTGGAAAACGTGCGCGGCGTGGATGTTTTCGTCGTTCAGCCGACGTGCTATCCGGTCGATCAGCATCTGGTCGAGCTGCTGATCATGATCGACGCCCTCAAGCGGGCCTCGGCCTCGCGGATCACGGCCGTGGTTCCGTACTACGGCTACGCCCGGCAGGATCGCAAGGACCGTCCGCGCGTGCCGATCAGCGCCAAGCTGATCGCCGACCTGCTGACCACGGCCGGCGCCAACCGCGCCCTGTTTGTCGATCTGCACGCCGCGCAGATTCAAGGCTTCTTCGATATTCCCGTCGATCATCTCTTTGCCAGCCCGGTGCTCGTCAGCTACTTCCGCGAGCTGAATCTGCCGAACCTGACCGTGGTTTCGCCCGATGCGGGCGGCGTCGAGCGGGCGCGCTTCTTTGCGCAGAAGATGGAAGCGCCGCTGGCCATTGTGGACAAGCGCCGCACGGACATCAACGTGGCCGAAGTGATGCACGTGGTGGGCGATGTCGAGGGGCGGACCTGTCTCATCATCGACGACATGATCGACACGGCCGGAACGCTGGTCAAAACCGTGGACGCGCTGTACGCCAACGGCGCGGCTTCAGTGTACGCCTGCGCCAGCCACGCCGTGCTCTCTGGACCGGCCATCGATCGCATCGCCGCATCGCGGCTGGAGCAGGTCGTCGTCACGGACACGATTCCGCTGCGCGAGGCGGGCCAGAAGCTGGAAAAAATCAAAGTGCTTTCCATCGCCGGCCTGCTGGGCGCGGCCATCGCCAACATTCACATGGAGACGAGTGTAAGTACGTTGTTCAGTTAGACCAGTTGTCAGAGATCAGTTGTCAGTTGTCAGTAAGAGGCCTTGACTGATCAAACTCAAGAACGATTCAAACAGTCGCCAGTGTTTGTGTTGCCGAGTGACCATCGCTTTTCCTGATCACTGACAACTGACAACTGAAAACTGTTTTTCCAAAGGGAGCGGACCAACCCAGGTTGCAGCCGCAGGATCGAGAAATGGGCTGTGAACGGGGTTTCCGTGCCCGATCTTACGAAGAAACGAGAAGACGAGAGATGCCTGAAGTTGTCGTAGCCACGCCCCGCAAGGGCAAGTTCAACAAGAATGCCGCGCGCCGCGTTCGCGCCGCGGGCAAGATTCCGGCCGTGCTCTACGGCCCCGGCCACGATCCGGCCGCCGTGGAAGTGGATCCCAAGCAGATTACGAAGATTCTCTACTCGGAGAGCGGTCATAATACGATCTTCGATCTGGAGATTGGCGGCCAGCCTGCGGCCAAGGCCATGATTGTCGACTGGCAGCGTGAGCCGATCAAGGATCAGCTGATCCACATCGACCTGAAGCGCATCGCGCTCGACCGGCTGCTGCGCGTGCATGTGCGCGTCAAGCTGCTGGGCGTGCCGGCGGGCGTCAAGCTGGAGGGCGGCATCCTCGATCAGGTGCTGCGCGAGGTGGAGATCGAGTGCCTGCCGGCCGACATCCCCAGCCATATCGACGTGGATGTAAGCGGTCTGGCTCTGCACGATGTGGTGCGTGTGGATGCACTGCCGCACAGCGACAAGATCAAGTTCATCACTTCAGGGGACGCGACCGTGGCGCACGTGGTGCAGATCCGCGAAGAAGCGGCGCCGACGCCGGTCGAGGGCGCGGCAGCAGCGCCGGCCGAGCCGGAGGTGGCCAAGAAGGGCAAGACCGAGGCCGAAGCGGCTCCGGCAAAGAAGTAGACCTTGACGGATGGGCGCGAGACCGGCCGTCTGGATGGGGCCACGCCGCTCGAAAACCGCTCCGGCGCTTCTGGCCGGCGCGGTCCCTTCCTGATCGTGGGTCTCGGCAACCCCGGTCTCGAGTACGAGTGGACTCCGCACAATGCGGGCTTCATGGCCATCGACCGCATCGCCCGGCAAGAAGGCGTGGCGGTGCAGAACCGGCGCTGCCGGGCAGCCACGGCGACGTGCGGAATCGCCGGCCGCACGGTGGTCCTGGCCAAGCCGGAGACGTACATGAACCTGAGCGGAGCCGCCGTGGCTGCTCTGGTCGAGGAGTTTGAAGCTGACCCGGTGCAGGATCTGCTCGTGATCTACGACGAGCTGGATTTGGCGCTGGGCTCCTTCAAGATCAAGGAGCGGGGAACGCCGGCGGGGCACAACGGAGCCCGCAGCGTGACGACCGCTCTGGGAACGCAGGAGTGGTTGCGCTTGCGGATCGGCGTCGGGCCGGATTTGCCGCCCGAAGCGATCGCGGCGCGCGGCGCGAAGCGGCCGGGCAAGGATTATCTTCTTGCGCCGTTGCGCAAAGCGGATCTGGCGGTTCTGGACGAGGTGCTGGACCGGGTGGCGGCAGCCGCGCGGCGCATCCTCGAACAAGGGCCGGCGGCCGCGATGAACGAATTCAACCGGAAGGACAGAGAACAGGGACTAGGGACTAAGGACTAAGGACTTCAATTTACGAACTACGAACTGTTTGCTGAGAGCTGAATGCGGAGACGGGCCGTCTCCGCGGAAAAGGAAAACGAATGTCGCGTTTGTATGAAGTGATGTTTATCGTCCGTCCCGATGTGGAGGACGAAGAAGCGGACAAGCTGATCGACAGCTTGAGCACGACCGTGAAGAACGGTGGCGGCGTGGTGAAGTCGGCCGAGAAGCTGGGGCGTCGCAAGCTCGCCTACACGGTGCGCAAGTTTGCCGACGGCAATTACGTTCTTCTCACCGTCGAGGCCTCTGGTCCCGTGGTGCTGGAGCTGGAACGCCGCCTCCGCGTCACCGAGCAGGTGATCAAGTTCATCACCGTGCGCACGGACGAAGAGGACAAGCGCATCGCCAAGATGAAGGCCAAGCGCGGCGTACGCCGCAAGGCCAACGCCGAACCTGCTCCTGTCGCCACAGCCACAGCCACGGCCGAGCCGGCGCAGGCCACAGCGTAAACAGGGACCAGCGAGGAAGGAACTGGAAAGGTTTCTCGCCGCGGAACGGTTTTCATGCGTAGTTCCGCAGTTCCCAAGTTCGATTAACAACGAGAGTAAAGAGGAAACACCATGCCAGAAGAGATCCAAGCCAAGGCGCCCGCCGCTGCGGATGCGCCCGCCACGACGCCGGCCCCGGCCGCGCCGAGTCCCGCCCCGCGCACAGGCCGTCCCTCGGGCGGTCCCGGAGGACGCGGCAAATTTTTCCGCCGCAAGAAGGTGTGCAAGTTCTGCACCGACAAAATTGACGCGGTTTCCTATCGCGACGTCAAGCTCTTGCAGCAGTTCGTGGCCGAACGCGGCAAGATCATGCCGCGGCGGTTGACCGGCGTGTGCACCACGCACCAGCGCCGCCTGACCCGCGCCATCAAGCAGGCGCGCAACATTGCCCTGCTGCCGTTTGCCACCAGGTACTAACTTCGACTCGACCGTGTGGTTGACACGCCGAAGCGTCGATGGACAGACTCCTCCGGGGGTGTGACTCCGGTCGACGAAATTGAGATTTGGAGAATTTTCCATGGAAATCATTCTGAAGGAAGATGTAGCCGACCTCGGCTTTCGCGGCGAAGTGGTGAAAGTCGCCGACGGTTACGCGCGCAATTATCTGCTGCCGCGCAAGCTGGCCATTCAGGCCACCGCGGCCAACAAGGCTGTCATCGAGCAGATGAAGGCCTCGGCCGCTCGCCGCTCCGCGACAGAGAAAGCGCAGGCTGAAGTGCTGCTGGCCAAGCTCGAGCCCGTCGTGTTGAGCTTTACCCGCAAGGCCGGCGAACACGGCCATCTCTTTGGCTCGGTCACCTCGGCCGACATCGCGCACGAGCTGGCCGCGCAGGGCTTCGAGATCGATCGCCGCAAGATGCAGTTGGGGGACGCCATCAAGAGTCTGGGCGACTTCAAGGTAGCCATCAAGCTGCACCGCGAAGTGACCGCGCACCTGACCGTGAAGGTTCTGGCCGAAGCCACCGTGGAAGAAGCCGCTGCGCCGTCCCAGGACGCCGCCGAACCGATCGCCGCGGAAGCCGGGACCGAGTAACTTCAGCCTTTGTTGGCAACCATCGCCGCCCGGCGTACCGGGCGGCGATGGTTGCCGCGGCTCATCATCCGCAGGTTTACGGAAATCTCTACAATAGTTACACTGTAAGCATCGCCATGGGATTGCCTCAGTCCATCGTCGTCAGCATGCGTCTTCCCGCGGAGAGCGGGCGGCAATTGAGGCGCATGGCCAGACGGCATGGATGGACGGCTAGCGACGCCAGCGCACGCCTTGTCGAAGAGGGACTGCGTCGCGCGGAATTCGCCTTCGTCGATTTCCGCGATTCCTCGCTGGGCCGCCAGGCGTACCTGCAAGGCAGTTCTCTGGCGGTCTGGGAAGTTGCGCTGTTGTTGCGCGACTACAAGCGCGATACGGCGGCCGTGGCCCGACATCTGGGCTGGCCCGAAGCCAAGGTGCGCGCGGCCGATCATTACGCCGAGGCGTTTGCCGCAGAAATCGCAGAAGCCTTGGCTGAGAACGATGCCGTTGACCTGAAGTCGCTGCAACGAATGCTGCCTCAGGCCGGGGAGTTTGTTCCCCGCCGTTCCCGGAAATCTTGAAGTGCTCAAACTGCTGCTCGACGAACATATCTCGCCAGCCGTAGCCGCGGGGCTGCTGCGGCGGCGCGCGCCGATCGACGCCTGCGCGATGGCGGAGTGGGAGGGCGGCGAATTTCTCGGCGAGGACGATGCCCGCATCCTGCGCCATGCGGCCGGGCAGCGGCGGACTCTGGTCACCTACGACCGCCGCACGATTCCGCCGCTTCTCAAAATCTGGGCCGAGGCGGGCCAGCGTCACGGCGGAGTGGTCTTTATCGACGAAAAGACCCTTCCGCCAGCAGAGATCGGCGGTCAAGTCCGGGCTCTGGCCGCGCTCGTCCGCGAAACGGCAGCCTGGGACTGGACAGACCAGGTCATTTTTCTGCGCCGATAAGTTGCTCGGCTATTCTCCTGCGCAATTTTCTTTCGCGCGTCCCTATTCCGCATTCCACCCTCGCTCTGCGATACTTGAGAGTCATGCCGATTCAAGACCTGCAAGTCGCTGCGCAAAAGATCGCCGGATTTTTGAACTCCCTCAACAAGCTGGGTGGATTGCGGCTGAAGTACCGCATCGCCGCCGGCGAGGCCACGCGCTCTGGCGAGGATGGTCAGCCGGGCGCGGCGCTGAATGTGGAACTGGCCGGTTCCGACGTGCCCCTCGTCATTCAGCACAACGGCGAGCTGCTGCGGGCGCTTGAGACCCTGGCCGCGCAGATTCTGCGCCTCGATCACTTCGAACACCATCTGGTCAGCTTCGACGCCGGCAACTTCAAGGCTCTGCGGGCCCAGGAACTGCACTTGGTCGCGACGGCCGCCGCTGAGAAGGTCCGCCAGACGGGCGTTCCCTACAGTTTTCCGCCCATGAACAGCCGCGAGCGGCGCATGGTCCACATGGCCTGCCGCGCTCTGGCGGGTATCGAGACGGCCAGCGTCGGCGAAGGCTCCAACCGTTTCCTCGTGATCTTTCCCGAGGGCAAGACCGATCTGCCGGTCAGCCAGCCCATGAAACCGCGCGGTCCCGGCCGGCGGTAAAACGGCGGCCGGCATCGCGCGCACGGCTGCTTTCACGTCCGGAAGATCGTTCCCGCAGGGGGAACGCCGGTTCAGGATGCGCGGCATGGACACGTCCGGCTCCGCATCCGGAAATGCGCGCCGCCGCGTGTGCCGCCATTTTCCTCGACGAAGAGCAGCTACGGCGAATTCCGCTGGCCTTTCTGCGCTTCCGCGCCTTTGCCGTTGCGGTCCATCGAAAGGGGAGAATCGTGCAAACCATCGTGCCGTGGCGGCTGCGGACTCGCTCCCTCGAACTGGGCCGTCGCACCCTCCTGATGGGCGTCGTGAACATTACCCCCGACTCGTTCTCCGACGGAGGTTCTTTTCTGCCGCTGGACAAGGCCGTTGCTCATGCTGTCCGCCTGGCCGAAGAGGGCGCCGACATTCTCGATCTGGGCGCCGAGAGCACGCGGCCGGGCTCGCAAGCTGGCGGAGCCGGTCCGCTGGTCGATACCGTCGAGGAGCAGGCGCGGCTTTTGCCGGTCATCGAGGGCGTTTTGAAGGCATTGCCTGGCGCAGTGCTCTCTGTGGATACCTACAAAGCCGCCACGGCGCAAGCGGCTATTGCGGCTGGCGTCGAGATCGTCAACGACGTGAGCGGATTTGCCTGGGACGCCGCCCTGGCCGAGGTTTGCGCCGCGGCTGGCGTAGGCGTAGTCGTCGCGCACACGCGCGGCCGGCCCGAGGAGTGGCGCACGCAGCCGCGGCTTGCGGTTGATGCGCTGTTGGCCACGGTGCGCGACGGCCTGGCCGCAAGCCTGGACGCGGCGCAGGCGGCCGGCATCGCGCCCGACCGCCTGATTCTCGATCCGGGCTACGGCTTTGGCAAAGGCTTCGACGAAAATTATGCGTTGCTGGCCCGGCAGCGCACACTGCTGGCGCTGGGCCGTCCGCTGCTGGCCGGCCTGAGCCGCAAATCCTGCCTGGGCCGTACACTGGCCCCACTCTTTGGCGGCGGCGATGCGCCCGTCGGCGCGCGCGCGAACGCGAGTCTCGCGGCCATGACAGCCGCCATTCTCCATGGCGCGTCCATCGTGCGCGTCCACGACGTGCGCCCTGCCGTCGAGGCGGCCTGCATCGCCGACGCCATACGAGCCGCCGGGGGAGAAGATGCCTGACCTGGGCCCTCCCGGACGGCCGCCTGCTTCCAGTCTTCCTTGCGCTTGCTGACGCAGAAGCGGAGAATGGCTCCGTGCTCTCTGTTCGCCACTGCACACTTCTTGGCGCAGTCCTGGCGCTCGCGCCGCTGCCCCTCCTGCCGTGCGTCTCTGCATCGGCCTCCGCGCAGGCGGCGGCTGCCACAACAGCGGCAACGCATGGTGAGCTGCCTACCGGAAAGCGCATCGACATCAATCACGCCACCCAGGCAGAACTCCTCAAAATTCCCGGCATGACGCCGGTCTGGGCCGGGCGCATCGTCCGCTTTCGTCCCTATCGCACCAGGCGCAACCTCCTTGATCGCGGCGTGCTCCCAGACAGCGTCTACGACCGCATCAAGGATTGCATCGTGGCCCACCGTGACCTGCGATAGACGGTGCGCAGCAGCGACGAGCTTTGCGGCTTGCCTCCCTCCCGCACAGCCGGACGCAACCATCGTCGCCCGCCAGACAGCCCAGCAACTGCCGCGTGGAGTTCAGAAGGTTGACCGGGTTGAAAAACCCGTCTCTGAGGTCTGGCAGGAAGGCCAGCAAGAGCAACTTTCCGTGAGCAGTCCACTCGGAGAATTCGTAAGGCGCGACGGCCGAATGCGTTGCAACTCTCACACCTTTGCCAGTAGACTGGGAATGGCAGGGGTCGATCTTGCGTACGGCAGCAGAGATGCTTGGGCGCTGGATGCTTCAGTGGGTCACGCGGTACGCACATCACACCCCCGCCGACGGGCTTCGGCCGTGGACCGGCTGGTTCGTTCCGTAGGCAAAACGGACACCAGAATGTTTCCGGTAGAAGAACACAAACAGGACCAAACCAAATATCGTTGAAGACAAAGTAAAGATAACTCGGAGAGGTGGCAGAGCCCGGTTGAATGCACCTGACTCGAAATCAGGCATAGTCGTAAGGCTATCGGGGGTTCGAATCCCTCCCTCTCCGCCATATAAATAAAGCAAAATGAAAGAGTTACAGGCAGAACTAAAGAGGTCAAAGGTCGCCCTTTCGGGTGGCCTTTTTTAGTCTGGTGGCTGTTCTGGTGGCTGTTGCTCTTGCATGGTGCCCCGGTGGCTGTTTTGTGCCGGTTTTCGCGCTCAACAGCTCGACAGCGTTCTGAAGATGCCCCGGCGACAGATGGGCGTCGCCGGGCTCGTCTTCCGCGATTCGAGAAAGGCTTCTAGCTCCTGCTGCGTCAGCGAAGACGCCGCCCGCTCGCCAAACTCCATGACCAGAAGACGAATCTTTTGCTCATCGTCCGTCGGGTTCGCCTTGTGCTTCTGCGCATCTACGCTCCGAAGCCGCCAACGCAGCGGAGGAAGAACCTTTAACATGCAGAACCAATGGACCAGCCAAGATGAGATTTCCTTCTCCGTCCTACAGTACTTGTTGAGGGAGCACCTGTCTCACCATTACTGGCACAGAGGGGACCGCCTGGCGTTATAGCAGTCAAGGCGTTATGGTAGCACTCTGAAAACTTCTGCTGGCGTCCAGGAGACTTCTGCTGTCCGTTATTTGCGGCGGTCCTTGGCGCGAGGTAGTTCCCGTCCCCACTTGTCGACTTCCGTTCCACAGGCCGGCGGGTGGCACACCCATGAGCGCTAAGATAACGATTGACGATTGAAATGAAGCTTACTATTCTATTTGCATGGCTGAACTTGAGAATTGGCGAGTTCTCGTGGGCTTGCTGCCCTCGTCTTGGGAGCAATTGGGCCG
>JAJYFB010000014.1:26740-30880 GCA_021785495.1 Acidobacteriota bacterium | reverse complement strand
CCGCAATTATTGGCACTTTCAGCAAGTTGACGGTGGCCAAGGACTACGAGCTGCGCAAGGTGATTCGCGAGGCCGGCGGCCGTTATCGCGTGGTCAAGAACAAGCTGGCGGCGATTTCGGGTTCGGGCACGCAGGTCGAGGAAGCGCTCAAGGGGCTGAAGGGCGTGAACTCGGTGGCCTTTACGGCCGGCGATCCGGTGGCTCTGGCGAAGGTTTTCGCCAAGTGGGCCGGCGAGAATCAGGCCGAGTTTCAGTTCAAGCTGGGTATCGTCGATGGCAAGCTGCTGACGGCCGACGACGTGAAGGCTCTGGCGACGATGCCGGGCAAGGAGGAGATCTTCTCGAAGCTGCTCTTCCTGATCAACGCTCCGGCGCAGCGGCTGGCGACGGTGATCAACGCCACCGGGCGCGACCTGGCCGTGGTGCTCAACCAGGGCGTGGAAAAAGAAAAGTTCGCGGCGGCCTGAAGTTGGCCGCGGCTTCCGGCTCCTGGCTTTTCGTGTGCAGGCATGGGCGAATAGCTGGGGGAGGACTGGAAGCTGGTAGCTGGAAGCTAAGAGCTGGTTTGCGTGGATGGGGCGCGGGTCTGGCGCATCGGAAACCACTGCGTGGAGCGGCCTTTTGGATGGGCGTTACGGCCCGGACAAACAAATTTTAACGATTCGGATGGGAGACAACATCATGGCGGATATCGCGCAGTTGGAAGAGCAAATTGTCAGCCTGAGCCTGCTGGAAGCGGCGGCTCTGGTGAAGAAGCTGGAAGAGCGTTTGGGCGTTTCGGCCGCGGCTGCGGCTCCGGTGGTTGTGGCCGGTGCGGGCGCGGGCGCGGCGGCTCCGGCGGCCGAGGAAAAGACTGAGTTTCAGGTCATTCTGAAGGATGCCGGCGCCAACAAGATCAACACCATCAAGGCGGTGCGCGAAGTGACCTCGCTCGGCCTGAAGGAAGCCAAGGACCTGGTCGATGGTGCTCCCAAGCCGCTCAAGGAGAACGCGACCAAGGAAGAGGCCGAGGCCATCAAGAAGAAGTTTGACGGCGTGGCCACTGTTGAGATCAAGTAAAACGGCCCTGAGCTTGCAAGGGATGCAGGAACGCGCTACCATGAAAGCTGTGCGTTCCTGCGCCCTTTTTCGGCTGGATGCCGTTGGGGGTTGAGTTGCCGGCAAGGGGTGTAGATGCCTGCGGTCTGGTCCCTGGAGGCGTTGGCGGGAAGGGACTTTGCGGGCGCTTCTATCGGGTGTTTGGTTTTACGGGTGACGGTTCGCCTTGCGGTCAGGCTGGCGGCTGTGGCCCGGTTTGAGTAGCGGTTGATTCGCGGCGGAAGCGGATTTGCGATCGGCGAGGGCAATGGAAGAAAAATCGACTGGGAGCACTGGCATCGAGCCGCGCTCGTGAGGCATTGTGTCCTTACGGGCTTTTCGTGTCTTCCTGTGGCCCTGCAAGCGGTCAGTTGCCCCTTGTGTGGTGCAACAGGTTGCTTTCCGGGCTGGCTCGGCTCCGGCTTTTCGGGTGTCGCAGCCGAGTTCGCAGCTTCCATTTGAGCGCAGTCTAGCGCACCCGGAGGCCGCACGCAAGATCTGGCGCAGCGCCTGTCGCAAAGATTGACCGGAGTTTTACGCAAACCTGCCTGACCGGGTTTTGCTGGGGAAGCCGGGCTTCGGCCCGGCCACCTGCGGTGTAGAGCGGAACCGGCCTCTCGTGTTCCTCTCGCTGGATCGATCTTTCATGAATTTTGCCGGCGCCGAGACTCGGGCGCTGGCGCGGCGCGACCCGGAGATTCGGACGCGCGCCGAGACGACGAGACTCAGGAGCTACCATGTCGAACGAGAAGCGCGCCATTCGCAGCCGGCTCGATTTTTCCAAGATTCCCACGGCAACCCGGATTCCCAACCTGATCGAAGTGCAGCGGCGCTCCTACGAGCGGTTTCTGCAGATGGACAAGCTGCCGAACGAGCGCGACGATTCGGGGCTCCAGTCGGTTTTTGTCTCGGTCTTCCCGATCACCGACTTCCGCGGCATCTCGCAGCTGGACTTCGTGGACTACTCGATCGGCAACTGGGAGTGCAAGTGCGGCCACCTGAAGGGGCTGCACCACCTGCGCACGGCCTGCGCGCATTGCGGGGCCATGGTCATCACCAATCCCTTCCTGCCCGGCGACGTGCTCTGCCAGAAGTGCGGCGCCTACAACAAGAACACCCCCGACTTCTGCAACAAGTGCGGCGACCCGGTGAGCCTGCAACTGAAGTACGACCAGCAGGAGTGCGAGGAGCGCGGCATGACCTTTTCGGCGCCGCTCAAGGTGACCGTGCGCCTGACCGTCTACGACAAGGACGCCGAGACCGGCAACAAGACGGTCCGCGACATCAAGGAGCAGGAGGTCTTCTTCGGCGACATTCCGCTGATGACGCCGAATGGCACCTTTATTGTCAACGGGACCGAGCGCGTGATCGTCTCGCAGTTGCACCGCTCGCCGGGCGTTTTCTTCGAGACCGCCAATAACCGCACCTATTTTCTCGGCAAGATCATTCCCTATCGCGGTTCGTGGGTCGAGTTCGAGTACGACCAGAAGAATATCCTCTACGTGCGCATCGACCGCAAGCGCAAATTCCTCGGCAGCATCTTCCTGCGCGCTCTGGGTCTGCACTCGGACGAGGCGATTCTCAAGACCTTCTACACCGTTGACCGGATTCATCTGAACGACGGCAAGCTGGAGTGGGAGGTGCAGCAGGATGTCGCGAAGGGCACGCATCTGATGGGCGCCAAGCCTGCGCACGCCATTCTGCATGGCAAGGACGAGATCGCCCACTCGGGCCGCAAGATCACCGCGCACGCGCTCAAGGCGCTGCGCGCGGCGGGGATCGCACGGGTCGAGGTCGAGTCGGCCGAACTGGACGGCGCCATGATCGCGGGCGACGTGATCGACACCGAAACTGGCGAAGTGCTGGTCGAGGCCAACGTGGAGCTGACGGCCGACCGGCTGCAGAAGATCGCCGCCGCCGGCGTCACGAGCTTCGAGGTCTTCTTCCCGGATCGCGACGACGTGGGCAACATCCTCTCGAACACGCTCAAGCGCGACACCATGCGCAAGCCCGAAGAGGCGCTCATCGAGATCTACCGCAAGCTGCGTCCGGGCGATCCGCCGACGCTCGATACGGCCACGGCGCTGTTCGAGGGCATGTTCTTCGATCCGCGCAAGTATGACTTTTCGCGTGTGGGCCGTCTGAAATTCAACATCAAGCTCTACGAGAATCAGGACGCGACTTCGCTCGACCATCGCACGCTGACGCCCGATGATTTTTACGCGACCATCCGCTACCTGTTCAAGCTGCGCAAGAATATCGGCGTGGTCGATGACATCGATCACCTCGGCAATCGCCGCGTGCGCGCCGTCGGCGAGCTGATGGAGAACCAGTTCCGCATCGGCCTGGTGCGCATGGAGCGCGCCATCAAAGAGAAGATGAGCGTCTATCAGGAACTGAATACGGCCATGCCGCACGACCTGATCAACGCCAAGCCCGTGATGGCCGCCATTCGCGAGTTCTTCGGCAGTTCGCAGCTCTCGCAGTTCATGGATCAGACCAATCCGCTCTCGGAGATTACGCACAAGCGCCGTCTTTCGGCCCTTGGGCCGGGCGGACTTTCGCGCGAGCGCGCCGGCTTCGAAGTGCGCGACGTGCACACGACGCACTACGGCCGCATCTGCCCGATCGAGACGCCGGAAGGTCCGAACATCGGCCTCATCAGCTCGCTCTCCTGCTTTGCGCGCATCAACGAGTACGGCTTCATCGAGTCGCCCTACCGCAAGGTGAAGGACGCCAAGATTCTCGATTACGTGGAGATCGTCAACGCCGGCGAAAGCGGCCTGCGCGTGGGCGACCACATCGAAAAGGACGAGGCTTTGCGCCGCAACGCCGAGCTGAAGAAGGCTGGCAAGCGCGTCATCGACTGGATTCCCTTCAGCTTTTACCTTTCCGCCTGGGAAGAGGATCGCCACACGATCGCGCAGGCCAACATTGAGTTCGACGACAATGGCCAGATCACCGAAGACCTGGTGAACGCGCGCCGGCAGGGCAATTTTGTTCTCGTCAACCGCGCCGAGGTCGATTACATCGACGTTTCGCCGAAGCAGCTTGTTTCGGTGG
>JAJYFB010000014.1:0-26730 GCA_021785495.1 Acidobacteriota bacterium | reverse complement strand
GCGCCAACATGCAGCGCCAGTCGGTGCCGCTGCTGGTGGCCGAGGCGCCGCTGGTGGGCACGGGCATGGAGGGCGTCACCGCGCGCGACTCCGGAGCCGTGATTCTGGCCAAGCGCAACGGCATCGTCGATTCGGTCGACTCCGAGCGCATCATCGTGCGCGTCGAAGGCGAACATCACCCGACGCAGCTCTCGCGCGAGGTGGGCAGCGACATCTATCAGCTCATCAAGTTCAAGCGCTCGAATCAGAACACCTGCATCAACCAGAAGCCGGTGGTCCGCCAGGGCGAGCGGGTGGTCAAGGGCCAGGTGATCGCCGACGGTCCCTGCACGGAAGAGGGCGAGCTGGCGCTCGGCCGCAATGTGCTGGTGGCCTTCATGCCCTGGCGCGGCTACAACTTCGAGGACGCGATCCTGATCAGCGAGAAGCTGGTGCGCGAGGACTATTACACCTCGGTGCATATCGAGGAGTTCGAGATCGAGGCCCGCGACACCAAGCTCGGCCCCGAGGAGATCACGCGCGATATTCCGAACGTCAGCGAACACGCCCTGCGCGACCTGGACGAGAGCGGCATCGTGCGCATCGGCGCCAAGATCGGCCACGGCGACATTCTGGTCGGCAAGGTCACGCCCAAGGGCGAGACGCAGTTGACGCCCGAGGAAAAACTGCTGCGCGCCATCTTCGGCGAAAAGGCCGGCGATGTGCGCGACGCCTCACTCACCTGCCCGCCGGGCATCGAGGGCACGGTCGTCGACGTGCGCATCTTCTCGCGCAAGGGCCAGGAAAAGGATGAGCGCGCCAAGCAGATCGAGGCCGAGTACATCGCCAAGCTCGAAAAGAACCTGGGCGACGAGATTCGCATTCTGACCGACGAGCGGCTGAAGCGCCTGGAGGGAATTCTGGGCGGCAAGGAAGTGCTGGCCGACCTGCACGATGAACGTACGAACAAGCGCCTTTTGACCAAGGGCGCGATGCTCGACCGCGACACCATCGAGCGCATCTCGACGAAGAACCTCAAGCGCATTCGCTACGCCGACAAGGATCCGCGGGTGAACGAGCAGATCGACGAGATCGAGGAGATGACCTCGCGCCAGATCGAGGTGCTGCGCAAGATCACCAACGAGAAGGTGGCCAAGCTGCAGAAGGGCGACGAGCTGCCGCCGGGCGTCATCAAGCTGGTGAAGGTCTACGTGGCCATGAAGCGCAAGCTCTCGGTGGGCGACAAGATGGCCGGCCGCCACGGCAACAAGGGCGTGATCTCGCGCATTCTTCCCGAGGAAGACATGCCGTATCTGCCCGATGGAACGCCGGTCGAGATTGTGCTGAACCCGCTCGGCGTGCCTTCGCGTATGAATGTGGGCCAGATTCTGGAAACGCACCTGGGCTGGGCCGCCAGCGGTCTCGGCAAGAAGGTCGCCGCGCTGGTGGCCGCCAACAGCGACGCGAATTATGCGCGCGAGCAGATGCGCAAGGAGTTTGCCGGCACGGCCGCGCTGCGGCAGCTTGAGGAGCTGGACGACGAGATGCTCGTGCGCGTGGCGCGCGGCATGGGCAAGGGCATCTGGTTCGGCACGGCGGTCTTCGACGGCGCGCGCGAAGAGGAGATCAAGGCGCTTCTCAAGGCGGCCGGACTGCCGGAGTCGGGCAAGACGAAGCTCTTCGACGGCATGACGGGCGAGGCCTTCGAGCAGCCGGTCACCGTGGGCTACATCTACATGCTCAAGCTCTCGCACCTGGTCGATGACAAGATTCACGCGCGCTCGATCGGGCCGTACTCGCTCATCACCCAGCAGCCGCTGGGCGGCAAGGCGCAGTTCGGCGGCCAGCGCTTCGGCGAGATGGAGGTCTGGGCCCTGGAAGCCTATGGCGCGGCCTACATTTTGCAGGAGCTGCTCACTGCCAAGTCCGACGATGTCTACGGCCGCACCAAGATTTACGAGGCCATCGTCAAGGGCGAGGCGGCCATCGAGCCGGGCGTGCCCGAGTCGTTCAACGTGCTGATTCGCGAGTTGCAGGCGCTTTGCCTGGACGTGGAGTTGATCAAGCGCGACGACCTGATCAAGAAAGCGCCCACGCCGGAAGTGGCGGCCGTGGCGGATTGAAAGCAGCTTCTGGCTGCTGGCTGCCAGCCTCTGGCGTGATCGAGACGGGCCGACAGTCGAAGCGATGCGAAGTTTTGCGGAATGTGCGGATCGTAACTTGGGAGGCACATTCCACTGGAAAAAGAAACCCGCTTCCCAAACCGGGGAAGCCCAAAGCTAGGAGCTAGCGGCTAGAAGCTGGCAGCTAGAAACCGGAGGCTCACCTTGTTCCGTTCCAATCCGTTTGAGCTTACCAGCCCGATCACCGACTTCGACGCCATTCGCATCATGCTGGCGTCGCCGGAAAAGATTCGTTCGTGGTCGCATGGCGAGGTCACCAAGCCGGAGACCATCAACTACCGCACCTTCAAGCCGGAGCGCGACGGCCTGTTCTGCGCGCGCATCTTCGGCCCGGTCACCGACTGGGAGTGCCTCTGCGGCAAGTACAAGCGCATGAAGCATCGCGGCGTGATCTGCGACAAGTGCGGCGTGGAGGTGACGGTTTCGAAGGTGCGCCGCGAGCGCATGGGCCACATCGAACTGGCCTCGCCCTGCTCGCACGTCTGGTTCTTCAAGGGGCTGCCTTCGCGCATTGGCCATCTGCTCGACATCTCGCTGCGCGATCTCGAAGCCATTCTCTACTTCGAGTCGTACGTCGTCGTCGATCCCGGCGACGCGCCGGTGCATGAGCGCGAAATCATCAAGGACGAGAACCGCTTCCGCGAGCTCGACCAGCAGTTCCGCGCCGCGGGCTTCAAGGCCATGATGGGCGCCGAGGCGATCAAGGAGCTGCTCAAGCGCATCAACGTGGACGAGCTGGCCGTCGAGCTGCGCGAGCGCATGAAGACCGAAAGCTCGGCGCAGAAGAAGCTCAAGTACGCCAAGCGGCTCAAGGTCGTCGAGGCCTTCCGCAAGTCGGACAACAAGCCGCAGTGGATGATTCTGGACGTGCTGCCGGTGATTCCTCCCGAGCTGCGCCCGCTGGTGCCGCTCGATGGCGGCCGCTTCGCCACCTCCGATCTCAACGATCTCTATCGCCGCGTCATCAACCGCAACAACCGGTTGAAGAAGCTGATGGACCTGCACGCGCCGGAAGTGATCGTGCGCAACGAGAAGCGCATGTTGCAGGAGGCCGTCGACGCCCTGTTCGACAACGGCCGCCGCGGCCGCGTGCTGCGCGGAGCCAACAACCGCCCGCTCAAGTCCCTGAGCGACACGCTCAAGGGCAAGCAGGGCCGTTTCCGCCAGAACCTGCTCGGCAAGCGCGTCGATTACTCGGGCCGTTCGGTGATCGTGGTCGGACCCGATCTCAAGCTGCACCAGTGCGGCCTGCCGAAGAAGATGGCCCTCGAACTCTTCAAGCCCTTCATCTATCACCGTCTGGAGCAGACCGGCCAGTGCACCACCATCAAGCAGGCCAAAGAGATGGTCGAGATGCAGGAGCCGGTGGTCTGGGACATCCTCGAAGAGGTCATCAAGGACCATCCGGTGATGCTGAACCGCGCTCCCACGCTGCACCGGCTGGGCATTCAGGCTTTTGAGCCGGTGCTGGTCGAGGGCAAGGCCATCAAGATTCATCCGCTGGTCTGCACCGCCTTCAACGCCGACTTCGACGGCGATCAGATGGCCGTGCATATCCCGCTTTCACCCGAGGCGCAGATCGAAGCCAGCGTGTTGATGTTGGCCTCGCACAACATTCTTTCGCCCGCCTCAGGCCAGCCCATTACCGTGCCCACGCAGGACATGGTGCTCGGCATCTACTACCTGACCAAGGCCAAAAAGGGCGGCAAGGGCGAGGGCCGCGTCTTCGCCAACGTCGAAGAGGTGCTGATGGCGCTCGAAGCCGGCGAGGTCGAGACGCTGACGCCGATCCGTCTGCGCTACTCGGGCCAGGTGCTCGACATGACCACGGCCTACGACGATCAGGACATCACGCATACCGAGCCGGTTGCCTTCAACAAGCAGTATCTTTCGACGACCGTCGGCCGCGTGATCCTGAACGATGCGTTGCCTCCGGGCATGCCGTTCATCAACGGCCTGCTCAAGAAAAAGGGCATCGGCCAGCTTGTCAACTATTGCAACCAGACCCTCGGCCTTGAAGTGACGGTGGGCATGCTCGATCGCATCAAGGCTCTCGGTTTCCGTTTCGCCACGCGCTCCGGTCTCTCGGTGGGCCTGGACGACATGGTGATTCCGGCCAGCAAATACGTGGTGGTCTCTGAAGCCGACCACAAGGTCATCGAGGTGCAGAAGCAGTACATGGACGGCGCCATCACCAACGGCGAGCGTTCGAACAAGGTCATCCAGATGTGGTCGGCCGTGACCGACAAGGTCGCCGACGAGATGTTCGGCAACATGAAGCGCGCCGACGAGGACGGGGCCATGAACCCGATCTACGTCATGGCCGATTCCGGCGCCCGCGGATCGAAGCAGCAGATTCGCCAGTTGAGCGGCATGCGCGGCCTGATGGCCAAGCCCTCGGGCGAGGTCATCGAGACGCCGATCACGTCGAACTTCCGCGAGGGTCTCACCGTGCTCGAGTACTTCATCTCGACGCACGGCGCGCGCAAGGGCCTGGCCGACACGGCGCTCAAGACGGCCGACTCCGGCTACCTGACGCGCCGTCTGGTCGATGTCTCGCAGGACGTGATCGTCACCGAGCGCGACTGCGGAACCCTGGAAGGCATCTACGTCGGTTCGATCGTCGAGTCCGGCGAAATCATCGAGCCGCTGCGCGACCGCATCATCGGCCGCGTCTCGCTTGAACGCATCAAGGACTACGACGGCAACGTGGTGGTCGATGTCAACCAGCTCATCGACGAGGAGATCGCCTCGGCGGTGCAGGGAGCGGGCGTGGAGCGCGTCAAGATTCGCTCCGTGCTCACCTGCGAGTCGCGCCGCGGCGTTTGCGCCCTGTGCTATGGGCGCAACCTGGGCTCCGGCCGTCTGGTTGAACTGGGCGAGACCTGCGGCGTCATCGCAGCCCAGTCCATCGGCGAGCCCGGCACGCAACTCACCATGCGCACCTTCCACGTGGGCGGCGTGGCCAGCCGCGTGAGCGACAAGTCGCGCCTCGACGCCAAGAACAATGGTTTCGTGCGCTTCATCAACCTCAACACCGTGGAAAGCAGGGACGGCGCCTGGGTGGCCATGAATCGCTCCGGCTCCGTTGCGGTGGTGGACGAGCGCGGCCGGGAAAAGGAGCGCTACCAGGTTGTCTATGGCGCGCGTCTTCGCGTCAAGGACGGCGAATCGGTGAAGCTGGGCCAGCTCCTCGCCGAGTGGGATCCTTATACGTACGCCATCATTACGGAAATCGGCGGCACGGTCTTCTTCAAGGATCTGCAGGAAGGCATCACGCTCAACGAGGAAGTCGACGAAGTCACCAGTCTTTCGCGCTGGGTGGTCGCCGATTCGCCCGATGAAAAGCGGCAGCCGGCCATCGGCGTCAAGGGCGCCAAGGGCAACAAGCGGTACCTGCTGCCGCGCGGCGCGCACCTGATGGTCGAGGACGGCGCCGAGGTCGGTCCCGGCGACGTGCTGGCCAAGATTCCCAAGGAGTCGACGCGCACCAAGGACATCACGGGCGGTCTGCCGCGCGTGGTCGAACTCTTCGAGGCCCGCAAGCCGCGCGAAACCGCCATCATCAGCGAGATCGACGGCGTGGTCCGCTTCGGCGAACTCTCGAAGGGCCAACGCAAGATTTACATCACGGCCGACAACGGCGACGAGAAGGAATACTCGGTGCCGCGCGGCATTCACGTCAACGTGCAGGAGGGCGAACGGTTGCGCGCCGGCGATCCTCTGATGGACGGCCCGCTGAATCCGCACGACATTCTCGCCGTGCTCGGCGAAAAGGAACTGCAAGCCTACCTGGTGAACGAAATTCAGGAGGTCTACCGCCTGCAGGGCGTGGCCATCAGCGACAAGCACATCGAAGTGATTGTCCGCCAGATGCTGCGCTGGGTGCGCATCGACGAGATCGGCGACACGAACTTCCTGCTGGAGCAGCAGGTCGATCGCTTCCGCTTCAAGGAAGAGAATGAGCGCGTGCTCCAGAACGGAGGCCGTCCGGCCATCGGCCGTCCGCTGCTGCTGGGCATCACCAAGGCCTCGCTGTCGACCGACTCGTTTATCTCCGCGGCCAGCTTCCAGGAGACGACGCGCGTGCTTACCGAGGCCTCGATCAACGGCGCCATCGACAACCTGCGCGGCCTGAAGGAGAACGTGATCGTCGGGCGTCTGATCCCGGCCGGCACGGGCCTGGAATACTATCGCAGCGTCCAGCTCTCGCCGGAACTGGAAGAGGCCGCGGCCCGCGTACAGCAGGAAGTCACTGCCGAACGCGAGGCCGAGGAGCGCGAACTGGAGATGATGCGCCAGGAAGGCGAAGCCGAAGAGATGGCCGCCGAATAGCACCCGCAGTGCAGCGCCCCTTTGCGCGAAGGGCGTTCTTCACCCCCAAGGCCCGGCGAAATGCCGGGCCTTTTTTACCAAGGAAACGCGCGCCGGCCTGAGCGTCTCACGATGAATTCGAGTATTCTGCATCCTCGTGTTAACGGCCGATCGCGATTCTTCTGCAACGCAACGAGGATGCTTCATCGGCTACGATGGGCAGATGGGATTGCTTCTCGATCTTCGCGGCCTTTCGGTGCGCTTCCGAGCGGCCGAGGCCGTGTGCGGCATCGATCTGTGCCTCGACGAGGGCGAGACGCTGGGACTGGTGGGCGAATCGGGTTCGGGCAAGAGCGCCACGGCGCTGGCCATCCTGGGATTGCTGCCGCCCATTGCGCACGCCGCGGGAAAAATCCTTTGGCATGGCCCGGATGGTGCAATCGACCTGCTGCGCCAACCTCCTGCGGCCCTGCGGCGGCTGCGCGGGCGCGCGATCGCCATGGTCTTTCAGGAGCCGATGACGGCGCTGAATCCGGTGATGACCGTGGGCCGGCAGGTGGCCGAGTGCCTCACCGCCCATCAGCCCTCGCTCACCCGCAAGGAAGTCCGGCGCAAGGCCATCGCCGCATTCGAGTCCGTCGCTTTGCCGCAACCGGCCGAGCGTTTCGACGACTATCCCCACCAGTTTTCTGGCGGTCAGCGCCAGCGCATTCTGATCGCGATGGCCCTCGTCAACCGGCCCCGCCTGCTGATCGCCGACGAGCCAACGACGGCCCTCGACGTGACCGTGCAGGCGCAGATTCTCACGCTGCTCGGGCAGTTGCAGCGGGAGCACGCGCTGGCCATGCTTTTCATCTCGCACGATCTGGCCGTGGTGGGCCAGGTGGCCAGCCGCGTGGCCGTAATGCGTGCCGGCGCGATCGTCGAATCCGGTCCCGCCCGGCAGATCCTCACCGCGCCCCGGCACGCCTACACGCGCAGCCTTCTGGCGGCTGTGCCCACCCTGCGCACCGATCGCGCGCAGCCGCTGGCCGTTGCGGAAGCATGAGCCGCACCGCCTCTCCGCAACGCTTACACTGGATACGGCGAGTGCGCGGCGTTCGCAGGCTCAACGATGGAGGAAAACACGCTCGATGCCATGGACGGCGCAATTTTTGCTTTCGGCGGTTTCGGCGGCGCAGTTTCCCAAGGGCGGCGCGCCGGAGATTGCCTTTCTGGGCCGGTCGAATGTCGGCAAATCGAGTCTGCTGAATGCGCTCGTTGGCGAACGGGCCGCGCGCGTCTCCTCGACGCCCGGGCGCACCCGCGCCATCAATTTTTTTCTGATTCTGGATGAGCGCGGCGCGCGAAAAAAAATCTTCGCCGACCTGCCCGGTTACGGCTACGCCAAGATATCCAAAGCGATCTCGGCCGAATGGCCCTCCTTCATCGAACCGTATCTGCAACAGCGCGACCGGCTGGCGCTCTGCGTCTGCCTGGTGGACGCCAATGTGCCGCCGCGGCCCAGCGACCGCCAGTTGCTCGACTGGCTGCGCGAGGCTGGCCGCGATTTCGTCGTCGTCGCCACAAAGATCGACCGCATGAGCGGCAACGAGCGGACGCGCAGCCTCCATGCGCTCAAACGCGCGTTCGAGATCGACGAGATTCTGCCGGTCTCAGCCAAGACCGGGCACGGCCTCAAGGAACTGTGGCGTGGCATTGCCGACGCAGGAACGGAAAAAGCCGGGCCGGGGATCTAGTCCGCATTTCCAGGTTTTGCCGCAGATATGGAAAAGCTGCCAGACCGCAACGGCAAAGAAAATGGACAGGACTGGAACCCTGCTTTCACAAGGTCCTTGTCCTTTCCGGCTGACTTGCTGGCGGTGGTGCAGAATATCGCTGCCTCTGCGCCGGGTTCAAGCTGGTCCTCGGCAGTAGGAATGTTGCAAGGGTTTCCGGGCGGAGTTTGGCCACGTGTCAACGACCGTTGGCATGCGCCATTTCCGTGCGCGAGGATGGCGCAGAGACGGAAAGCAGCCGCACCGGACCGAGCAGGCCCGAGGGCAGCAGCGGCGAGTCGGCGCGGTAAGGCGTGAAGCTGGCGAAGGCGTACTTCTTGAGCGCCCAGGGCTGCTGGTCGCCGATCAGGCGGTTGACCCAGAGGTTTGTCACCTGAATCACGATCTGGTTGGAGCCGGGCTTGAGCGCCTTGGTCACGTCGAGGCGGAAGGGCGACTTCCAGACGATGCCTTCGTAGCTGCCGTTCACGCTGACTTCGGCGATGTTCTCAACGTCGCCGAGGTCGAGCCAGAGCTGTGCGCCGGGCGCGAAAGCGCTGGCTGGAATCGCGACGGTCTTTGCGTAGGTGGCCGAGCCGGAGAAGTATTTGACGCCGGGATCGGCCGATTCGCTCCACGAGGTCAGCCGGTCGAAGCGGGCCGTCTCCGGTGCGCCGCGATTGAGCTCGAAGCTCACGGCCCAGTCCGCATTGAGCGCGCCGTCCACGCCGGCGACGACGGTTGTTTTTGGCGCGGGCAGCGCGAGCGAAGGCTGCGCAGCCGGCTTGCGGAAGACCACGAAGACCGCGCCCCAGGGATCGAGTTCGAGCGGCACGGTGGTGAGGCCGTTGGCGATGGCGTACGCGGCCGGATGGGTCTCGCCAGTCGCCGCATCCCACAGCTCCGGAGCTTTTCCGTCGACGCGGAAAGTGGCGTCGAGAGTTTCGGCGCGGTCCGTGCGATTGTCCACAAAGTAGACCTCGCCATCGGCCAGCTTGCGATGCACGAACATCACGTCGGTTTCCGGCTCGGATTTGGCGTAGCTGAAATCGCGCGCAAGGCCGAGCGCGGCCAACGTCTCGCTGGCCGAATAGCCGCTGTAGAGCCGCCCTTTGCCGAGTCGGCGCACGCCGCGCGGTACGGGCTTCCGGCCCCACAGCGCGTTCACAACTTTGGTCCACGCGGCAGGATCGTCGGCAAGGCTCGGCGAGTCCGTGGGCCGGTCGCCGGCCACGATCGCGCCCTGCCGTATCAGATTTCTTAACTGCACGAGCACGGGCAGCGTCATGCGCTGGCTGCGCCCGCCAAGATAGAGCATGCGATAGCTGGCGCCGCCGGGCGAGGCGAGCCGTCCGTCCTTGACGCTCAGCTCATGGAGCAGCGCGTCGCTGTTGACGAAGTCGAAGGCGTAGCCCGAGGGCGCATCGTTCATGGCCTTCCAGCCGAAGACGGCCGTCAGCGGACCCTCCTCGCCGTAAAAGTAGGCCACGTCGGCGGCGAAATGGCCTTGCTGGAGCATCCACGAGCAGCGCGAAAGATAGTCGATCCACGGCCGCGCCTCGTCGGCCCAGGTGTTGTTGCGATTGAACCAGAGGCCGTAGGGCCCGAGCGTGAGCCCCGGCGCAAGATCGGCCACCGGCTGGTGCGTGGACTCGTGAATTTCCATGCGGTTGACGCCCAGCGCGAATTCGAGGTCGGCGACTTTCTTGAGCGCGTTCGGCGAGAACGACCAGGCCGGCCCGCGCGAGGTCATCGACTCGGCGCCGACGAGGTTCTGGCCGTAGATGTGCGCCACGGAGGCCGCACCGCGCAGATCGGCGATGTAATCGACATCCGGCCCCGGCTGGCCGGCCCAGGTCCACATCGCTCCCATCGGAACGTCAGCATGGCTGCGCATCTCCATATCGTCGCCGAGCGAGGGACGATGATACTCCAGGGCTTCGCTGTAATACTTCAGTCCGTGTGCATGTAAATCGTCCGCAATCTCGCCGTAGTGGTCTTCGGCCAATAATTGACTGATGGTGCGCCGGAAGTCCCAGAGAAAATCGTCGGTCTGCGCCGTGCTGCCAACGATGACGCCGGTGAGCGTGGGCAGCCACGGCCGCAGGTCGTAGCCGCGCAGCCGCGCGAACGCCTCAGGCATACGCGCGGTCCAGTTCTGCGGGCCGGCCTCGATGCTGTCAGTGAGCATCCAGGCGATGCCCTTGGCGCCCATGCGCTCCGGGCCCACGGTTTGCGCGTACATCTCCAGGTAATGATCCACATAGCGCTTCACCGCGTCGCGGTCGAGCTTGTCGACTTCAAGGCCGGTGTCTTCGGCCGGAGCCGGATGATTTGTGCGACCGGTCAGCGAGTAGCCAAAGCGTAGGATCCTCCACGCGCCCGCGGGCGGTGTCCAGTGGAGCGCGCCATCGGCCTGCATTTTGCCGGTCAGGTCGATCACGTTCGAGAGCGGAACGATGAACTGTGGGGCGACGGCCGGATCGGCAATCGCGTCGTAGTTGCGCGCGGTGGCGAAGCCGGCGCGCTTCTCGAATTCATTGGTGCGCGCGCCGCTGGCCAGCACCAGCTCGGTAATCTGGTGATCGTGCGCGGGAATTTCTGCGGGTTGAACCGGGAAAACGACCCGGAAGTACCGTGCGCGGACGGCATCGAAGGAGGCGGTGTTTTCCGCCAGCGAACTGAAGGGAACCGTGGCAATGCGGCGGAAGGAATGGCCATCGTCGCTGGCTTCAAGAACAGGCGGGAGTGCTCGGCTGTCGTGATCGAAGTTGCTGATGCGATCGTTGCGGCTAGCGAGAGTGATGGCCTGAATCCTCTGCGGATGGCCGTAGTCGAAGGCGATCCACGACTCGTTGCCGGGCTGGCTGGCGGGCAGATCGAGGGCCACCGTGGCCACGTCGCCGTCGGAGAGAGCGGAGACGTTCGGCTGGCCGCTGCTGGCGGTCACCTTCGGAGCGAGTTCCTGTTGCGACTGGTCGCCGTCGGGGATTCTGTAAGCGATTACAGCCACATCGCGATAAAACTCGGGCGGAGCGACGGTCTTGCCATCGGCTGTGCGCATGTTTCCGCCTGGAAAGTTCTGAAAAACGCCATCCACCTGCGGAGGGTGCGCGAGCTTTCCCGTGAATGGTTTGCCGCCCTCGACGCGCGTTGCCGACCAGACGATCTTCTTCATGCCATCGGTGGCCGGAACCCACGGTCCGCCGGTCTCGCTCCAGCCGGGCGAACTGGCGATGGCAACCTCCATCTTCAACCCGCGCGCCGTCGTCACGGCGGTTTTGAAGGCCTGCTTCCACTCCGGCGACATATACACGAGCCGATGCGGAACCACCTGCGGCGTGTGGATCGCTCCTTCAAAAATCGTCACGCCGCCCAGGCCGGTGCGGTGCATCCAGGCGAGATCGAGATCGATGCCCTCGGTCGTGATGTTGCCATCCATCCAGTGCCACCAGACGCGCGGCCGCGCCTCGTTGGGCGGATCGAGAAAGCCATGCAGCAAGGGATCGGAATCAGGCACGGCAAGGGGCGAGGCAGCCGGGGACGGCGCCGCGGGAGGCTGCGCGCAAAGCAGGTTCACGCCGCCAGCGAGCAGGAGAGCGGTTCCAAGCGATCGGCGGATATTCATGTGCGTCCGTCCTTGCAGGGGTGACTACGGGTTGAGGCTGCGCGAATCAGCCGCTCCGGGCCGCAACCTTCCGGCCTCGCCGCCACGCGCCCCGTGCGCCGCCGCGGCTAGAACGTGAAGGCCACGCCGGCGCGGATGCCGCGTTGTTGCTGCGCGAACAGCAGCAGCGTGCCATCGCTGAGAAGATACGGGCGATAGCCTTGGGCGAGAAGATTGCTAAGGTCGAGCAGCGCATCCAGGCTCGCCGATCCATCGCGCAGCAGACGAACGGGCTGGCGGAATTGCAGATTCAGGTAGGGCTCGTCCATCGATTGCGCAAAGGGCTCGACGGCAGTGATGGTGTCATCGGGCTGCCAACTGTAGCTGGCGCGCCACTGGGTCCGGGTGCCATCCACCGTGCCCGAAAGCGTAATCGAATAGGTCTGCGCATGATGCGCATTGGCGGAAGCAAGCACGCTGGCCAGCGCCGGCGCCTGCGGCAGCGCTGGCATCACCAGGGCGCTGCCGCTTGCATAGCGCAGACGCACACGGCTCTGGCCGGGCAACCGGCGCTCCAGGCTGAGCGCAACGCCGGTCGATCTGTAGGCCGGTCCGGCGGCGCGCAGCAGACTGCTCATCGGATCGAAGAGCACGGCCAGCGGCGTGCCACCCGGAGTGAAGCTGCCCTGGGCCTCCAGAACCGGATTCTCCACGCGGCCGGAGAAGACCGACACGGAAACGGTCGAAGCATCCGTTTGCCGCCTCCAGCCGATCTCCTGATACAAACCGTGCTCGATGGTCAGATCGCCGCTACGCACGGCCAAAGCCGGCATGCCTGCGGCCACTTCATCGACGCTTGCGGCCAGATTGTTCGCCATCGTGGCCAGGCGGTATTGAACGGTCGCAGCGCCGTCATGCCACGCCGCAGTTGCATACGGCAAAATCGCCGTCGCCGTGCCTGACGGCAACCCGGCCATGCGGCCCATCGCGGCATTCGAACCGAATTCCACGTCCAGAGTGTCGCCCAAGTTCATCGTCTCCGTGCTGCGCACGGAAAATTCGTCCAGTCCCGCGCTGCCGCCGCTGACAATTTCAGGCTGGACCGTAACCGCCGCTACCGACTCGACCGAACCGGCCAGACCCAGGTCCTGACGAAAACCAAGCATCGACTCCAGACCGGCGTCGCTGTTAGGTGCAAAGTCCACGCGCGCCAGCAGTTCGCGGCTGTCCGAGGGCGTGTCTTCGACCGTGCTCGAAATCCGCTCTCCCTGCTCGCCAAAGGCGCCGGCCTGGCCGGTGGCCAGGATGCGCGCCTTCAAGCGCGGTCTCCGGCCGGCACCGTCCGAATCGACAACCAGTGGCCCGTCCTCCAGCCAGCGCAGCAGCGGCCGGTTTGCGGCCGAGCGCAGCGTCCAGGCCCAATCGTCCCTGGGCGTTTTCCCGGAGCGGGGCTGCGCCGGAAGCCATTGAATCACCTCGTAGAGCGTGTAGAGCGTGAGATTGACCACCGTGCTGCGGCGCACCCGGACATTCTCGCGCTGCGAGGGCAGAAACGACGGCCCGATCGCCTTCAAAATATAGCGCCCCGGGGCGATCGAGGCGATCAGAAAGCGGCCTTCGGCGTTCGTGTAGGTGCTGGCGACAACGTCGAGGCCGGCATTGAGCACCTCGACCTCGGCCCCGATCTGCGGCACGCCGGCCGAATCCCGCACCACGCCCGACACCGATGCGGCAGCCGCCCGGTTGGCGGATACGGCTCCCAATGCAAGCAGCATGGCGAAACCGGCGAAATAAGCTCTGCGTTTCATCTGCAGATCGGTAGACTCCGCCGCGTCTCTGGCGAGTTTTCCTCCAAAAGCGCTTCCGTACAACCTTGGCGGGACCGCCTTCCTGGCCGCGAGCGGTGCGGTCGGCGCCGCCCCTGCCGCAGCCTTCAGGCAATCCCTTCCGTGCACCTGTCCGGCTTCTCGCGTCCGGTCCACACCTGCACGGAACGAGGACTATTCCACATCAAAAGGCGCCGACTGCGCAATCTGTTGTTTCGTAATGGCGTCGTTTACCTGCACGGTGACCGTGTATTTGCCGGGGCTGAGGCCGCCGATGGGCAGGCTCTTGTCCACCGTCAACTGGTCGCTGTGCGCGCCCAAGTCCTTCGATAGCAACTGATTTTGCAGAATCACGTGGCCGCCGGCGTCGGTGACCTGATAGGTAACCGTGGCGGAGTTACTCTTTGTCGCCTCGTTGATTCCCAGGTTATAAAACTGCATCCAGAAGTCCAGATCCTGACCGCGCTTGAAGCGGACCGGCGCAACGGGATTCGCCGCCACGCGCGGCCGGATGTACATGTTGCTGATAATGAAGCTGCCGCTGCCGATCTGCTCGGAGGAGACCGTGTTCATCCGGTCGGCCAGAATCAGCGACGAGGCGCCCAGCTTCTCGTCTTCATACGTCGGGACATTGAGGCTGCGGCCGTAGATGCCGATGTGATCGGGATTGTTGACATCCTTGACGGCAATATCCAGCCGGTACAGCCCCGGCGGAATTGGCAGCGCCTTCCAGTAAAGCGACTTGCGGTCGAGCGCCTTGTCGAGCAGTTCGGAAGGCTCGGTGACTTCGACCGTATCCTCGAAGGTCTGCACCGTTTTGTGCATGATCGTCGTCACGCGGCCCTCAATATTCACCACGGCCTTCGAGACGCCATCCTTGGTCGAGAAGGTCAGATCGCGGTTGTTCAACTGGATCGTGATCGGGATCAGATCCATGTCGTCGGTGACCTTCACGTAATCGGTGCGCACGTCGAAGGGCAGCACCGGCCCTTGCAGCAGCTTGTGCGTGGAGTTGTAGGCGTCGAGGTCCGCCTCCAGATCCTTGAACTTGACCTCGGGGGGCGCAAAGAGCTTGGAGGCCATCTCGATACGGTCGAACTCCTTGCTCTGCTCGCCCTGGCCAAACGAGCCCAGGCCGAGGTGCTCGATGCCTCCGCCCTGAAAACGATCCCGCTTGTCGCCGTGATTCAGTTCTTCGTATTGCGTCAGGCCGGCGCCGGGAACGTTCTTGAGAGCGTCCTTTTCACTGCGATCAATCGTAAAGTGATAATCGCCGCACTGGCAGGTGTCCACAAATTCAATGTCGATGTTCTCGCCCAGGCCTTCGATATATCGATAGTGCCAAACCTCGAAGGGGAAGGTGGCCGTCTCGCCGCCACCCTCGTCCATGGGCCGTTCGTACAAGCCGCCCGATGGGTGGGAATCGATGCTGTCGGGAGGGCCGAACGTGATGTAAATGTGGCCGCGATCCGTCTTCCAGCCCGGCTCGCCGGCCGCATAGTGATCGTTGGCGTACTGAATGCGCCGGTAATACTCGTCGCGAAATTCGTTGTCGGGCGAATCCGGGTTGGGATTGCGCCGCCGCCAGAAATTCTCGATGAAGGCCTCGCGTTCCTCGTCGTTGCCCAGGCTCAGGAACGCCTTGCGCTCGGAGTCGGTGATGATGTAGGCGACATCCTCGTTCAGCCACTTTTTGTAAGGGCCCTTCAGCTCCTGCCGCAGCGCCTTCTGCGCCCGGTAGCGCTGCTTGTCGGAGAGCTGGCGATGCATCGGGTTCTGGTCCTGGCTCTGATCGGCCGCCGGCGCAGCCTGCTGCGATGAGGCTGGGTCCGTGTCGTGATGCCATCGGAGGCCCATGGCGGGGAACGAAATCAGGCCAAAACCGATGGCGGTCAAGAATAGATGGCGGCTCTTCAAGATCATTGCGTTGGATTCTCCTGCGATGCCCTATTTTACGGCCCGCCGGAATCGATGGGCAAGGTTCGGTGGCCGGCGTCCCGGCCGCAACTCCCCGGCCCTTCGACGCACAAGCCCCCAGAAGGTCAACCCCGGCGGATCAATCCAACCACAAAATGCGGCGAAACGCAGGAAACTCGCGCCGGTCTGAGCGCATTGCCCGGCCGTCCGTACCATGAAAAAAACGATTTCGGGGAACCTTCGGCGTGCGGCTCGCGTACACTGGAGGGGAGAAATCGCAGCAAACCGAACCACCATGAAGAAACTTCTTCTCATCGCTCTTGCTGTGCTGGTCGCCGCCGGGCTGGTCGCTTTCATGGTCATCAAGCAGCAGTCCGGCTACACCAAGGTGTATACCGCGGTCCTGACGCGCCAGGATCTGACCTCGGTCGTCAGCGGCACCGGCCAGATCAAGCCCAAGACCTACGTGAACCTGGGCGCAACCGCCATGGGCCGCATCACGCACCTCTACGTCAAAGAGGGCGCGCGCGTGCAAAAGGGCCAGTTGGTGGCGACCGTCGAAAATGTCCAGCAGGAGGCGCAGGTCTCCGCGCAGCAGGCCACCATCGCCGCGGCCCAAACCGACATTGCCTCCTACATTGCCGCCGAGAAGACCCAGCAGGCCAACCTCGAACACGCCCAGGCCGATCTGGAGCAGAAAAAGCTGGACTGGGACCGCGCCCAGGCGCTGTTCAAGGCCGGCATCCTGGCCAAGCAGGACTACGACGCCAAAAAAGCCGCCTACGATCTGGACGTAGCCTCGGTGGCGCAGGCCGTGGCCGGCGTCAATCAGGCCAAGGCCAACACCGAGTCCGCCCGCGGCCATCTGCAAACGCAGATCGCCACGCTGCGCTCGGACAAGAACGCGCTCGACCTGACGCAGGCCGTCGCACCTTTTGACGGCGTCGTGACCAACGAGCCGGTCCGCGAGGGCGAAACCGTCGTCGAAGGCATTCAGAACACCGAGGGATCGACCTTCATGACGCTGGCCGACATGAGCGTGGTCACCGCCGAGGTCAAGGTGGACGAAACCGACATCGTCAATGTGCAGATCGGCCAGACCGCCGACGTGACTGTGGATGCGCTGCCGGACATGGTCTTCAAGGGCCACGTGACGCTGGTCGGCGATCAGGCCCTGCTGCGCTCGACCGGCGTGGCCACCTCGCAGTCCACCTCGGGCACCGAAGAAGCCAAGGAATTCAAGGTCGTCATCACACTCGATGCGCCCTCCGGCGAGCTGCGCCCCGGCTTCTCCTGCACAGCCAAGATCACCACCGCGCACAAAACGAACGTGCTGGCGCTGCCCATTCAGGCGCTCACGATGTACGATCCCGCGATGGACGCCAAAAAGCCCAGCGGGGGCGTACAAGCCGCCACGACGGCCTCGGCGGCCGCTTCGCATCCCGTGCAGGGCGTCTTCCTGGCGGAAAAGGATGCGCACGGCCGTCTGCGCGCCCAATGCGGTCCCGTTGCGACCGGCATTACGGGCACCACGAACATCGAGGTGCTCTCCGGGCTCACGCCGGGCCAGGAAGTGGTCACCGGCCCCTATAAAATTCTGCGGGCGCTCAAAGACCGCGCCCTGCTCAAGCGCGACACGCAGACGCCGGTGGCGCTGACCGAGAGTTCCAGTTAAAAGCAGAACGCAGAACGAAGAACGGATCACTGACCACTGAGGAGACCATGGCGCAAAACGGCATCCACGTCGAACCATCCCCCCGAAGCGCGGCTGTCGACGCAAACGACGTGATTGTCGTCGAGGATCTGTGGCGCACCTACGACATGGGCTCCGAGCAGCAGGTCCATGCCCTGCGCGGCATTTCGCTCACGATCCGGCGCAACGAATACGTGGCCATCATGGGCCCGTCCGGCTCCGGCAAATCCACGTTGATGAATCTGATTGGCTGCCTCGATACGCCGTCGAAAGGCAGTTACTGGCTCAACGGCCAGTTGGTCAGCGACCTGGACGACGATCAACTGGCGCGCATCCGCAACAAGGAAATCGGCTTCGTCTTTCAGACCTTCAATCTGCTGGCCCGCGCCAGTTCGCTGCACAACGTGGAACTGCCGTTGATTTACAACGGCACCTCCGCCGCCGAGCGGCTGGAACGCGCCCGCAAGGTGTTGGCCGATGTGGGCCTGGAGTCGCGCGCCCTGCACAAACCCAATGAACTCTCCGGCGGACAGCGCCAGCGCGTGGCCATCGCCCGCGCCCTCATCAACAACCCGTCGATCATTCTGGCCGACGAGCCTACCGGCAATCTCGACTCGAAGACCGGCCAGGAGATCATGACCCTCTTCGACCAGCTTCACGCCCAGGGCAACACCATCGTCCTCGTGACGCACGAGCCGGACATCGCCGAGTATGCGCACCGCGTCGTGCATATCCGCGACGGGCAGATTTTCTCGGACGAGCCCTCCTCGCGCCGCCGCTGACGCGCCAGCAGCGCAAGCTCCTTCCGCCTCAATCCCGTTGCCGGGCGCGCTTGCGCCCCAAAAATACAGGTCGGTGCGGTTGGCAAGGTCATTCGGCGATAGAGCCTGCCTTGCGCCAGCAGCCGATGGGCTGCGGGAACGTTTGCTCAGGGAACCGGGCTCTGAACGAGAACAGAACCTGCTCCGAAGCGAAAAAACGCATTCTCCGGCGGCGAACAGCGCAAATCCCGCCGGTTACCGTGCGAGCGCTTTCCGTATATTGCTCTCGATCTCGCTTGCCGGCATGATGCCCACCTCGGCCGCAACCACGACGCCCTTGCGGTTGATAAAAAACGCGGCCGGCAAAGCGTCCACTCCGCCGTAGACGCCGGCGATCGAGTCGCCGTCGAGCAGCACCGGGTAAGGAACGTTTTCCCTGGCGACAATTGCGGCCGCCGCGGCTTGCGCCTGGGCCCATCCGGCCTTGTCGTCTCTGGCCAGGTCCGCGCCCTCGGTGTCGATGCCGAGCACCTCGAAGCCCCGGGCCGCGTACTTGTTGCGCAGCGCGACGACCGAGGGCGTCTCGATCCGGCAGGCGATGCACCAGGTCGCCCAGAAGTCGAGCATCAGCGCCTTGCCGCGATAGCTGGCCAGCGTCACCGTCTTGCCGTCGAGGTCGCTGAGCGCAAACTCCGGCGCGGGCTGGCCGACGAGCGGCGAAGCTGTTTGACCAACCTCTTCGCCGGAAGCATCCTCGTTCACTCCGGCGCGGGCCGCCTGCCGCTGCGTCTTCCAGCCGTTCCAGCCCGCCCAGGCAAAGAGGAAAAGCACCACAAGCGCCACGCCCGGAACCAGCGCATTCCGCTGCAAGGAGAACAATCTCATGGCTTCATTCTACGAGCGGCGGTGGCCAGTCTGCGGGTGGCGGCGACGGGCGGCGCAGCGTCTGGAAACTTCTGTGCGCCGCCGTTTTTTTCCTCTGGACGGCGATAGCCCACGATGCGTATCGTGATGGGGGTAACGTTCTCAGTCATCTTGCTGCACTCCACGGAGGAAAACTCGCTTATGGCCACGCGCTCGAATCCGGCGGCCCCCAGCACGCCGAATTACACCATCCCGTTCCTCATCGTCACCGCCCTGTTCTGCATCTTCGGCTTTCTGACGAATCTGAACAGCAACCTTTCGCCGAAGCTCGAACAGATCTTCCACCTCAGCCACGCCTGGTCGAATCTGGTCACCTCGTCGTGGTTCTTCGCCTACCTGATCTTCGCGGTTCCCTCGGCTAAGGTGATTGAGAAGGTGGGCTACAAAAAGACGATGGTGATCTCGCTGTTCGTGATGGTGGCAGGCGCCTTGCTCTTTGTGCCGGCGGCGGGCGCGGTCAGTTTTCCGTTCTTCCTCGCGGCCAGCTTTATTCTGGCCACGGGCGTCTGCGGCCTGCAGACGGCGGCCAATCCTTACGTTTCGATTCTGGGCCCCGAGCACAGCGCCCCGGCGCGCCTGACCATGGCGCAGGCCTTCAACTCGCTGGGAACGGCCGTGGCTCCGCTGGTGGTGGGCGCCTTCATCCTGAGCGATCCCGGCAAATTGCAGGATCAGGCCGCCGTGGCGCACACCGTGGTGAGGCCGTACATTCTCATCGCCATCGCCCTGCTGGTGCTCGGCTTCCTCGTCATGGCGATGCACCTGCCGGCGATCACCGCGACGCGCGAGTTCCGCCCCGCCAAGGGCGGCGATCCGCTGCTGGAGCGCAGCATCTGGACCTATCGCCACACCGTGCTGGCCATGGTCGGCATCTTCCTCTACGTGGGCCTGGAGGTCTCGCTTTTCGCCAACGCCATCAAGTTCTTCGAGGCCCAGGGAATCAGCAACAACGACACCGCCGCGCTGCTCGCTTCCTTTTATCCTCTCGCCATGATGATCGGCCGCTTCGCCGGAACCTTCGTGATGAAGGTCGTCAAGGCCGAGCGTCTGCTGGTCATTCTGGGCCTCTTCGGCATCGCGCTTCTGTTCGTGGGCATGTCCGCCTCCGGCCAGCTTGCCATCTGGTGCCTGATCCTGTGCGGACTGGCCAACTCGATCATGTACCCGACGATCTTCGCGTTGGGCATCGCCGAACTGGGGCCGATGACCAGCAAGGGATCGGGCGTGATCACGATCGGCAACGTCGGCGGCGCGGTGATGCCGCCGCTGTTCGGACTGGTCGCCGACCTGACGCACACCTACCGCTTCTCGTTCCTGCTGCCCATCGTGGGCTATCTGTTCATCGTCTACTACGGGTTTGCGGGCTACAAGCCGCGGCGCGGGGCCGCAGCGTAGAGTCGCTCTCGCGCGACAGCCATGTCGCAGCGTGACAAAACCGGCGCCTGCAGGCCGCCCAGATGATCGGCGGCCTGCAGCGGCGCTATTTTGCGGATTCGCTGGCGCGATCCGGTCTCCATCGTTCGCAAGGTGGCCGGAACCACTTCGTTGGCGTGCGCCGCTGCGCACAAGCTGCCCAAACGCAGGCACGCAGCCCGCGCGCCAACGCTGGCGCGATCCGGCCCTGCGCGGCTGCCTCCGGCGCACGATTCCCGCCCATGGATGTTCCTTGCGGGCTGCTACAATTTTTTCGTGGCCGTGCCCCGCATCGATCTCGCCGGCGTTCTCAAGCGCGCCGATCTTTTCCAAAGTCTTTCGCAGCCGGAGTTGCAGACGCTCGCCGCCCGCACCACGCGCAGGCACTTTGCCGCCGGCGAGCTGCTCTTTTCCGAAGGCGACGACTGCAGCGGCCTGTACATCGTGGCGCGCGGCAAGGTCCGCATCTTCAAAACTTCGATGAATGGCCGCGAACAGGTGCTGGCCGTCAATGGGCCCGGCGAGACCGTCGCTGAACTGCCGGTCTTCGACGACGGCCCCTACCCGGCCTCGGCCATCGCCGTGGAAGAGGTCGAGATCGCTTTCATCTCGCGGCGCGACTTCCATGCCTACTGCACGGAACACCCCGAGGTTGCGCTCAAGGTGCTCTCCGTCGTTGGCGCGCGGCTGCGGCGGCTGGTGGGCCTGATCGAAGAGCTCTCCTTCACCACCATTCGCCAGCGCCTGATCTCCGTGCTCGTCAAGCTGGCGCAATCAGGCGGAACGAAGACGGCGCGCGGCGTCGAATTCCGGCTTCCGGCCACGCATCAGGAACTGGCCAGCCAGCTCGGCACTGTGCGCGAACTGGTCTCGCGCAATCTCATGCGCTTGCAGGCCGCGGGCTTTATCGAGGTGGACGCCCGCCAGATCGTCGTGCGCGACATGCGCGCCCTGGCCGCGGAACTGGAAAACGGCGCATAAGCGCGGAAGCGCATCCAGAGCGCATCCCGCCGTCGGCATCCAGTCCCTGCGCTTCCGATCCCCGCTCTTTGACCGCAGTCTTCCGAGCCGAATCAGCTCAGCGCAATCTTGAACGCCGCTCCGTACGAATTCGCCACCGGCAGGTTGTACGGCAGCTTCAGGCGCAAGGCGTCGGCCTTTTGCGTCCACTCCACGGGCGCGCCGGAGCCGAGCAGCGTCACGTTCTGAATCTTGCCGGGATTGTGCTGGCTCGACAAGCCCAGCGAAGCGATCTGCGCCTCACCCTGCGGCCATCCGAGAAAGATGGCGTAGATCGCGGTGTTGGCTTTGTTGCGCGTGAAGCGAATGTCCTTTTCGCCGAGCGCGCGAACGCTCGCGCCTTGGAAGGAGCCGCTCGCGACGGCGTTAGGCCCCTCGCCGTAGACCTTCCACGGGCGCGTGGCGAAGATGGCCTCGCCGTTGACCTTGAGCCAGGCTCCGATCTCGTCGAGCACGGCCATCTCCTTGCTGTCGATGGCGCCATCGGGCTTACCGGGAACATTGAGGATGAAGGTGCCGTTTTTGCTGACGGTATCGACCAGCCAATGAACGGCGTCGCCCGGCGGCAGGTAGCCGCCGAAGACACCGGGCCCCTCGAAGAAGCTGCGCCGATAGTGCCATTCGCCGATGCAGGTCTCCGACTGCCACGGGTAGGGCATGATGCCGCTGGTGAAACCGCGCTCGTAATCGGCCACGGCCGCTTTGGCCAGATGGTCGGGCACGTTCTTGATGTTCAGCACGGCCTCCATCTTGCCGCCGTGCGTCTTTAAATTGTGATTGTAAAAGTAAGCGCCCAGGTTCATGCCGCCCCAGCCAAGCGGGAGCCGCGCATTGTCGAAGTAGAGCAGGTCGGGATCGTGCTGATCGATCAGATCGCGCGTGCGGTCGTAGAAATTCTTCACGTAGGAGGCGTCGGGCAGCGCATCCTTGGGATGCTTGACGCCGTAAAGCCGTTGTGGATCGAGCCCTTGCCACCATTGATCCTTGCCTTCGGCCGCGGTCATGCGGCCGTCATAAGGAACGCCGGCCAGCGCGCCGCTCTTGTCGGCGCCGTGCGCGGTCTGGAACCACCACCAGTTGCGCGCCTGGTGGACCGTAACGCCAAAGCGCAGTCCCTGCTTGCGCGCGGCGGCGGCCCACTCGCCCACCACGTCGCGATGCGGCCCGTGGCTGACGGCGTTCCAGGGCTGATGCCGCGAGCCCCAGCAGTCGAAGCTGTCGTGGTGATTGGCGAGCGCAAGGAACAGGCGCGCCCCGGCGCTCTTGTAGCGCTCGATGAGCGCCTCCGGCTCCCAGTTGAGCAGCGTCCACTGCGCGCAGAGATCCTTGTAGCCGAACGCGGAGGGCGGGCCGTAGTGCTCGACCTGGAACTTGTTTTGCTCCTGTCCCTGGACGTACATGTTGCGCGCATACCAATCGCCGTCCTCGGGCACGCACTGCGGGCTCCAGTGCGCCCAGATGCCGAACTTGGCGTCGCGATACCAATCGGGCGCGTCGTATTGCAGCAGGGAGTTCCACTCCGGCCGGTACGGGCCATCGCCGCTCAGTCCTTCGACGGGCGCTTGCATGGGCACGCCGTCCCAGGAGCCGCCCGGCAGCTCGGGCGGATCGCCCCACTCGGTAGGTGACCACGCGGCGTTGTCCAGTCGCGAGGCCACGATCTTGCCGTTCGTCAGCGAGTAGAAGACCCGCTCGTTTTCCGGCGTTGCGCAGAACTGCTCGTACGTCTGGTGAAGCCGGTTGAAATTTTCCGGCGCACTTGCGTCTGTCTGGCCCTGAGCCGGAAGGGCGCGGGCTGCGGCGGCTGCGGCAATCAGTTTGCAAAACTCTCGTCTTTGCATCGTTGATGTCTCCCCCGGATTTTTCCCCTTGGCCGATGGCGACGGCGTTCGCCTCGATCGGCCGCTCCGCACCGGCCAGGAACAGCGGGGATTTTCGCCGCCTGCGCGGTTCTTCACAGTTAACGATGACTGAGCCAGATAGAGCCTAGGCGACGGCTTGCCGAAAAGTCAAGGATGCGCTCGCGGCTCTTCCGCGCGAGCGCATCCTCAACGACGGGAGCCCGCAGCGCCCGCCCGGCGCGCAATTCTCATGTATCGCGGTTGAATTCATACTGTTAGAATCGTTGTTTAGTCCCGCTGAGAGAGAAATGCCTGTGTCCACTGCCGAAGTCACACCACGAGTCAAGCCCACCTCGCTCACCTTTCAGGATCTTCTGTTTCGTTTGCAGGCGTTCTGGGCCGAGCGCGGATGCGTCCTCCAGCAGCCCTACGATGTCGAAGTGGGCGCGGGCACCATGTCGCCGGAAACCTTTCTGCGCGTGCTCGGGCCCAAACCCTACCGAGTGGGCTACGCGCAGCCCTCGCGGCGGCCGGCCGACGGGCGCTACGGCGAAAATCCCAACCGGCTCTTCAAGCACACGCAGTTCCAGTTGATCCTGAAACCGCCGCCGGCCAATGTGCAGGAGCTGTACCTTGAATCGCTGGCCGCGCTCGGCATCGACCTGAAGCGCCACGACCTGAAGTTCGAGGAAGACAACTGGGAGTGGCCGGCCGGAGGCGCCTGGGGCGTAGGCTGGCAGGTGATGCTCGACGGCCTGGAGATTACCCAGTTCACCTATTTTCAGCAGTGCGGCGGACTCGATCTGGACCCCATCTGCGCCGAGCTGACCTACGGCATGGAGCGCATCGCCGCGTTTTTGCAGGACGTGGACTCGATCTACGAGATTGTCTGGGCGCGCGACCCGGAAACGGGCGCGCCGGTGACCTACGGCGAGGTGCGGCTGGCCGAGGAGTTGCAGCTTTCCGTCTACAACTTCGAGACGGCCGAGGTGCCGCGGCTTTGGGAGCACTTCTCGAGCTACGAGGCCGAGGCGCAGGCGCTGCTCGCCAAGGCGAACGCCTTGCTAGCCGACGAGAAGGCCGATCCGGCGGACAAGAAGAGATTTCCGCTGCTGGCGACGTACGAACTGGCGCTCAAGTGCTCGCACCTGTTTAATCTGCTCGATGCGCGGGGCGCGATCAGCGTCACCGAGCGGGTGGGCGTGATCGGCAGGATTCGCACTCTCGCCGTGGGCGTGGCCAAGGCGTACGCGGAGCAGCAGCTTGTGGCCGCCAACTCCTAGCCTCCAGTTTTTTCGAGATCGGGAAGCGGCATCGGCACAGCAAAAAAGAAATCACCGCGCCGGAGAGCGGTTCGGCGGCGTAACGCACAAAAAAGTTTGTAGCTGGCAGCAAGAAGCTGGCGGGTCGGAAGAAATCGATGGCAGATTTTTTGATGGAAATCGGTCTGGAAGAGGTTCCGGCGCGCATGATCGCCGGAGCCGAAGCGGAGCTGGGCAAGCGGGTGAGCGAGCTGCTCACGCGCGAGCGGCTGATCGAGGCCAACGCAAAGGTATTCACCTATTCGACGCCGCGGCGGCTGGCGGTTCTGGTCGAGGGCGTGCTCGAAAAGCAGGCCGACCTCGAAGAGCAGTTGATCGGGCCTTCGTGGAAGGTGGCCTTCAAGGAGGACGAGCCGACGGCCGCTGCCGCAGCCTTTGCTAAAAAAGCCGGCGTGGCCGTGGGCGACCTGAAAAAGTTGGAGACGCCGAAGGGCGAGTACGCAGGCGCGACCGTCCGGCGCGCAGGCCGCACGGCAAGCGAGATTCTGGCCGCCGAACTGCCGAAGGAAGCGCTGGCGCTCTACTGGGCCAAGAACATGTACTGGCGGGCCGGCAAGCCCGAGCGGTTTGTGCGCCCCGTGCGCTGGGTGGTGGCGCTGCTCGATCGCGCCGTGGTGCCGCTGGAGATCGCCGGTGTCAAGGCCGGCAACCTGAGCCGCGGCCATCGCGTGCTGCACGGCGATGCGCCGGTGAAGATCGGCGAGGCGACGGCCTACAAGGAGAACTTGCGCAACGCCTGCGTGGCGGCCGACGTGGCCGAGCGCCGTCACAAGATTCGCGCGGCTCTCGATGCGGCTACGCACGCGGTGGCCGGCGCGCGCTGGCGCGAGGACGAGGCGCTGCTCGAAACCGTGGTGCATCTGACTGAGTGGCCCACGGCGATTCTGGGCGACTTTGAGCCGGAGTACCTGGCGCTGCCCGAGGAGGTTCTGGTTACGGTGATGCGCGACCACCAGAAGTACTTTGCCGTCGAGGACGCCGACGGCAAGCTCGCGCCGCATTTTCTGGCCGTGCTGAACACGCAGGCCGACGCCGAGGGCGCGGCGATCATTCGTCACGGCAACGCGCGCGTGCTGCGGGCGCGGTTCAAGGATGCACGGTTTTTCTGGGAGGTCGACCAGAAGACATCGCTCGAAGACCGCGTGGAAAGCCTTGCGCACGTCACCTTCCAGAAACAGCTCGGCAGCTACGCCTGGAAGACGGCGGAAAATCTCCGCGTGGCGCGGGCGCTGGCGTCCACGGCCAAGACGGTCGGCGCGCGCTGCGACGAGACGGCGCTGTTGAAGGCCGCCGAGTTGGCGAAGACCGACCTGACCACCGAACTGGTCAAGGAGTTCACCGAACTGCAAGGGGTGATTGGCGGTCTTTACGCACGCGCGCAGGGGATGGGCGAGGCGGTGGCCCAAGCGATTTACGATCAGTACACGCCGGCCTCGATCGAGGACGCGATTCCGTCCACGGTGGAAGGCCAGTTGCTCGGCCTCGCCGACCGGATGCAGACGATTGCGGCGATGTTCGGCATCGGCAACGCGCCGACGGGCTCGAAGGACCCCTTTGCGCTGCGGCGGGCCGCCAACGCCATCGTCAAGATTCTGGCCGAGTCGGAGCTGGCGCTCACGCTGGGCGATGTGCTGAAAGCCTCCGGTGCGGAGGGCGAGAACCGGACGCAGGTGGAGGCGTTTCTGCGCGAGCGCGTGCAGTTCTACCTCAAGGACGTGCGCGCGTTCGCCTACGACGTGACGAACGCGGTGCTGGCCGCGGGCGCCGAAGACGTGCGGGACGCCATCGCGCGGGCCGAAGCGCTCACCGCAGCGCGTGGAGGCGAGGATTTTCTCGCCGTTTCGGCGGCCTTCAAGCGCATGAAGAACATTCTGCGCCAGGCAGAAGAGAAGGAATTCGCGCTGGGCTCGCCGCAGGGCGTCGAACTGGCCGCCGAAGCGCAGCAATTGGCTACGGCCGCCGGAGAGCTGGCGCCGCAGGTGGCCACGCTGCGCGAAGCGCGCGCCTATGGCGAGGCACTCGCGAAGATCGCCACGCTGCGGCCCGTCGTGGATGCCTTCTTCGACAAGGTGATGGTGCTCGATTCGGATGAGACCGTGCGCGGTGCGCACCTGGGGCTGATCGACGAGGTGCTGCGCAGTTTCTCGACAATCGCCGACTTTTCGGAGATGGT
>JAJYFB010000150.1 GCA_021785495.1 Acidobacteriota bacterium | reverse complement strand
ATCGCACGGTTCCGCAGCGCGATGGAGAGAATGCACGGCCCGGGCCGCGCATTCCTCGAAAACTTCCTCAGTACTTGTTCGTCGCCAGGCCCCAGAGCATCACGCCGGTCATCCCGATGACGAGGATGCTGGCGGCCCAGGCGATCCAGTTCCATAGCCGGGAATTCTTATACTCGCCCATCAGGTCGGTGCGGTTGATCAGAAGCAGCATGAGGATGATGATGACCGGCAAAAGAACGCCGTTCAGCACCTGCGACCAGACGGCGTAGTTGACCAGTTGCGCATCCGGCAGCAGCAAGACCGTGAGCGCGCCGCCGGCAATCAGCAGCGTATAGAGCCAGTAGAAGAACGGCGCTTCGCGGAAGCTCTTGTCCACGCCCGACTCCACGCCCAGGCCCTCGCAGACCGTGTAGGCGGTGGAGATCGGCAGGATCGAGGCGGCAAAGAGCGAGGCGTTGAAGAGGCCGAAGGCGAAGAGCACGAAGGCGTAGTCGCCGGCCAGCGGGCGCATGGCCTCGGCCGCGTCGGCGGCCGACTCAATCGCGCCCATGCCGTGAACAAACAGCGTGGCCGCGCAGGCCACCACGATGAACCAGGCGATCAGATCGGTGAAGATGCAGCCCACAATCACATCCAGCCGCGAAGCCGCGTAATCCTTCACGCGAATGCCCTTTTCGACGACCGAGGATTGCAGATAGAACTGCATCCAGGGCGCGATCGTCGTTCCCACCACGCCGATGGCCATGTAGACGTACTTTTCACTCCACACGCTTTTCGGCGGCAGCTTGACGGTGGCCACGAGCGATTCGTGCCAGTCGGGCTGGGCCAGCAGGCCGGCGAAGATGTAGGCAATGTAGACCAGCGAGGCGACGAGAAAAATTTTCTCGGTACTTTTATAGTCGCCGCGCAAGACCAGCGCCCACACCAGCAGGGCGCAGATGGGCACGGAGATGAACTTCGAGACGTGAAACAGGTGCAGCGAGCCGGCGATGCCGATGAATTCGGTGACGACGTTGGTGTAATTGACCGCGACCAGCAGCACCATGAGGATGAAGGTGAGGCGCAGCCCGAACTCCTCGCGGATCAGGTCGCTGAGCCCCTTGCCCGTCACCACGCCCATGCGGCCGCACATCTCCTGCACCACGATCAGCGCGATCGTGATGGGAATCATCGTCCACAGCAGCGTGTAGCCGTAGGTTGCGCCGGCCTGCGAATAGGTGAGAATGCCGCCCGAGTCGTTATCGACATTGGCGGTAATGAATCCGGGACCGAGAACGGCCAGAAACAGAAAGATCCGGGTTCGCCAGCGCTTCCACATACCGGTGCGGGTTTCCTAGGGTGGGTTCATCGTCGTGGTTCGATGGTCGGAAGAGGCTTCCTCTGTGACCATAACAGGCCGGACCCTCCCCGGCGAAACACCGGCGCAAAATCCGCAAATTGAACTCCTTTGGCTTCGATCTTCCGTGGTACACTTGCCGCGGAATCCCGAAGACAGATAAACGTTGCGTCCCCGCACGGGCCTCGCAGTCCATGGAGCGGCTTCACACGCGGGGCAGGTTGAGGTCTGGAAGCGTGCGATCTCCCCCAGGGTGTTTGCCCAGGGTATCTTTCGCGGCCGGACTGCCGAAGGCCGCCCAGGAGGAACAAGCGTGGAACCGGTCTACAAGTGGGAACCCATCACCGACGAATACAAGAGCCAGAGCGAGACAAAGGCCACGAGCGAAGCCGATATCGAGGCCGAGAACCGGCAAAAGCTCGAGGAGTTTTACGCGACGGCCACCCGGCAAAAGTGGGTGGAAAAGAAAGCGCCGATCGGGATCAGAGTGTTTACGTGGTACCTCTTCTGCCGCGCCGGCTTCTATGCTCTTCTGCTGGCGATCCTCGGGGTTTTTCCGCAATCGGCTCCATCGAACTGGATGGTCGCCAATCTCGGCCACTTCATGCGCATTCCCGGCCAGGCGCAGCGCGAAGAGGCCGCACGGGAGCGGGCGGCGATGCGGGCGGCCGGAATCGATCCCGACTCGATGCAGCAAGCAGGCGGCGATGCGAATGCCGGCGATGCGAGCGCCGAAAAATCGCCCGATCAGATGCAGCGCGAGTCGATCATGATCTATCTCTTCATTTTGGCCGCGGCGACCACGGTGGTCGGCTTCATGTGGTGGAACCACTCCTGGAAGGTGCGCTGGGTGGCGATGTTTTATGCCGGCGGCATGGTGGCCAAGACCGGCGTCGGCCTCTTCGCCGGCTGGGCTTCGGGGGCCGGCGTGCGAATGCCTCCCGCAGCCATGCAAACGCTGACGGTTGCGATGGGCGTCAATCTGCTCATCTTTTGTTATCTCGCCTTCTGGCCCGGCGTGACGGAGTGGTTCGAGGAGCAGTCGTAGTTTTTCAGCCGCCGCTGAAGTCGCGCGTCTGCAAATTCCGCCTTCGGCAGAGCCACTTGCAAAATTCCGTGCCGGCGCATCCGCAAGCAGAAGATCGTCCCTCAGGGGCTAAAGCCCTCATTCATTCCAGGCGACTTACGGCACGACTCAAGTCGTGCCCTTTCAATTCCTGCGCACGTCGATCGAATTTTGCAAGTGGCTCGGCAGGTTGCATTTTACAGACAGCGCAAAGGAGGGTCTATCCTTCCGCCGTCGCGTCCGCGGCGTCGTTTTCCGGCGCAAGCGCGCCGAGCAGCCGGTTCAGCACATCGAGGGCGCTGTATTCGCGGCTGCCGGGAGCCAGAAACTGGCCGACGGTGTTCAGATCGTCGCCCACGGTGACCAGCGCCAGCTCTTCCGAGCCGTCCTTGCGCAACTGCGCGAAGCCCACATTGGCCAGCAGGGAGTTGCACAGGCACTTGCGGCCGACGGTCTCTTCGATCTTGCCGCCCTTGGCGACAAAGGTAGCCACGGGCTCGGCCGAGCAGCGGTAGCCGATCTTGCCTTCCCCGGTTGCGTACGGCTCCCGCAGGTAGCCCAAGTCGCAAACGCGCTTCCGCTCCCGGTAGGGACCGGCGGCCGAGAGTGAATCCTCCAACTGCGCCACCTTGAAGGGAAATCCCGTGGGCGAAGCGAGGGGATCGGTAAAGACCCTGGCTCTGCCCGCGACCGCCTCGGCAATCAGGCGCTCCTTCAGGTCCGGCCGCAGGCCCGACTCGCGGCTGAAGGCGAAGGCCGTACCCACCTGCACGCCCGCCGCGCCCTGCTCGATGGCTTCCTTCAGCTTTTCGGGATTGCCGTAGCCGCCGGCCAGCCAGAAGGGCACGCCCAGGCGGCGGAGTTCCTCGATATTGACGCGGTCGCGCTCGCCGTAGATCGGCTCCCCGCTCTCGCTCAACTGGGTTTTTCCGCGCGGGGGCGCGTTGTGTCCGCCCGCCGTGGGGCCTTCGATGACCAACCCGTCGACGCGGCCCGAGGCCCGGCGCAACATGGTCGTGGCCAGCGTATTCGAAGAGACGATGGCGAGAAATTTCGGCCGGATCAGCTCCGGCAGCGGACCCTCGGCATATTCCGCCGGATCGAAACGCATCATCGCCGCCTCGTCCATCTCCGCGCTCTGCTTGGCTCCCGCCACCGCCAGCCGGTACTCGGCCGGCCGGTGCGCGACCAGGGCGTCGAGCACGCCGGGGATATGCAGCGGAATGCCGGCGCCCATCAGCACATAGCCCACGCCGGCCAGCATCGCGCCGTAGATCGAGGCCAGGTGCGGCATCTGCACCTTTTCCAGATAGTTGATGCCCACCGGGTTCTGGTGGCCCTCTTTGGCCAGAAAAACCTCCACGAAGTTGCTCACCATGCACAGCTCGATCAGCTTGCGATGATTGGGCTGCTGGTGCATGGGCGTGGCGGGATACGGCTCTTCCGTGGGTTTGCCGTCGGCCTGGAAGTATTCGCGCCAGATGCGTCGGGCCATTTCAGGAAAGGGAAAGTCGTTCAGGCTGCGGCGAATGCTGCCGTCGCGATCGCCTTCCGCCAATCGGCGCACAAACAGCGAATCGAGCGCGGTCCCGGAGACAACGCCCAGTTGACCGGCTCTGGAGACGACCCTGGCGAGGCTCCAGTTGGAGATGCCTACGCCCATGCCGCCCTGAATGATTTTGGGCAACTTCACCATGATTTTCACTCAACTTCTCTTCAATTCTTTCACAGGAACGGAGATTTCCCGCACGGAAAAGGAGGATTTCCGCCTCGGACTCTGTTTTTTCGCCCGGATCGATCTCTGCAACGCACCGCGTTCCCATCCGGACCGGCGATGCAGACTACAACTTCTCGCGCAGGAAGGCGATCACGTGCTCGGACTGGACCACGCCCACCATGCAGCCTTCGGTATCGACGACGGGAAGCGCGTGCAGGTTGTACTTGTCGAAGATCTCGGCCAGATCGTTCTGCTTCCTCTCGGCCGGGCAGGAAAGCACGCGCGGCTCGGCCAGCACGTTCAGGCGCGTCTCCGGCTGCGCCATGACCAGCCGCGCCAGCGAGACGGTTCCGCGCAGCACGCCTTTTTCGTCGAGTAGATAGACCTCGGTAATGGTTTCCGGATCGCCATCGAAGCTGCGCAGCGCCTCGACGGCCTGCGCCACGGTCGCCTCCGCGCCCACATGCACAAACTCCGTGGTCATGCAGCCGGCCGCCGAGTGCTCGTCGAACTCCAGCAGCTCCTCAACCTCCTGCCGCTCTTCGGGCTCCATCTCTTCGAGGATGGCGTCGGAGCGATCCTCGGGCAGCTCCGAAAGCAGATCGGCGGCGGCGCCGGGGTCCATCTCTTCGACGATGTCGGCGATGCGCTCCTCGTCGAGCTTTTCGAGCAGCGCCTTTTGCAGCTTGGGCTCGACCTCTTCGAGGGTCTCGGCCGCAACCTCCTCGTCGAGCGAGGTGAAGACGGCCTCGCGCTCGGCCGGAGCCAGGTCTTCCAGAATGTCGGCCAGCTCCGAGGGGTGAATCTCGGCCAGCCGCTCGTGCTCGATGCGCAGCCGGACCCGTCGGGCCGGATCGGGCTCGATCACGTCCACAAACTGCCAGGGGATGGCGCGCGCCGTGAGCCGGCGCGAGAGGGATTCGAGGCGCGGACGCGGCAGCAGCCCCTTGAAGACCCGCCGAAAGGCGCCGCGCAGCCCGACTTCAACCTCGGCCACGCGCAGCAGATGCGTTCCGCCCTGGCCCATCCACTCCAGGTCCACGTCGTTGACGCGCACCACCTTGCGGCCGTTGATGTCGATAATCTGGCGATCCAGCAGATCCTGCTGCAAGAAAAGAAAGTTGCCTTCATCGCCCAGCGGCGCCAGCACCTCGGCCGAACGCACTTCGAGGGTTCCCGACGGGGTCTCGATGGCCTGCTCGGAGGCCACCAGCGCCAGCCCGGAGCGCGTCTTCAGCACCAGGCCGGCCACCTTGCCGCCGTCCGGGCCGGTGGTCACGGCCACGTCCTTCAGCTTGCCGCAGAGATGGCCCTGCGCGTCGGTCACGGGCGTGCCCAGAAGCGCCGTCAGGCTGACGCGGATTGCCATGCGTGGCTCGGTGTGCGTGGCCATGTGACCAGTGTAGCCCCTGCCGGCCGGGCTGGCGCACCCGCGCGGCGGCGATGCAGCGGGAACGCTTTATACTGAGCTTGCGCTTGATTCCTTTGTGGAGAATGCACGGCATGAAGATCCTCGGATGGCGGCTGGCCGTTTTTGCGACGGCGGCATCGCTTTGTTTCCTGACCTCGGCGTATGCGCAGAACGACAAGACAGCCCCCAAGCCGGCGGAGGAAAAATCCGCAGCGTCGGCGCAGCCGGCCGATGCGACAACCGAGGGCGCGGCCGACGTGAACGGCCAGCACATCGCCTACACGGCCATCGCCGGAACCATCACCGTCGGCTCGACCGATGAACAGGATCAGCAGCTCGGCGCCGATGGCAAGCCGCTGCCCGGAAGCCAACTGGCGCTCGATGCGCCCGAGAAAGCCGCGGAGGCGCAGCCGGTGGCGCGCATGTTCTACGTGGCCTACTTCAAGAAGGACGCCAAGGCCGAGGACCGGCCCATCACCTTCTTCTATAACGGCGGACCGGGCAGCTCGTCCGTCTGGCTGCACATGGGCTCGCTGGGACCGAAGCACGTGGTCACGGCCGGCGACACGCATCTTCCCGCGGCGCCCTACACAATGGTCGATAATCCGAACAGCCTGCTCGATGTTAGCGATCTGGTCTTCGTCGATATGCCCGGAACGGGCTTCGGGCGGATGATCGGCAAGGATCCGAAGAGTGCTTTCTGGAGCGTCGATGGCGATGCTGCGGCCTTTGCCCGCTTCATCGAGCGTTTCGACACGAAATATGCGCGCTGGAACTCGCCGAAATTCCTCTTCGGCGAAAGCTACGGAACCACCCGCTCGGCGGTGCTGGCCGATCTGCTCGAAAACAACTACGACACGGACCTGAACGGCGTGATCCTGCTCTCGCAGATCTTCAACTTCACGACAGACATCGACGGGCCGGCCGCCAATCCCGGCGTCGATCTGCCGTATGAACTGGCGCTGCCCACCTACGCGGCCACGGCGTGGTATCACAAGAAGCTGCCCGCCCAGCCGGCCGCGCTCGATCCC
>JAJYFB010000149.1 GCA_021785495.1 Acidobacteriota bacterium | reverse complement strand
CGCCGGTTCGTCCACCGATCCATCGCCCCGAAACGGCGTAACAATCGCGGTACCACAGCCAGTCGTTTCCATCACAAATCAAGTGTATAACGCTTCGGGCGCATTCGCGCGCCGTGCGCTACGCCGCGCGATCGAGAGGCTTGATCGGAGGCAGCTTTTTCCTCTTTGCCTGGGCCAGATCGTAGTTGGACTGCATGGCGTGCCAGAACGATTCGTGCGTTCCCAGCAGCTTGCCAAGCCGCAAAGACATCTCCGGCGAAACGCCCTTGTTGCCGTTCAGAATTCCCGAGAGAGTTGCCCGCGAGATATGAAGCCTGCGTGCGGCTTCGGTCACCGAGAGCCCTTCGAGATAGGCGCGCAGCACCAAGCCAGGGTGCGGAGGATTGAACATTTCCGTAGGCATGGCATCTAACCTCCGTGGTAGTCGCAATAATCGACCAGGATCGCGTCCTCGCCTTCAAAGGTAAACGTTAGACGCCAGTTCGCGCTCACCCAAACCGCCCAATGGCCATCGCGATTGCCTTTGAGACGATGCAATTTCCACGACGCCACCGACAAATCTTTTGCGCTCTGCGCTGCATCGAGCGCAGCCAGTTGGAGGAGGAGCTTCGCAGCGTGCGCAGGCTGAATGCCGGCTTTGCTGCCAGTTTTGAAGAATCTCTCCAAACCTGCATGCCGGAATGATCGAATCACGAATCAAATGTAGACTGTCAATTTACAGTTGTCAATTGACGAATATTTCGCAACGTACGCCATCGCCGTCATGAATCGGGTTACAGGCTGGAGGCGAATCCACGCCATTGCGATCCCGTCGATCCCCCCACGAAAACGCGGCCGCCGCAAGCGAGAGCCTCCTCTTTTCGGTATCATCGGGGGTATGAGCGTTGAAACCGAAAGCTCCAGCCGGCAGGCTGCTTCCCCCTTGCACGCTTTTCAAACCCGCGCCTTTCAAACCTACGATCCGCGCCTGGAGCCGATCGCGGCAAAGGTGATGGTCCAGGAGCGGCTCAGCGTCGAAGACGGCCTTGCGCTCTACCGTTCGAAGGACGTTCTGGCCGTGGGCTGGCTGGCCAACCACGTGCGCGAGCGGATGCACGGCGACGTGACCTACTTCAACGTCAATCGCCACATCAACCCCACGAACGTCTGCGTGGCCGCCTGCAAACTCTGCGCCTTTGGCCGCAAGAAAGGCGATCCGGCCGGCTATACGATGGCTCTCGAAGAGGCCTGGCAGACGGCGGCCTCCGGTTACTCCGAGGCCGTCACCGAATTTCACATTGTCGGCGGCCTGCACCCCGACCTGCCGCTGGAGTTTTTTCTGGATCTTGTCCGCGGGCTCAAGCAGCGGTTTCCGCAGGTGCATGTCAAGGCCTTCACCATGGTCGAGATCGCCTTCTTCGCCCGGCGCGCCAAGCTGACAATCGAAGAGACCCTGCTCCGGCTGCGCGCGGCGGGCGTCGATTCGATGCCTGGCGGCGGCGCGGAGATCTTCGCCACGCGCGTGCGGTCGATCATCTGCGACCACAAGATCGACGGCCAGGAGTGGCTGGACACGGCGCGGCTGGCGCACCGGATGGGCTTCAAATCAAACGCGACGATGCTCTACGGCCACATCGAAAATGACGAGGACCGCGTCGATCATCTGTTGAAGCTGCGTGCGCTGCAGGACGAGACCGGAGGCTTTCAGACCTTCATTCCCCTCGCCTTTCACCCGGAGAATACGCCGCTCGACCACCTGCCCGTGACCACCGGCCTTTGCGACATTCGCCAGGTGGCCGTCAGCCGCCTCCTGCTCGACAACTTTCCGCATATCAAGGCCTACTGGCAGATGATGACGCCGAAGATCGCGCAGATCGCCCTGCGCTTCGGCGCAGACGATCTCGATGGCACGGTGATCGAAGAGAAGATTTATCACGACGCCGGGGCCACCACGCCGCAGGGGATGACGCGCCGTGAGCTGTGCCGGCTGATCGCCGAGGCCGGCCGCACGCCCATCGAGCGCGATACGCTCTACCGGCCGGTGACGCGCACCGAAGCGAGTTTCACCGTTGCCGTCTGAGGCTGCACTCTGACGCCACTCTGAAAACATCGTTCTCCGTCCATTGGCCGGCCGTGACGCGGCTCCCATTTGCAGCCTGGGAGCCGCTGTGGTTCGCTCATCCGCCCAGTCAGTCTGGAACCAGGCAGGCCGGACTCGGTTTGCGATGGGCCCTCAGATCAGCTCCGAGCGGCCGCAGGCGTGCAGTTCCTTGACAATCTTGCCTACATCCTGCGAGTGGTTGCGGTGGGCGATCAACAGCGCGTCCTCAGTATCGACGACGACCAGATTCTTGACGCCGACAAGGGCCACGAACTTCCGGGGGCTGAAGATGTAATTGTCGCCGGCCTCGATGGAGATGTGACCGTTGGTCTCGGCCACGTTGCCCTCGGTGTCGCCGCGCAGACGGGTTTCAAGCTGGTACTCGTAGAGCGATGCCCAGGAGCCGAGATCGTTCCAGATGAACTCGGCCGGAATGCAGTAGAGATTCGACAGGTGCTCGCCCTTGGCCGAGCGGGGTTCGAGCACCGCGTAATCGACGGAGATGTTTTCGCACTTGGGATAGGCGGCGCGGAAGATCTCGTCGAACTGCGGCGTGCCCCAGGCGGCGGCGATGGATTCCAGCAGCGGCGCGGTCTCCGGCAGGTGCTCGCGGACGGCGTTGGCCAGCGTACGGGCCGACCAGAGAAACATTCCGGAGTTCCAGTAGTAATTGCCGGCGGCCACGAACTCTTCGGCGCGGTTCTGGTTGGGCTTTTCGATAAAACGGCGAACGTGCAGCGCGGCGTCGTCGCGGGTCAGGTCGCCGGTCTCGATGTAGCCGTAGCCGGTTTCGGCGCGTGAGGGCTCGATGCCGAGCACGACGATGTTTTCGCCGGCCGCGGCCACGGCGATGCCCTTTTGCAGAGCCTTCAGGAAGCGCGGCTCGTCGGCAATCACGTGATCGGAAGGAAAGACGCCGAGCACGGCCTCGGGGTTCTCGCGTTCGATCAAAAGCGCGGCCAGGCCGCAGGCAGGCGCGGTGTTGCGCGCTACCGGCTCCTGCACGAGCTGCTCCGGCGGCAAGCCGGGCAGTTGCTCGGCGATCTCGTGAGCCAGGTACTGGTTGGAGATGATCCAGGTCTTTTCCACTGCCGTCAGCGGCTTGAGCCGTTCGAGAGTTTGCTGCAGCATGGAGCGCTCGCCGTCGAGGGCAAGCACCTGTTTGGCATGGGCGCGGCGCGAGCGGGGCCAGAATCGGGTACCGCTGCCCCCAGCCAGAATCACAGGGCGGAAATCGATCGCGTTCGACATAGAAAACACATCCTACCCGACGCGGATAGCGTTTGCACAGGGAAATGGAAAAGATTTTCGGGACAGGAAACCGCAAAGTGGGACGGTTGGGCGGGGTACCGATGCGCCCTTTGCCATCGTCCGGCCGGGCGCGTCTTCCATCCAGGTTTTTCAGGGGCTTTCCGGCTCTCTGTCCGTGAATTTTTGCACGATGCGTGGAATGGAAGAAGCGTCCCGCCGCGCTTGCCGGGCTGAATCCATCCGGCTGCAGCATCAATCCGAATGCGCCGTGCTGAGTGGCCTGTGCGACCAGAAAAGATAGACCGGAACCCCCAGCAGCACGAGGATCAGCCCTGGCCAGGTGTACTGCGGCTTGTAACGCAGCAGCGCCGCGCAAATGGCCGAGGCGATCGCAATATAGAGCGCGGGCAGGAACGGGTAGCCAAAGGCTCGGTAGGGCCGGGGCTCATCCGGCCGCTTGACGCGCAGCACGAAAAGGCCAAGAAGAGTGAGAATGTAAAAAACCAGAACCGCAAAGATGATGTAGTCGAGCAATTGGCCGTACGAGCCGGAGATACAGAGCAGGATCGTCCAGACAGCCTGCACGATGAGCCCTGCGGCCGGCGTTTGATAGCGCGGATGCAGACGGCCGACGAAGCGGAAAAAGAGGCCGTCCTGCGCCATCGCGTAATAGGCGCGCGCGCCGGCCAGCGTAATGCCGTTGGCGCAGCCGAAGGTGGAGACGAGAATCGCGGCGGCCATGAGAGCGCCGCCCAGATGCGGAAAAATCTGCTGCAGGACGGCGGCGCCGATGCGATCTTCCGTCGCAAATTGCACGCCGCGTGCAAAGGCCGTTGCGCCGTGCGGATCGCCGTGCAAAGGAAGCGCGAGGAGATAGGCCGCGCTGGCCAGAAAGTAGACGATCAGCACGAAGCCCACGCCCAGAACAAGCGAGAGCGGCAGATTCCGGCGCGGATTCTCGATCTCACACGCCGTGAAGGTGACGTTGTTCCAGGCGTCGGCGGAAAACAGCGAGCCGACCTGCGCCACGGCGAGAATGGTGAGCGCGCCCACCAGAACGACGGGGCCATGCACGCCCACTTGGACGGGATGCAGCGACGCCCATCCGGCGTGACGCCAGAACGCGCTCCAGTGGCTGCCGAAGTTGGCCGCGATGGCCGCGGCGTTGCGGCCCACGGTGAAGCCCACCAGCACCAGCGCGCCGAGCGAAAGCGCCTTGGCGACGGTGAAAATATTCTGCACCAGCGCGCCAAAGCGCACGCCGAAGATGTTGACGGCGGCGACGAACAGGACCACGAGAATGCCGGCCAGATTCGCCGTGTTGAGGCCGATTTCCATGTTGCCGAGCACCATGGGACCGGCGGGGATGGCCGGCACATGCGCGATATGCCACAGCCAGTGTTCGCTCGAGACCGACGGAAAGAAGACGCCGAGAAATTTGCCGAAGGCCACGGCCACGGCGGCGATGGTTCCGGTCTCGATGACGAGAAACAGCGTCCAGCCGTAGAGAAATCCCCAGAGCGGCCCGAGCGATTCGCGCAGGTAGACGTACTGGCCGCCGGCTTTGGGCATCATGGCGGCCAGTTCGCCGTAGCTGAGGGCGCAGATCATCGTCAGAACGGCGGTGATGATCCACGCGCCCAGGTAAAGCGCCGGAGAATCGGTAAGCCGCGCGATGTCGCTATCGACGATGAAGATGCCGCTGCCGATCATCGAGCCGACGACCAGCGTGGTGGCGCTGAACAGGCCCAGCGTGCGCGCCATCTGCGGGCCGGGATGGGAAGATTGCGCCACACAGGCTTGCGGCGAGCAGTCGCTCCCTGTGCGGCTCGGTTCGGGCTTCCGTGGCGTATCGATCATCGTGTTCCGTGACGCGAAGGTGCGTTGAGGGCGACGGCTTGTTGTCGCGCTGATCGGCGATTTCAGCCGTTTCTCGCGCGGCTCCGCAAAACCATCGGCAAAACCACGCCTGTTCTGAGAATATGGTCCCATGGATGGCAAGAGCAAGGAACATATCCAGCTACTGGATTTATTTCGCGGCGTCGCCATTCTTGGTGTCTTCCTGTTCCACTGCCTGGGCGCATCCTTTGGGTACGATCATCTGCCGTGGGGGCGCTGGTTGCCGGTTTTCCCAGCTTCGTGGCCGTTTCTGGCGGTCCTTCCGTTCACGCTGGGATGGGCCGGCGTCGCGGTCTTCTTCGTGGTCAGCGGCTTTTGCATTCATCTGAGTTTTCTCAAAAGTGCGCAACGTGACTGGCGCGGATTCTTTGTGCGCAGATTCTTTCGCATCTATCCGCCTTACGCGCTGGCGCTGGTCCTTTTCGCTTTTGTTTTTGCTCCCACCCGTCTCGGCTTTCATTCGCTGATCGACTGGGCCCAGATCGGCAGCCATGCCCTGCTGCTTCACAACCTCGATTTCCGGTTTTTCTACGGCATCAATAGCGCCTTCTGGAGCATTGCCGTGGAGGCCCAGCTCTATCTGATCTATCCGCTCCTGCTGGCGCTGGTCGACCAATTCGGCTGGCGCCGCACGTTGATTTTTCTTTGCGTTCTGGAGTGCTCCCTGCGCGGGGCCAGCGATATGTTTCATTTCGTAACGGGACATTCTCTCGGGTGCTGGTTGACCGATTCGCCCTTTTGCTTCTGGTTCAGTTGGGCGATCGGCGCAGCGCTTGCCGACGCATTTGTGCGGAAACGCCCGCTTCCCTTTCGGTCCGTATCCATCGTCGCAGTGGGTGTGGCGGCGATCGCGACGAGCTTCATCCGGCCTTTGAATTCCTTCTCTTTTCTCTTTTTCGCCTTGCTTACGGCGGCAACGCTTGCCCGTTTGCTGAATCGCCAAGTCGCGGCAGCGCAGCTTCGCTGGCCGATCGCGCACCTGCGTAAACTGGGCGTCGTGAGTTATAGCTTCTACCTGTTGCATGAACCGCTGGTCTTCAGCTGGGGAAGGCTTGTGCGGCGGCTTCCACTGTTGGAGCAGGACCGGCTGTTGGCGTTTGCGATGTGCCTTTGCGGCTATCCGCTCATTTACCTGCTTGCGCGGCTCTACTACCGGACGGTCGAGATGCGCTGCATTGCCGCGGGAAAGCGCGTGCTGCAAAAACTCCGCGCCCACGCGCTTCCGCCGGCATCCTCCGCGGTTTGATCGCGTGCGGCGGTAGCGGCCCGCGCATGGCGCACTCCAGCTTCTGTCAGCCTCCTCCCGTGTCATGATGAAAGGAGGGAGATTGACTTGAAAGCCTGGCCCGCTTTGGCAATCGGCTCGATCCAG
>JAJYFB010000148.1 GCA_021785495.1 Acidobacteriota bacterium | reverse complement strand
CTGGGCCTGACGGCGCAGCCGGTGTTGACGCTCGAACGCCGATCGAGCCGCCGCGAGGATCTGCGCTCCCTCGCACGGCTCTGTCGGCGCTTCGGCGTCGCCGCCATCGTGGCCGGCGACCCGGTGCATCTTTCCGGCGAAGAAAGCCCGCAGGCGACCAAGAATCGCGCCTTCGCCGCTGAGCTGGGCGAGTTGACCGGCCTGCCCGTTCATCTGTGGGACGAGCGCCTGACCAGCCATGAGGCCCATCGCATTCTCTACGAGGCCGGCCACGCGCGCCAGCAGCACCGCAAGGTCGTCGATCAGGTGGCGGCCACGCTGATCCTGCAATCCTTTCTCGACGAGCGGCCTCAAAGCTGACCGGCGGTTGCCGCCAACTGCTATTCTTCCTCTCGTGACTACCCCCGCAAAGCCTCCCGTCTACCTGCTCGACTCGATGTCGTTCATCTTCCGCGCCTATCACGCGATGCAGCGCTCGCGGCCCATGACGACGCGCGCGGGGCTGCCCACGGCGGCCATTTTTGTCTTCGTCAACATGATCAAGAAGCTCCGCCAGGACTTTGCGCCGCTTTACTTCGCCGCCGTTTTCGACGTGAGCGGCGAGGTTTTTCGCGACGAGCGCGCCCGGCAGATGGGCCCCTTGCGCAAGTGGAACGCGAAGACCCAGAGCTTCGACGAGGTGGACTACGCCGGCTACAAGGCCAACCGCGAGGCGACGCCCGAAGACCTGCGCCGGCAGATTCCGTACATGCGCCGCGCCCTCGAAGCCCTGCGCATCCCCATTCTCGAAGCCGAAGGCTTCGAGGCCGACGACGTGATCGGCACCCTCGCCCGCGAGGCCGCTGCATGCGGTCACGAGGTCTTCATCGTCTCCGGCGACAAGGACATGATGCAGCTCGTTACACCGCAGGTAAAGATCCTCAACCCGCAAAAGGACAACCTCGTTCTCGATCCCGCCAAGGTCGAAGAAACCCTCGGCGTGCCGCCGGAAAAGGTCGTCGACGTGATGGCCCTGCGCGGCGACGCCGTCGATAACATCCCCGGCGCGCCGGGCATCGGCGACAAAGGCAGCGTCGAACTCATCAAAGAGTTCGGCTCGGTCGAGGCGGTTCTCGATCGCGCCGCGGAGGTCAAGCGCAAGACCTACCGCGAGTCGCTCGAACAGAATCGCGAGGCGGTGCTGCTCTCAAAGGAACTGGTCACCATCGATTGCCGGGTGCCGCTGGCGCTCGACCTCAGCGCCATGCAGACGCAGCCGCCCGATCTCGATGCGGCCCGCGCGCTCTTTACCGAGCTTGAGTTCACCTCGATGCTGCGCGATCTGGCTCCTGCGGAGGACAAGGCTTCGGCCGAGTGCATCGACGAACCAACGGCCGATCAGATCGCCGTTTTTGATGCCGCCGCGCGTGAGCATGGCTTCGCCTTCGCACTCGACGTAGCGCAACAGGCCGTCGACGAAGAGACCGACGAAGAAAAAAACGCCGCGCCCTCGCTGCTCGATCTCGCCGAGGCTGCCGAGAAGAAAACGAGTTTTTTCGTGGGCGTATGCGCCGATTCAGCCTGCGCCCTGCGCCTTCCGCTTTCGCCGGAGCTGCGCGCTTTGCTGGAAGATGTCTCCATCCCCAAGCGCGTTCACGACGGAAAACTGGCCCTCCACGCGCTCGGCGAGCAGGGCGTTTCGCTGCGCGGCGCGATCGACGACTCGATGCTGCTCTCCTACGCGCTCAACCCCACGCACGCAACGCAATCGCTGGCCGACGTAGCCGCGCGCCAGGGCCAAAGCGCGCCCGCATCGCTTGCGGCCGCGGCTGCGGCGATTGACGCGCTCGTTCCCGCCTTGCGCAAGGAGGCCGAGCAGGCCGGCGTTCTCAACCTCTACGCCGAGATCGATCTGCCGCTCGCGCCGGTTCTCTATCGCATGGAACAGGCCGGCATTCCTCTCGACAAAGCGGCGCTGGGCCAGCTTTCTGAGCGCTTCGGCGGCGAGCTGACGCGCCTCGGCGAGCGCATCTTCGCGCTGGCCGGCAAGCGCTTCAACATCAACTCGCCCAAGCAGCTTGGCGCGGTTCTCTTCACCGATCTCGGCCTGCCGGCTCCGCCCAGCCGCGGAAAAAACAAGGCTCTCTCGACAGCACAGGACGTTCTTGAATTTCTTGCCGAAAAGCATGAACTTCCGCGCCTGGTTCTGGAGTATCGCCACGTTTCCAAGCTCAAATCGACGTACGTGGATGCGCTTCCGTTCCTAGCCGACGCCGAATCGCGCGTTCACACCACCTTTCAGGCCGCCGCCACAGCCACCGGCCGTCTCTCCTCGGTCAATCCCAACCTGCAAAACATTCCCGTGCGCACCGAACTGGGCCGCGAGATTCGCGCCGCCTTTGTCGCCGCACCAGGAACGCAACTGCTTTCGGCCGATTACTCGCAGATCGAGCTGCGCCTGCTGGCCCACTTCAGCGAAGATCCTTTGCTGCTGCGCGCCTACGCCGAAGAGATCGACATTCATGCGCTCACCGCCAGCGAAGTCTTCGGCATTCCCGTCGACCGCATGGACAAGGAAACGCGCAGCCGCGCCAAGGCGGTGAATTTCGGCATTGTCTACGGCATCTCCGCCTTTGGGCTGGCCGCGCAGCTCGGCATTCCGCAGGCCGAGGCGCGCGCCTACATCGACCGCTACTTCACGCGCTACCACGGCGTCGCGCAATTCATCGAGAAGACGCTCGAAGAGACGCGCAAATCCGGCAGCGTGCGCACGCTCTTCGGCCGCACCCGCCCCATTCCCGAGATCGAAAGCCGCAATCCCAACCAGCGCGGCTTTGCCGAACGCACGGCCATCAACACACCGCTCCAGGGAACGGCCGCCGATCTCATCAAGCTGGCCATGATCGCGCTCGACCGCAAACTCATCGAACGCAAACTCCAATCGCGCATGGTTTTGCAGGTGCATGATGAGCTTCTTCTTGAAGTGCCGCTGCATGAAACCGAAGAGGTTGCCGCGTTGGTTCGGGCTGAAATGGAGGGCGTCGTCCGGCTGAAGGTTCCGCTTGTCGCCGATCTGGCCATTGGCTCCAACTGGCGCGACCTGGCGCCATTCGTATCCGCTCGCTGAGGCGAGGGAAACGGCGAAGCGACGCCGTTTGACGTATATATAATTCCGCAGTACCGTATATACAAGCAGGAGGGCACCATGGCTGCCACGCTGACATCGATTCGTCTGGATAAAAAGCTGGCCGATGAGGTCAAGCGCGCCCTGGGCGTTAAAACCCGCACCGAAGCCGTGCACCGGGCGCTTGAGGAGATTGCGGAAATGAACCGCTTCAAGACACTGATGGCCAAGACCGGCGGCAAGCTGAAATTTGCGGGCAGCGATGAGTGAGAACGCGATTCTGGATACCTCCGTTCTCATCGACCACTGGCGCACCAATCGCCACGCGGAACGGCTGGCGAATCTTCATCTGCTGGTCAGGAACTGCTCGGTAGTTCTTGCCGAACTCTGGCGTGGAGCCAGAGAACCGGAAGAGAGAGCGGCGCTCGATGCGATGGAGAAAAATCTGCCGACTTTTACGCCTACGGCCGCGAACTGGCTTGAATCGGGGCGTCTTCTGGCCGAGATTGCCGATGGGCGCGGCTTTGCCCCAGCCAAGCTGCGCGATCTGCACTTCGACGTGCTGATCGCTCTGACCGCGCGCACCCACGGCGCACGGCTCATCACCACCAATGGCGCGGACTTCGAGTTGATCCGCGGCTACAGGAACTTCAAGCTCGAAGTCTGGTGAACAGCGCCCGGTACAATCGAGTTATGACACTGACCGCGCAGGATCGCGCCCGCAAGATCAAAATCATTCTTTTCGATGTGGACGGCGTTTTAACCGACGGCACCATCTGGCTTGTGCCCAAGCCCAGCGCTGCGCAAGGCAATCTTTTGGACGAGATGCGCGGCCAGGAGAGCATCGGCTTCAGCGTCAACTCCGCAACGATGGTCGAAGCCAAGGGCTACTGCGCCCACGATGGGATGGGCATTTCGCTGGCGCGCCTCGGCGGCTTGAAGTGCGGCGTCATCACCAAGCGCATCAGCGAAACCGTGGCCACGCGCGCCCGCGATCTCAAGCTCGAATTCGTCTACCAGGGCCAGGCCTACAAAATGAAGCCCATCCGCGAGATTATGGCGAAGGAGGGCGTCGCACTCGATGAGATTTGCTATGTGGGCGACGATATTGTCGACCTGCCGGCGATGCGCAACGTGGGCCTTGCCGTGGCCGTGGCCAATGCGCGCGAGCGCGTCAAGACTGCGGCGCATTACGTAACGCCCAACCGTGGGGGCTACGGCGCCGGGCGCGACGCCATCGAGTTCATCCTCGCGGCCAAGGGCGTTCTGGACCAGTGCATCGAAGCCTACCTCGACGAGGACAACCCGATTCCGCCGTCGATGGACATCGGCAAGGGCGGGGAGCTTGAACAGCGGAGCTAGCGGCGTTTGCGGAGTTGGAACGCCGGCCAGGAAATCGGTCGAATCCAGATGAACACCAGGCAAAAAGCCGTCATTCTTCTCAGCGGAGGTCTCGATTCGGCCACCGTGCTGGCGATCGCCAAGGCTCAGGATTACGCCTGCTACGCGCTCTCGTTTTCCTACGGTCAGCGCCACGCCTGGGAGCTTGAGGCAGCCAAGCGCGTGGCCGCTTCCATCGGCGCGGTCGAGCACCGCATCGCCGCCATCGATCTGCGCGCCTTCGGCGGCTCGGCGCTGACGGCCGAGATCGACGTTCCCAAGGGCCGCGCGCCGGAGGAGATGGCGCACGGCATTCCGATCACTTATGTTCCCGCGCGCAACACGATCTTTCTCTCTTTCGCACTGGCCTGGGCCGAAGTGCTCGGCGCCAACGATGTCTTTCTTGGCGTGAATGCTCTGGATTACTCGGGCTATCCCGACTGCCGGCCGGAGTACATCGCGGCCTTCGAGAGAATGGCGAATCTGGCCACAAAGGCCGGCGTCGAAGGCCGGCAGCGGCTGACGATTCACACGCCGCTCATCGCCCTGACCAAGGCGCAGATCATCGCCAGAGGTATGGAACTGGGCGTGGACTACGGGCTGACGAGCAGTTGCTACGATCCGGGCCCAGGCGGCGTTCCATGCGAAGCCTGCGACTCCTGCCTGCTGCGGCAAAAAGGTTTTCGCGAAAACGGACTCGACGATCCTTTGCAAAAAGCAGCTTCGAGCGGCTAGCGCATGGCGCTCGCCGGTTCCTGCCGAATCGTTTTTGCCTTGATCGAAGCTGCTTTCATCGATCGAGAATCAAAATTTTGCATCAGGAGCTAGGAGCTAGGAGCTAGCAGCTAGAAGCTGGGTTTATGTACTCCGTCAAAGAGATCTTCTACACGTTGCAGGGCGAGGGCGCGCAGACGGGCCGCGCCGCCGTCTTTTGCCGCTTTGCGGGCTGCAATCTCTGGTCGGGCCGCGAGGCCGACCGGGCCTCGGCAACTTGCCGCTTTTGCGATACGGATTTTGCGGATACGAATGGGCCGGGCGGAGGGAAATTCACCACGGCGGAGGATTTGGCCGTGGCCGTCGAGGCGAAATGGCCTGGCGAGGATCGAATCGGCACGCGATTCGTCGTCTGCACGGGCGGCGAACCGCTGCTGCAACTCGATGCGCCGCTGATCGAGGCGCTGCACGCCCGTGGCTTCGAGATTGCCGTCGAGACCAACGGAACGGTGGCCGCTCCGGTGGGTCTCGACTGGATTTGCGTCAGTCCGAAAGCGGGTGCGGAACTCAAGCAGCGCAGCGGCGACGAGCTGAAGCTGGTCTATCCGCAGACAGGCGTCGATCCGGCGGCCTTGGCATCGCTCGCCTTTCGTCACTTCTTTTTGCAGCCGATGGATGGGCCGAATCGCGAGGAAAGTACACAAGCCGCGCTGCGTTATTGCCTTGCGTATCCCCGCTGGCGGCTGAGTTTGCAAACGCATAAGCTGCTGGGAATTCCCTAGCGGCGCGGAATCGGCCCGCGCGTGATTTATCCTGAAGATTCGGCATGATGAACGAAGCGATCCCTCAACTGACGGCATTCGACGAGACGGCGCTCGACCGGGCGTTCGCCACTCTGGAGGCGCAGGCGCGCGCGGACGCCTCGGCGCTCGATGTGGAAGCCTTCCGGCTCCAGTGGCTGGGCCGCAAGCAGGGCCTGCTCAACGAGGTCTCCGGCCAGTGGCTCAAAGCCGCGCCCGCGGAGGCGAAAAAGGCCGTGGGCCAGCGATTCAAGACCCTCAAGGAGCTTGTGGAGGGGCTACTCGATGATGCAAGCGGCGCGGGCCCAAGCGACGCCGCGCTCAAGGCCGAGGCCCTTGACATCACGCTGCCGGGAACGCGGCGGCTGACCGGGGCCGAGCACCCTATCGTGCGCACCCTCAACGAAATTGTCTCGGTCTTTGCTTCGCTGGGTTACTCGGTGGGCGTCGGCCCCGAGGTCGAAACCGACTTCTACAACTTCGAGAGCATGAACTTTCCACCGGGCCACCCGGCGCGCGACACGCAGGATACGCTGGTGGTCGCCAACCAGGAACGCCGCCCGCAGCGCGATCGTCTGTTGATGCGCACGCACACCTCGCCCGTGCAGATGCGCACCATGGAGCAGCAGCCGCCGCCGGTGCGCATCGTGATTCCCGGCAAGGTGCATCGCAACGATGC
>JAJYFB010000147.1 GCA_021785495.1 Acidobacteriota bacterium | reverse complement strand
CTCTATGACGGCGCCATTCCCGGCATGTTGCAGGTGCTCGACCCGCATTCGCACTTTTACGATCCCAAGTCGTTCGCCGCCCTGCGCGAAGATCAGAGCGGCCGCTACTACGGCGTAGGCATGGTCATCCAGCAGCAGATGGACAGCGGCAAAAGCAAGGTCTTCGTCGTCACACCCTACGAGAACACACCTTCCTTTCGCGCCGGCATTCATCCCGGCGACCAGATTGTCGCCGTCGACAACCAATCCACCGACGGCTGGACCTCCGACAAGGTGGCCAAGGCGCTCAAAGGCCCCAAGGGCACGCCGGTCGAGGTCACCACGCTGCGCTACGGCCAGCCGAAGCCGCTCGTCTTCAATCTCATTCGCGACGAGATTCCCCATCCCTCCGTCGATCTCAAGTTCGAGATTCGTCCCGGTGTCGGCTACATTCATCTGACGCAGTTTCAGGAGACCACCGGCGAGGAGATGCGCGAGGCCATCAACGGATTCGGCAACCTCAAGGGCCTGCTGATCGACCTGCGCGAAAACCCCGGCGGGCTGCTCAGCCAGGCTGTCGATGTCTGCGACCATCTGCTGGCCAAGGGCCAGACCATTGTCTCGCAGCGCGGCCGCGCCTACCCGGACGTGAACTACGTGGCCACGCACGGCAACGACGGCAAGACCTTCCCCATCGTCGTGCTCGTCAATCGCGACACGGCTTCGGCCGCCGAGATTGTTTCAGGCGCCTTGCAGGATCACGACCGCGCCCTGATCGTCGGCGAAACCACCTTCGGCAAAGGGCTGGTGCAGACCGTCTATAACCTCAGCGAGGATTCGGGCCTGGCGCTGACCACCTATCACTATTACACGCCCTCCGGCCGCCTGATCCAGCGCAACTACGCGGGCGTTTCGCTCTACGACTACTACAATCACGCCGGCGCCCTGCCGGCCAACTCCACCAATCGCGAGGTCAAGCTCACCGACTCCGGCCGCACCGTCTACGGCGGCGGCGGCATCACGCCCGACGAAAAGATTGCGATGCCCGAGCCCAATCGCTTTCAGGACGAGTTGAGCTACAAGCAGGCCTTCTTCCGTTTCGCGCCCGTCTACGTGGCCACGCACACGGTCGACAAAAACTTCCAGGCCGACAAGGCCGTGATGGCGGAGTTCGAAAAGTTCCTCACCAGCCAGAACATCGACTGGACGCAGGCCGACATCGACGGCGTCTCCGGCTGGATCAAGGCCCACATCGAACAGCAGGTCGTCACCATCGCCACCGGCGAGCAGGCCGGCTTGCGCGTCCTCGCCGATTGGGATCCGGAGATTCAAAAGGCGCTCACCTTCATGCCCGAAGCGCAGGCGCTCGAAAACAACGCCCACAAGGTTCTGGCCGAAAAAGCCCAGGCGCGCAACGAACAGCCCTGATCGAAGCGGCAAACCTGCGCGACCGCCGCGCACGGGATTCCTGGAATGTTGCCGAAAGGAACGTGCGCCGGGGCCTCAACGTGCGCCGGTGTCCTTGGCGTCGACCTCTCCATCCCCTTGCGAAATTCAATCGACGATCACACGATTGGAAAGGCACGACGTTCGTCGTGCCCTGAGGCCCATGCAATCTACAGGCTTTCGCCCCTGAGGGAGATTTTTCTTCCCGCAGGATGCACGGGAAGCTGAATTGTACAAGTGGCTCTATCGCGTCCAGCGATAGGCTGCGCCAATCCACGAAGGACCGGAGGCAGATTCCTCCAGATGCGGAACCAGCGCCCACAGCCCGAGGAAGGCCAGCCCGGCGAGATTGGGAAAGAGCAGAGGCGCCAGCGGCGGCGCGCCATTGACGAATTTGTCGAAGAGGCCGCGGCCGGGTTCGAGGAGATTGGCCCGCAAATGAAACCAGAAGCCCAGAACGCCCACCAGCGACTGCGCCAGCAGCACCACCAGACAAAGGTCTAGATAGCGCCGCGTCGTCTGCATGAAGAGCGGAATGAGAAGAAAACTGGTGGCGAATGCCGAAGAAATCACGGGAATCCACTCGGTTTTGAGGAAAAATCCGTTGCCGGCATGATCGGTGAGCGAGAGCACGAAGTTGCCGAAGAAGCCGCCCACGGCAAGCAGCACAATCCACTGCGCCCATTCCTTGCCGCGCGGATCGACCATGCGATTGACCAGCAGCAGAAAGCCCAGGCCGGCGTAAGCCAGCGGCGCGGCGAAGGGCGCCGAATAGGTGAGGCTTTTCAGCGTTCTGTCGAGGAAGAAGCTGCTTTCGAGGTGGTAGAGCACGCCCGCCAGGCCCACGAGCACGGCCAGCGCGCCCACCAGAGCGCCCACGTCGAGCCAGGGGGCGCGCCAGCGCTGGCGCAGGGCCAGAATCGCCGCCAGCACCGGGGGCGCGGCGATGGAAAAGTAAAACGGAATGAACTCCGCCGGCCTGCGGAACTGATTCATCGAGTGGGCGATGAAGATGTCCCCGGCGAGCACGGCGAGATTGGCCGTGACGAACAGCTCCACCCACAGTTCGGGGTTGAGGGCCCAGCGCCTTTGCGGGGCGGCAATCACGCTGTGGGCGCGGGCCAGCAGACTACTTGCGCCCATGTTCCCTCCGCAGTTCCTCCGCCTCGTGCTGCAATTCGACCGTGCCCTGAAGCAGCGCGTAGTTGCCGTGCCACTGCACAAAGTCCGCGCCGCCCATGAAGGCGCCGTGTTTGCTGGTGCGGCCGTCGTAATGCCACAGGTTGAAGTAAGTGAAGTCGATGGCGTGCGTCAAGGGCGGTCCGGTCAGAAGGCCGTCCTTCTGCAGGCCGTTCAGGATGGCCTGGGCGGCGAGCACGCGATCGTTGGTGACGGCCACCTGCTGCTCCGCCTGCTGATAGACGCGGTCGATGGTCGCGCGCGTGTGACACTGCGAGCAGACCTCTTTCATGTTCTCCTGCGCCTCGACGTAATCCGGGCGTTTGGTGCTGACCGGAGCCGCAAGGTACCAGCTCAGCCGTTCGGAGACATTGTGCGTCACCTTCAGGCCGCTCAGGCCGCTCATGTGGCAGGTGGCGCAGGTCGGGATCCACATGTCGCGCGTGCTCAGCCGCTCGGGATTGGCCGCCAGATTCAGTTGATTATGAAAAGCGGCGAACTGCACGCCGTGCTTGGACTGGGTATAGATCTCGATCTGCGAATGATCCGGGCCCATGTGACACTGGCCGCAGGTCGAGGGCATGCGCGAGAGCGCGACCGAGTCGGCGTGGCGCGAGTGGCAATCCGTGCAGGTGCCGAGGGTGCCGTCCTCGTTCGGCTTGCCGATCGCGTGGCATTGCTCGCAGCCGCCGGTCACGGCCGCCGCGCCTTCGAGCGCGGTCAGGGGATTGGCCGGCCGGTTGACGCCGCCCGGCTCATACTTCTCGCTGAAGGCGATCTGTTCCGGCGAAAGCCCCTGCGTGCCGTGGATCGCGGCCCAGGCCGAGGCGGCATGACGGCTTTCGAGGAACTGCTGGTAGATGCCCTCATGGCAGGCGCGGCAGTTGCCGGCCGTCAGGTGGGTGCTGAGGGTGAAGCCGTGGTGCTCCATCTTCTGCTGGCCCGGCGCGGGTTGGTGGCAATCGAGGCAGGTCACGCCCTTCTTTGCGTGGGCCGACATTTCGTACTCATGCACCACCGCGTATTGCAACCGCGCATGACACTCGGCGCATTTGCCCGAGGCCTCGACCAGCGCCGAACTGGGCTGTTCGACTTCTGCCTTGGGGCGGGCATGATGGATCAAAAAAGCCGCGACGATCAGCCCAAAGGCAACCACCACTGCAATAAAAACCGGCCGGAAGGACATCGCATCGCACCTCGAAACAGAACTGGCTGGAAAACAAGGCGGGCTGGCGCATTCCGCGTTGAGGCCGCCTTGCCGCCAGGGCGCGAAATTGAAACCACTCTACCATAGCGGCCAGCAAAGCCGCATGGAGCAAGCATCCGTGCGTGGCACGATCGTTGCAGCGACTTTGGTCACTGCGCGGCCGTGCAAATGCGGAAACGGCAAAGCGATTCCGGCTCGCCGGCAAGCGAAACGCCCGCCCGGCTCCCCGCGTGCTACCCTGAATCTTTGAATTGGACCGTTTGCGGCGCGCTTCGCCCCTTTCTTTCGTCGCGCGGAGTTTGAGGTATCTGCTTGCAATCCACTGCGTTTGTCGTCGGCGTCTTCGAGTTTGTCCTCCTCCTGTTCTCGCTCAGCTTTCACGAGTGCGCGCACGCCTGGATGGCCTCGCGGCTGGGCGACCAGACGGCGCGGATGCAAGGGCGCGTCTCGCTCAACCCCGCCGTGCACGTCGATCCCATCGGCACCCTCCTTTTTCCGGCCCTGGTGATCTTCGGGCCGATCTTCGGCTTCCACCTTCCGTTCCTGCTCATCGGCTGGGCCAAGCCCACGCCGGTCCTCACGCGCAACTTCCGCAAGATCGTGCGCGACGACAACCTGACCTCGCTGGCTGGCCCGGCTTCGAACCTCCTCCTGGTGATCGTGGCGCTGGTCGCGCTGCTGGCGATGGAGATCGCCATGCCCGGCGGCAGGCCGATGGTCCGCCTGTCCTTTGCCGCGGCCCTGCAGATGGCCGACCCGGGCGTGGCCCATCCGGTCGCCCTGCTGCTGAGCCTGGCCATCCTCATCAACCTTTCGCTCTTCTTCTTCAACCTGCTGCCGATTCCGCCGCTCGACGGCAGCCGCGTGGTGCGCAACCTGCTGCCGTATAACGCCGTTCAGGTCTACGACCGCATCGGCGGCTGGCTCAGCTATCTTCTGATGATCTTCGTGGGCGGTTTCGTGCTCAACCTGCTGCTGTCGCCGGCGCTGTCGCTCGTCATCGCGCTGCTTTGGGGACGTTGAAAAATCCCGTCCCCGCGCCACGGCGCTCCCGCTACAATGGGAGGAGCGTTTACCGCGATTTTATTGCCATTTGAGGCGGCTTCGCGCCCGCCGTCAGGAACTCGATTCGCATCATGCCTGAACTTTCCAATCGACCCGAACGGCCGCGCGTTCTGAGCGGCATGAGGCCCACCGGCAAGCTGCACCTGGGCAATTACATGGGCGCGCTGGCCAACTGGGTCAAGCTGCAAAACGACCCGGCCGCGCAGTACGAGTGCTACTTCTTCATCGCCGATTGGCACGCGCTGACCACCGATTACGCCGATCCCGCGCAGATCACGCAGAACATCAAGGATGTGCTGTTCGACTATCTGGCCGCGGGCCTCGACCCGGTCAAAAGCGTCCTCTTCCTGCAAAGCCGCGTACCGCAGCACGCCGAGCTTTTTCTTGCCCTCGGCATGATTTCGCCGCTGGGCTGGCTGGAGCGCGTGCCCAGCTACAAGGAAATGCAGGAGAACCTGACCACCCGCGACCTGACCACCTTCGGCTTTCTTGGCTACCCGGTGCTGATGGCCGCCGACATCCTGCTCTATCAGCCGCACTTTGTGCCCGTCGGCCAGGACCAGCAGGCGCACGTCGAGCTGACGCGCGAGCTGGCGCGGCGCTTCAATCAGTTTTATCGCCTGGAGGGTCGCGAGGTGCTTCCCGAACCCAAGTCGCTGCTGACGCCCTCGCCCAAGCTGCCGGGCACCGACGGCCGCAAAATGTCGAAGAGCTACGGCAACACGATCCTCCTCAGCGATCTGGAGCCGGTGGTGCGCCAGAAGCTGAAGACGATGGTCACCGATCCGGCGCGCCAACGCCGCACCGACCCCGGCGACCCCGACAAGTGCCCGGTGGGCGACCTGCACAAGGTCTTTTCGACGGCGGAGACGATGGCCAAGGTCTGCGAGGGCTGCCGGACGGCCGGAATTGGCTGCATCGAGTGCAAAGGATGGGCCGCCGACGGCCTGCTGCGCGTGCTCGGCCCCATTCAGGAACGGCGGGCCGCCATCACCGAATCGGCGGCCATCGAGATTCTTGAAGAAGGCTCGCGACGGGCGGCCCAGCGCGCCGAGCAGACCATGGTCGAGGTGCGCGAGGCCATGAAGATGCTGCTCAGTACCGTCCGGTCGCGCGCCATGTGAGCGCATCCGCAAGCGAAAGGCCGCTGCGACGGGCCGCGCACGTGAGCGCAAACCGGCGGCGGGAGAGCAACGACGATGGAACGATCGGTCCCTTGGTGGCGCAGGGCGCTGGCGGCGGCTCTTGACGGAATCCGTTCGGGATTCGGCCTCTTCCGGCGCGGCGGCCCGCGCACAACGGCTGAGGATTTCGCGCCGGAGGCTGCAAGCCAATCTTCGGAAGAAGCGGAGAAAATAGCACCGATCGAGTTGGAACCGGAAGACGATCGCGCGGTTGCGCCGCAAACTGTGGACGCAATGGAACCGCGGATCGCAATCCAAGAAGAAACGCCGGCTGCGGCCCCCGCCGGCGCGCCAGGAACCGTCGAAACGATCCTCGAACCCGAAGAAGAGAACCGCGTGAATCCATTCCCCCCGCAATCCGAACCCGCCGACGAGCCCGATGCTTTGAAAGGGCGCGACTTCAGTCGTGCCAATGACGATGCCAGCGAGGAAGGGGCTTTAGCCCCTGAGGAAACTCTTCCCGCCGCTGAGCCCGAAGCGCCCATCGCGTCCGAGCCGACGGAAGAACCCGTCGCGCACGAACCGGCTCCGCCTGCCGAAGTGGCGAGCTGCGCCGAAGCCGCCCCGGCCGAAGAACCGGTCGAGAAACCCGAACCCGAACCCGAAGAAACACCGGCAGCCGAGCCTGTCGATATGCCTGATGAAACACCGGAGGACGAATCCGCCGATGCGCCTGAAGAATCACCGGGGACCGAAGCCGCCGACGAGCCCGATGCTTTGA
>JAJYFB010000146.1 GCA_021785495.1 Acidobacteriota bacterium | reverse complement strand
GCATTGCCGCCCGGAACAGCTTGGAAAGGGCACGGCTGAAGCCGTGCCCTTTCCAAACAAAATCATCCCGCAAGCTGCAATGCGTTTGCCCTGGCTTGCTCCTGTCACGGTTTCTACAGCAACTCAAAGAAGGAATCAACTTCCTCGAAGAAATGGCCGGATTGCAGTGGAACCGGCAAAGCACTTCAGCGGACTCTCCATCCGTCTCGACATCGATCTCCGTTTTATCGCAACGATCCCGCTCTGCATAGAGCGTTTGAGATGTGTTTGCCCTGGAAGAGAAACGGTGACGTTGACACCGGCGCGATCTGGCCATTACAGTGAGCCCTTGGCGGCAAGGGCGGTATGGACGCGTGTTGTGCGGTGTCGCTGACCGGGCACTCCGGGGAGGGATGAACCATGTTGAGATTGCGCGTGGTGGCGGGAGCATTGCTGGGACTGGGCGCGGCGGGCGCGCTTTCGGCGCAGACGGCTGCGAAGCCTGCGTATCTTGACACGAATCTGCCGGCCCGTGAGCGCGCCGCCGATCTGGTGAAGCGCATGACGATCGAGGAGAAGGCCAGCCAGTTGGTCAACCAGGCGCGCGCCATTCCGCGGCTGGGCGTGCCGGCCTACGACTGGTGGAGCGAGGCGCTGCATGGCGTGGCCTCGAACGGCGTGACGGAGTTTCCCGAGCCGATCGGCCTGGCCGCCACCTTCGATCCCCAGGGCATTCACGAGATGGCTACGGACATCGGCATCGAAGGGCGCGTGATCTACGAGCAGTCGGTGGACGCCAAGGGCGACAGCACCATCTTTCATGGTCTGGATTTCTGGGCGCCGAACCTGAACATCTTTCGCGATCCGCGCTGGGGACGCGGTCAGGAGACCTACGGCGAAGATCCGTTCCTGACGGCGCGCATGGGCGTCGCTTACGTGACCGGAATGCAGGGCGACGATCCGCGCTACTATCGCGCGATCGCCACGCCCAAGCACTTCGACGTGCATTCGGGCCCCGAGCCGACGCGCCACTTCACCGATGTGGACGTGAGCCGGCACGACGAGATGGACACCTATCTGCCGGCCTTTCGCGCGGCCGTGGTCGCGGGCAAGGCCGATTCGGTGATGTGCGCCTATAACGCCGTCAACGGCGAGCCGGCCTGCGCCAACCAGTTTCTGCTGGAAGAGATGCTGCGCGGCAAGTGGGGCTTCCAGGGCTATGTGGTTTCCGATTGCGGCGCGGTGCGCGACATCTTCGAGAACCACCACTACGCGCCCACGCAGGCCCAGGCCTCGGCCATCAGCCTGGAGCGCGGCATGGACAACGAGTGCATCGACTTCCGCGCCAAGGTGACCGACGACCACGATTACAAGCCGTATCTCGACGCGGTGAAGCAAGGCTACCTGAAGGAGAGTGCGATCGATACGGCGCTGGTGCGGCTGTTTACGGCGCGCATGAAGCTGGGGCTCTTCGATCCGCCGCAGATGGTTCCGTATGCGAAGACGCCCGCAAGCGAACTGAGCAGCCCCGCGCATCGCGCGCTGGCGCTCAAGCTGGCCAACGAGTCGATGGTGCTGCTGAAAAACGACGGCACCCTGCCGCTGACGACGCACGGCAAGCGCATTCTGGTGGTGGGGCCGCTGGCCGAACAGACGCCCGTGCTGCTCGGCAACTACAACGGCACGCCCACGCACACGGTCTCGATTCTCGAAGGGATCAAAAAGGAGTTCGGCGGCGACACGATTGAATACATGCAGGGCACGGGCTTTCTGAGCAGCCGCACGCAGATGGTGCCGGCCCCCCTGCTTGCTGTCGACGGCCATCCCGGCGTCAAGGCCACCTATCTGAACCAGAACATCGTGAGTTTCTACGCCGAGCATGTTCATGCAAACAACCCTCTGGCGACGCGCATCGAAAAGGGCATTGACATCTCCGCCCAGCCGCTGCCGGCCGCCGCGGCCAAGGCCGATCCGCTGGTCGTGCGCTGGGAGGCGACCTTCACGCCCAACCAGACCGGCGACTTCAATCTTGGCGTCGAGACCGATGGCTTTTTCCGCATCTTTCTGGACGGCGAACCGGTCTCGATGGCCGGCTATCCGCATGGCATCGAAACGATCACCGGCAAAGTCCACTTCGAGGCCGGCAAATCGTACCAACTGGAAGTCGACTACCAGCGCACGGCCGGCACGACGCCGCACCTGCGGCTGGTGTGGAGCAAGGTCGATCGCGGCATCGATCCGGCTCTGGCCGAGGCGGCGCGGACGGCCGATGTCGTCGTGGCCGTGGTCGGTATCACGAGTAAGCTCGAGGGCGAAGAGATGAAGGTGGACGAGCCCGGCTTCCAGGGCGGCGACCGCACCAGCCTCGACTTGCCCGAGCCCGAGGAAAATCTCTTGAAGGCGCTGGCAGCCACGGGCAAGCCGCTGGTGGTGGTGCTCACCAACGGCAGCGCGCTGGCCGTCAACTGGGCCAACGAGCACGCCAACGCGATTCTCGACGCATGGTATCCCGGCGAGGAGGGTGGTTTGGCCGTGGCCCAGACGCTCTCCGGGGCCAACAATCCCGCCGGACGGCTGCCGGTCACCTTCTACAAAAGCGTGGACCAGTTGCCGCTCTTCGAGGACTACTCGATGCAGGGCCGCACCTATCGCTACTTCACCGGCAAGCCGCTCTACCCCTTCGGCTACGGCCTCAGCTACACGAAGTTTGCCTATCGCAAGCTGACGACGCCCACCGGCGCGGTCGAGGCTGGCCAGCCGGTCGTCGTCGAGGCGACGGTGACGAACACCGGCCAGCAGGCCGGCGACGAGGTGGCGCAGCTTTACCTGAGCTTCCCGCCCGTCGATGGCGCGCCCTTGCGCGCCCTGCGCGGATTCAAGCGCGTCCACCTGGAGCCGGGCGCATCGCAGCAGGTGCGCTTCGAGCTGACGCCGCGCGCGCAGGGCATGGTCACGGCGGTGGGCGACGCAATCGTCGCCGAAGGCAAGTACACGGTCTCGGTGGGCGGCGGCCAGCCGGGGACGGATGCGCCGGCCGTCACAGGCCACTTCAACGTGAAGGGCACATTCAAGCTGCCGGAGTAAAGAAGCCCGCAAGAAGAAATGCCTCGGGACGGCAACGCCGTCGCGAGGCATTTCTTCTTGCACAAGAGACGGACCTCGCCCTCAGAATGCGTATCCCTCGACCGGCTTGTTTTTGAGGCTCGAAATCATTCTCGCCGTCGTCGTGGCGATGGGAAGGTGGAAATCGGCATGATCGAGGCTCAGGGGGCGGAGCTGAGCAAGATGGGAGCGCCGCGCCCCGTGCTGATGGTATCCAGAAACACGGGCGCGCCCCTCGCGGGCATTTTTGACCCATTGCGTCCCTTGATGATGCGGGGTCTCGTGGGCGGCAGAAGGAATCGATTCTCGACACACTCCTAAAGTTGTCACATCGAGCCATGAACGGCTGTCACACGGGCCTCGAATGTTCTGGCGGGAGAACCCGTAAGCCGAATTCTGTTCTATGCGGTCATTCCTCTAGGCGCCGCGTTGCCGCGAGCGCTCGTCAGCGACCTACCCGGAGGTTTCGACTCTTGCTCGAACCGTCTTGGCGCATCGGGCCGATGCGCAGCCGGCGTCTGGCTCTTGACGCTGGCTTCCCTGCCTATTTGGTCTTGCTCCGTGTGGGGTTTACCCTGCCACAGCCATTACTGGCTGCGCGGTGCGCTCTTGCCGCACCTTTTCACCCTTACCATTGCATGGAGCAGACCTTTGGAGCAGATCCTCGAATCTCCCCGGACGCATCTCCAAAAGGCTGCTCCATGCAATGGCGGTATGTTTTCTGTGGCACTGGCCGTCCACGGGCCTTGAAGCCCGCGTCCCGGACGTTATCCGGCACACTGCCCTGCGGAGTTCGGACTTTCCTCCCCCGGCAGCTTTCGCTTGCGCAAAAGCCTCCGGCAGCGACCGCCCGGTTCTCCCGCCAGTGGTTAGTGTATCGCGAAAGCGGCCGGTCGCGCCCCGCCGCGAGGTTGCTGAAAATCGAGCCTTTCCGCAACCCCTTCAACCTCCAGCCCGTATCGAGCGTACGATGGTTGCCATGCACATCCTTTCGGCAGCCGAGATGCAGGCCTGCGACCGCGCGACCACGGATCGCTACGGCATTCCCTCGATCGAACTCATGCGCGCGGCCGCGTTGGCCGTCGCGTCCTTTGCGCGCGCAGAGTTTCCTCAGGCGCGGCGCGTTACCGTGCTCTGCGGCACGGGCAATAATGGCGGCGACGGCATGATGGCCGCGCGGCTGCTGGCCGAAGGCGGCCTCGACGTGACCGTGCTGCTGCTGGGGGCGACCGCGCGGCTCAAGGGCGACGCGGCCATGGCCTGGAGCGAGCTGGCCGGCGCAAGGCGCGTCGCGGTTCTCATCGCCGCCGAAGCCGCGGACCTCGAAAAACACCGCTCCGCCCTCGCCGCCGACCTGATCGTCGATGCCGTCCTTGGCACGGGCTTTCTGCCGCCGCTGCGCGGCATGGCCCTGGCCGCGCGGGAGTGGCTGACTGGCTGCACGGCGCCCATCCTCGCCGTCGATCTGCCCTCCGGCTGGCCGGCCGACGCCGCCGAAGCCATGCTTGACAGCCCGGTCTATCCTGCCGACGCCGTGGTCACCTTCACCGCGCCCAAGCCGGCGCACGTCTTCGGCGCGTTGACCCGCCGCTGGGACCAGCCGGTCGTCGTCGCGCCCATCGGTTCTCCCGAAGCCGCCATCGTCTCCGCGCTCCATCTCGACTGGGCCGGCTCGTCGCTCGCGTTGGCGCAAGCGCCGCGCGCCTTTGCCGCCAACAAAGGCAGCTTTGGCCATGTGCTCGTGGTGGGCGGCTCTTTCGGCTGGGTGGGCGGCAAGGCCGGAGCGCCGGCCATGGCGGCGTTGGCCGCTTTGCGCGCCGGAGCCGGCCTGGTCACGGCGGCCGTTCCCGGCCCCGCGCTGCCGGTTGTCGCCGCCTTTGCGCCCGAGCTGATGACCTGGCCGCTGGCCGCCACGGAGGCCGGACAGATCGCCGTCAAGAACCTCGACGAGGCCCAGTTGGCCGCGCTGCTTGCAGGCAAAACCGTCCTCGCCCTTGGTCCCGGAATGGGCCAGAGCGAAGAAACGGCCAAATTTGCCGCCGGATTGCTGGCGGCGGCGAAGATGCCGGCCGTTCTCGACGCCGACGCGCTCAACATCCTCGCCGCCCGGCCCGCGCTGATCGGCAAGATGGCCAAGGGACGCACCCTTGTGCTGACGCCGCATCCTGGCGAGATGGCGCGGCTCGTCGGCGGCACGGCTGCCGAGGTGCAGGCCAACCGGCTCGGCGTGGCCCGCACCTTCGCGCAGCGCTTCGGCGTTACGCTGGTGCTCAAAGGCGCGCGCACCCTCGTCGCGCACCCCGACGGGCGCGTGGCCGTGAACACCAGCGGCAATCCGGGCATGGCCAAGGGCGGCAGCGGCGACGTGCTCACGGGCCTCATCGCCGGGCTGCTGGCGCAGTACCCGGCCAACCCCGCCCGCGCCGTCGAAGCCGCCGTCCATCTGCACGGTCTGGCCGCGGACCTGGCCGTGCGCGCGGCCGACGAACACACCCTGCTGGCCACCGACTCGCTTGCATTGCTTGCGCGCGCCTTTCGCTCGCGCGGCCACGCCGTTGCCCCTGAAGGCCCGAACCGGTATGTTTGCTTGCAGGGGCATGGCCCGGAACAGGAAAGCCGTGCAAATTCCGGCGATTTCCACGAAAACCAGGAAAAATTGCCCACGAGGTGCGCCCATGAACCACGCCGCCGTTGACGCCCAAGGCCGCATCCACGAATTTGTCCAGGAGTTTGCCACGCAAAGCAGCGCGGAGACGATCGCCGTGGGACGCAAGCTGGCCGCGTTGCTCGCACCGCCGCAGTTTCTGCTCCTGCGCGGCGATCTGGGCGCGGGCAAGACCACGCTCGTCAAAGGCATCGCCCAGGCCCTCGACGCCGCCGACGCCGACGAAGTCACCAGTCCCACCTTCACGCTGCTGCACGAGTACGAAGGCGAGCGCGATGGCCAGCCCATCCGGCTCGACCACCTCGACGTCTATCGGCTGGAAAGCGAACGCCAGCTCGAAGCCCTCGGCCTCGACGATCTCTGCACGGACGACGCGCTGATCCTCGTCGAGTGGGGCGAGAAATTCGCAAGCCTCCGCCGGCGTTCCACCGGCGAGATCGTTCTCTCGTCTGCGGGCGGGGACAGCCGGACGATCCGGCTGTCGCTGCGGAAATAGTCCGGGCGAGAAACCCCGGCGGCGCGATTCAGCCCCCTGGGAACCGGCGTTTGGTCCCGATCCCTACGGTTTGCATGGGGTTTTGCTCGGTTCCGCCCACGGAAAACATTCCGCATCTCTCCGGCTGTCAGACGTTACCAAAGCGGTGTACAATCCACTGGACCGGAGTTTCCAGGTTCCCGCTTCCAGAATGCAAGGGAGCAGGGAATGCCGAGCCCGTTTTTCCCCACGGAGAAACCATTCCCTGTCGGGAGAAAGCGATCGCGGGCTGCACGGCCGGGAAAAACTCCGGCGCCAGATGCCGGCCAAGGAGAAGAATACTGAGGATGAGATACGAAGCGCGGCGACAGAGAGCAATTTGGTTGAGTATGGCGGTAAGCCTTTTCATGGCGGCCTGCGGCGGGGGTGGCAGTATGGGCACGGGCCCGTCGTCCACCACGCCAACCGTGACGGTGACGGCGAATCCGTCGAGCATCACCACCGCCCAGAGCACCACGGTGACGATCACCGTCAGCGCCAGCAGCGGCACGCCCACCGGCTCGGTCACGCTCAGCAGCGGCAGCACCAGCCTGGGTTCGGGCACACTCTCCAGCGGCAGCGCGCAGATCGCCGTCGCGGCCGGCAAGCTCA
>JAJYFB010000145.1 GCA_021785495.1 Acidobacteriota bacterium | reverse complement strand
CGCCTGGTTCGGGATGCCCGCAATCTTGTGAAACAGCAGGCCGGCATCCTCACTTTTGTAGATGCCGCTGCACGCGCTCAGGTAGACGTCGCTGGGGCGCGCCGGATCGACGACGATCGAAAACACGTCGGAGTCGACGATCAGGCCGCGCTGGATGTTTCGCCAGTTCTTGCCGGCGTTCATCGTCTTCCACGGCAGATGCCACGTGCCGGCGTAGACCACATCGGCATCGCGCGGATCGACGGCCAGCGACTCGATCTCGTGAATCTCGCGGCTGCCGCGCGGGCTGATCCGGGCCCACGTCGCGCCCGCGTCGCCGGAGCGGAAGACGCCTTCGATCGTTCCCGCGTAGAGAACCTGCGGATCGGAGGGCGCCTGAGTGAGCGCATAGACCGGCTGGCCCTTGAGAAAGGACGACTCGCTCCAGGTGCGGCCGGCGTCGTGACTCGTCCAGACGCCACCGTCGATCGTGTCCTTCCACGCGCCCACGTAGAGGGTGCGGGGATCGGCGGCATCGACGACGATGTGATCGAGGACGAAGCCGTCGCCCTGGCCGATCCGGGCCAGCCGCCGCCAGCTTGCGCCCCCGTTGAGCGACTCGTAGAGCCAACTGTTCGTGGTGCCCAGATAAAGAGGACCGGCTGGGCCCGCAACAGCGGCAAAGGCGCGCGCATCGCCTCCGTCCGGGCCGACGGCGCGGAAGCCGCTCTGTCCGCGCAGCGCAGCCACGGCAAGAATCAAGGCAAACAACGCGCCAAACCGGACAAAAAATCCCCGAAGGTTCAAGAAGTGAGGTAAGGACCGCAAACGATTCATCGAGACGAGCAGCTCCGGTGTTCTTCCTCCAGAATAGACAAGGATGGAGCCGGGAACGAACCTGCCCATGCAGCGCAGGCCTGCGCGCGCCATTCTCCCGGCGCATTTGGCGCAAAGGATGCGAGGGCGCAGCGCACGGCGGCTACGTTTCGGATTCCGACTGGCTGTCCTTCGCCTTGCGCGCCGCCACGCGCTCGATGAGGCGCTCCACGTCGGTCAGCAGGAAGCCGCTGGCCGGCTGGCGCACCACGACCTTGGTTTCAGCGTGGCCCAGCGCGATGGCAATCTCGTTCCAGCGGTGCAGCGCGGAACGGGCCGGGATGAGCACCGGCCTGCGCGCCGGCTCGGGCAGCAGGGTGTAGGCCGTCCAGACCGCCAGCGCCAGAAGGATCATCGCTTCATAGACAAAATCGACTGGATCGTTATACGACGCGACCTTGGAGGCCCAGAGCGTGGCGAGAAAGTCGGCCAACGAAAGAACGCCGAAACCGGCGGCGATGCCGAAGGTTCTATCGCGCCAGTTCAGGCGCAGAGCACGCAAGCTCAGGCAGAGAAAGGCCAGCACGGACAACTGCAGCAGGCTGACCGAGTGCATGAGACTATACAAAACCTCGAAGGGGGGCGGCCGGTGATGCAAGTGCGCCACCGACGAAAAGCTGATCGCCAGCGACACCACCGCCACCCAGCGAAAGAGAACGGTCGCCAGACGGGCAATGCCGGGAAACATCTCTAACGCGGAGCGGAAGACCTCGACGCAAATATAAAAAAGCAGCACCACGGAGACAAAATAGACCGCGAAGAAGCCGTAGAGGTACGCATCGCCCGGAAACAGGACACCCGGAAAGCTCCCCGGCTGCGAAGTCTCGAAAAGCAGCAGCAGCAACAAGGGAGTGGCAAGGGCGTGCATCGCCACGTAATAGCCCATGGCCGGAAAACGGCGCGCCAGGCCCTTCCCATGAAAGAGAAGCGCTAGGACGATCCAGAGAACAACCTCCGCCCCGTTCATGGCCAACATGGCATGGTTCAGTGGCATACACAACCCGCGCAGTTTCTCTTGCGTCCCGTTAGAATAGCGCCATTTGACCTGAATTCACAATTGCGCTGTGCGGAAAAATTTCCGGCCGTACGCGTTGCTCCGCCCCCGGCGGCTGCTTCAGGGTTTGATGCCGGAGTCTTTGCGGGCGGCCAACGGAAAGCCGAAAAGGAAGATGTTCGGGATTCCGCGCCTATTTTATATATTTTACATCAAAAAACTTGACATTAGCAGACTCAATTTGGCATCCTGAGTCTACCCCATCTCGTCCAAAGGCAGGCAAACATGGCTAAAATCATCGGAATCGACCTCGGAACCACCAACTCGTGCGTCGCCGTCATGGAGGGCGGCGAGCCCAAAGTCATCGCCAACGAAGAGGGCGCACGCACCACCCCCTCGATCGTCGGCTTCTCGAAGAGCGGCGAGCGCCTCGTCGGCCAGGTCGCCAAGCGCCAGGCCATCACCAACCCGGAGAACACCGTTTTCTCCATCAAGCGCTTCATGGGCCGCCGCTACAACGAAGTGAACGACGAGATGAAGATGGTGCCTTACAAGGTCGTCCAGCAGGGCGATCATGTGGCCGTCGTGGCGCAAGCGAAGGAGTACACGCCGCCCGAGGTCTCGGCCATGATTCTGCAAAAGCTGAAGAAATCGGCCGAAGCCTATCTGGGCGAGAGCGTCACCGAAGCCGTCATCACCGTGCCGGCCTACTTCAACGACGCGCAGCGCCAGGCGACGAAGGACGCCGGCAAGATCGCCGGCCTCGACGTCAAGCGCATCGTCAACGAGCCGACGGCGGCCGCGCTGGCCTATGGCCTGGACAAGAAAAAGGACGAGACCATCGCCGTGTACGACTTTGGCGGCGGCACCTTCGACATCTCGATCCTCGAAGTCGGCGAAGGCGTCATCGAGGTCAAATCGACCAATGGCGACACCCACCTGGGCGGCGACAACCTCGACCAGCGCGTCGTCGATTGGCTCATCAGTGAGTTCAAGCAGGAGAATGGCCTCGACCTGACCTCGAAGGGCAACGAGATGGCTTTGCAGCGGCTGAAGGACGCCGCGGAAAAGGCCAAGATCGAGCTTTCGACCACGGTCGAAACCGAAATCAACCTGCCGTTTATCACGGCCGACGCTTCGGGCCCCAAGCACCTGGTCCGCAAGCTGACCCGCGCCAAGCTCGAACAGCTGGTGGAAGACCTCGTCGAGCGCTCGGTCGAGCCCTGCAAGAAGGCGTTGGCCGACGCCGGCGTCACCACCAGCCAGATCGACGAGGTGGTTCTGGTCGGCGGCCAGACGCGCATGCCGAAGATTCAGGAGCTGGTGAAGAAGCTCTTCGGCAAGGAGCCGCATCGCGGCGTGAACCCCGACGAAGTGGTCGCCGTGGGCGCGGCCATTCAGGGCGGCGTGCTGGCCGGCGACGTGAAGGATCTGCTGCTGCTGGACGTGACCCCGCTGACCCTGTCCATTGAAACGCTGGGCGGCGTGGCGACGACGATGATCCCGCGCAACACGACCATCCCCACCAAGAAGACGGAGACCTTCTCGACGGCGGCCGATAACCAGAGCGAGGTCGAGGTCCACGTCCTGCAGGGCGAGCGGCCGATGGCCGGACAGAACCGCACCCTCGGCAAATTCAAGCTGGGCGGCATCATGCCGGCCCCGCGCGGCGTGCCGCAGATCGAGGTGACCTTCGACATCGACGCCAACGGCATCCTCAACGTGACGGCCAAGGACAACGCCACCGGCAAGGACACGCGCATCACCATCACTTCCAGTTCGGGCCTCTCGAAGGAAGAGGTGGAAAAGATGGCCAAGGAGGCCGAGGCGCACGCCAACGAGGACAAGGAGCAGCGCGAGCAGATCGAGGCGCGCAATCAGCTCGACTCGATGGTCTACAACATCGAGAAGATGCTCAAGGACTCCGGCGAGAAAGTTGCCGCCGCCGACAAGACCGACGTCGAGTCGGCTCTGGCCGAAGCAAAGAAGACCCTCGAAGGCGCGCCCTCGACCGCCGATCTCAAGTCCGCGCTGGAAAAGCTGACCGCGGCCAGCCACAAACTCGCCGAGGCCATGTACAAGGCGACTGCGGCGTCTGCGCCGGGCGGCCCTGCGCAGGCGGGCGGCGACACCGCAGACGGCGCGGCCAGCGGCCCTGCCAACAGCGGCGCGGCTGGAGCCAGCCAGAAGAAGGAAGGCGAAGTCATCGACGCCGAGTACGTTGACGTGGACGAGAAGAAGTAAGCGAATCCGGCGGAGTGCGAGAAACCTCGGGGCGGGCGGCAAAAATCGTCCGCCCCGATCCATTGTTTGAACAAAGACGGGAAACTCAATCCACTTTTTTACCAGCCGGCTGGTTGCGTCCCGCCGGGACCGGCGAAAATGGACAGGGTGGGGCGCAGCGGAACTCCGGGAGGATGGAGCCCATCCGTGCGTTCGTTCCGGGCGCGGCGATCCCTCGATGCAAACGGAAAAACTCCTCTTGCGAGGCCCGGATCGTCTGTTCCTGCGCACAGCGCACGGGCGGCGGATTTGCTAGAATCCGAACGGGACACCGTAGTTTTTCCCGCATTTTTCCTGCACGACGGAGAGTGCCGCTTGAGCGGGCAAGGGCTAGTCGATACCATTCAAAGCGCCTCCGGGAGATCTCTTGCCGTGGATCGCCGTCCGCGGCTCGGAGACCGGCTGCGCCACCACATTGTGAGGAGCGATATGACTGAGATTGTTGCCATCCGCGCGCGCGAGGTTCTGGACTCGCGCGGCAATCCGACCGTTGAGGCGGACGTGATTCTGGAAAGCGGCGCGATGGGGCGCGCCATTGTGCCTTCGGGCGCTTCGACGGGCGAACACGAGGCCGTGGAGCTGCGCGACGGCGACAAGAACCACTATCTGGGCAAGGGCGTCCTGCAGGCGGTCAACAACGTGGAGACCGTGATTGCGCCGGAGATCGAAGGCATGGACGCCGCCAACCAGCGGCTGCTGGACCGGACGATGATCGAGCTGGACGGTACGCCGAACAAAGGCAAGCTGGGCGCCAACGCCATTCTGGCCGTCTCCATGGCCGCCGCGCGCGCCACGGCCCAGACCCTCGAGGTTCCGCTCTATCGTTACCTGGGCGGCGTGAACGCAAGCGTGCTGCCCACGCCCATGCTGAACGTGCTCAACGGCGGCGCGCACGCCGACTCGAATGTGGACTTTCAGGAGTTCATGATCATGCCCGTCGGCGCCGAGCGCTTCAGCGAGGCGCTGCGCTGGGCCGCCGAGACCTTCCACACCCTGAAGGGCGTGCTCAAGAAGGCCGGTTATAACACGGCTGTCGGCGACGAGGGCGGTTTCGCGCCTTCGCTCAAGGCCAACCACGAGGCCGTCGAACTGATTCTCGAAGCCATCGAGAAGGCTGGCTTCAAGCCCGGCGAGCAGATCGCCATCGCCCTCGATCCGGCGTCGAGCGAGTTCTACGACAAGGAAAAGAAGAAGTACGTCTTCAAGAAGGGCGACAAGAGCGAGCACACCAGCGAGCAGATGGTCGGCTTCTGGGACAACTGGGTCCGTCAGTACCCGATCGTCTCCATCGAGGACGGCCTGGCCGAGGACGACTGGGAAGGCTGGCGCATGTTGACCGAGAAGATCGGCGGCCGCATCCAGCTTGTCGGCGACGATCTGTTCGTCACGAACGTCAAGCGCCTGCAGCGCGGCATCGACGAGGGCGTGGCCAACTCGATCCTCATCAAGGTGAACCAGATCGGCACCATCACCGAGACTCTGGACGCCATCGAGCTCGGCCGCCGCTATGGCTACACCTCGGTGATCTCGCACCGCTCGGGCGAGAGCGAAGACACCTTCATCGCCGACCTGGCCGTGGCCACCGGCGCCGGCCAGATCAAGACCGGCTCGGCCAGCCGCACCGACCGCATCGCCAAGTACAACCAGCTTCTCCGCATCGAAGAGGAACTGGGCTCGGGGGCGAACTACCTGGGACTGGAAAGCCTCAACTACGGCGAGTAACGCCGCAAGCGGCAGCAGGCGCTGGCGCAGCGAGCGCGAACATACCGCAACGGGCGGGGGCAACAGCCTTCGCCCGTTGCGCTTTGCGGCTGTTTTGCTCGCCAGATTCCACGCCTTGTCGGGCAAACGCGCTGCGGATCTGATCGCTCGATCGCCTATACTTGCATTCGATTGGGAAACGCGGGAAGAAGGGGCGGACGGGGACATTTCTTGTGTTGAGAGTGGGCCTCACCGGCGGGTTGGGAAGCGGCAAATCGACCGTGGCGGCCCTGCTGCGTTCGCTGGGCGCGCAGGGGATCGAGGCCGACGCGCTCGGGCGCGCGCTGATGGAGCCGGGGCAGCCGGTTTTTGCCGCGATTGTCGCGCGCTTCGGCGCGGAAGTGGTTGGCGCGGACGGGCGGCTCGACCGGGCGCGCCTGGCCGATCTCGCCTTTCGCCAGAATCGTCTGCAGGAGTTGAATGCGCTCGTCCATCCGCCGGTGATTGAGGCGCAGATGCGCTGGATGGACGAGGTTTTTGCGCGCGATGCGTCCGCCGTCGCGGTGGTCGAATCGGCATTGATCTTCGAAGTGGTGCGTGACGCGCTGGCCCGCGGCGAAAAGGAGGGCCTGCTGGCTGACTGGCGGCGTCGCTTCGATCGCGTCGTCGTCATCACCGCGCCCGATGAACTCAAGATCGCCCGCCACGTGGCGCGGACACAAGCGGCCTCAGCCGATGATCGCGCATCGATCGAGGCCGATGCGCGCAGACGTCTGGCGCATCAGGTTCCCGATGAAGAAAAAGCCGCGCAGGCCGATTACGTCCTTGAGAACGCGGGCGAGCTGGCCGGTCTGCGCGCTCAGGTTGAGGCGCTTTGGCCAAAATTGCGCGACGAAGCCAGGGAGCCGGGCGCACGAAGATCACCACAATAGGACGGTGACCACCCAGGGCAAACGCATTTGGATTTCGCATTGCCGCCCGGGACAACTTTGAAAGGGCACGGCTTCAGCCGTGCCGAAACGTGGTGCGGAAAACGGTCCGGCTTGAGCCGCCGAGGGATGCTTTTGGGATGCAGAACCCAT
>JAJYFB010000013.1 GCA_021785495.1 Acidobacteriota bacterium | reverse complement strand
CAGCCGCGCTTAAAGCCGCAGGCAGTTACTCTTCCTCTTCCTCGACCGGCCGCTTGGCGTTGGCCAGAATCTTTTCGGCGACGGGCTGCGGGACGACGTCGTAGTGATCGACCTCCATGTGATAGCTGCCCTTGCCCTGGGTCATCGAGGTGAGCTGCGTGCCGTAGGTGAGCATCTCGGCCATCGGCACCTCGGCGTTGATCACCGTGGTGCGGCCCTTGGTGTCCATGCCCTGCACGCGGCCGCGGCGCGAGTTCAGATCGCCCATCAGCGCGCCGGCGAACTCGTCCGGGGCCTCGATGGCGACCTTCATCACCGGCTCCAGCAGGCAGGGCTTGGCCTGTTCCATGGCTTTGCGAAAGGCGATGCGCCCGGCCGTCTTGAAGCTCAGCTCGTTCGAGTCCACGTCGTGATAGCTGCCGTCGTAGACGGTGACCTTGAAGTCGACGACCGGGTAACCGGCGAGATAGCCGCGCGCGGCCGACTCGACGATGCCCTTTTCGACGGCGGGCACAAACTGGCGGGGAATGGCGCCGCCGAAGATTTCGTTGACGAACTCGAAGCCGCCGCCGCGCGCCAGGGGCTCCATCTTGATCTTGCAGTCGCCGAACTGGCCGTGGCCGCCGGACTGCTTTTTGTGGCGGCCCTGCGCGTCGGCCTTGCCGCGGATGGTCTCGCGATAGGGCACCTTCGGGGCTTTCAGCGTGACCTCGGCGTGATAGCGCCGCTTGAGCCGGCTGACGATGGCCTCGATGTGCGGCTGGCCCGCGCCGGCGATCAGAAACTCGTTGGTCTGCGGGTCGCGGAAGAAGCGGATCAGCAGATCCTCTTCCATCAGCTTGTGAATGGCGGGAGCGAGTTTGTCCTCGTCGGCGCGCGACTTGGGCTCAATGGCGTAAGTCATCGCGGGCTCGGGCATGGCGAGGAGCGCGACCTGGAACTCCGCGCCTTTCACGCCCAGCGTGTCGCCGGTGAGCGTGTCGCGCAGCTTGGCCACCGCGCCCAGGTCGCCGGCGTGCAACTCGGCGACCTCGACCGCCTTGCGGCCCTGCATCACGCTCAGGTGCGCCAGCTTCTCCGCGCTGCGCCGGGTGAAGTTTTCGAGGGCGGCATCGTTGTGGATGACGCCGCCGACGACCTTGAAAAAGCTGATGCGGCCGGCAAAGGGATCGCTCATGGTCTTGAAGACGACGGCCGTGGCCGGCTCGGCGTCGTCCACCTTGCGCGCGACGCCTTCGGCTGCGCCGGCAATGGGCGCGCGCTCGGTGGGCGCGGGCGCGTAGTCCTTGATGAAGTCCAGAAGATGGTCGAGCGCCATGTTCGCCAGGCCGCTGGCGAAGAGCACCGGGAAGATGCGGTCCTCGCGGATGGCCTCGTGCAGCGCGGCGATGAGATGCTCTTCGGGGATGGTGCCCTTCTCGAAGAACTCCTCCATCAGTTCGTCCTTGCCCTCGGCCACCAGCTCGACCAGCGCCTCATGGCGCGTCTTGGCGTCGGCCACGAGCGACGGGGGAATCTCGGCCGAGACCTTGCCGCGACCATCGCCGCCGGGCGTGTACGTGTAGGCCTGCATGGTGACCAGATCGACAACGCCATGAAAGCCGTTGGCGTCCACAATGGGCAACTGCACGGGAACGCAACTGCGGCCCCAGCGCTCGGCCAGGTCGTCGAGCAGGGCGTTCAGGCCGCCTCCGCCGCCGGCCTTGGGATGGTCCATCTGGTTGACGAGGACGATGCGCGGCAGATTGGCCTCTTCGGCAAACTTCCAGACGCGCTCGGTGACCGGCTCGACGCCGTTCTGCGCGTTGACCACCACGACGGCCGATTCGACCGGGAAGAGCGCGGCGCGAGCCTCGTGCGTGAACATATGAAAGCCGGGCGTATCGACAAAATTGATCTTCGCGCCCTGCCACTCGGCAAAGGCGAGGGCGTTCTGCATGGTGATGCCGCGGGCGACTTCCTCTTCGTCGTAGGCGGTGGGGGCCGTGCCGTCTTCCACGCGGCCCTGGGTGGGCGTCATCCTGGCGGCATGCAGCAGAGCGGCAATGAGCGTGGTCTTGCCGCTGTGCGCATGCCCCACTACAGCTACGTTGCGAATCTCACTTCCCTGGTAGGTTTTCATGGTGCGTCACTCCTTGGTTGAGATCGGAGCCGGCGGCCAAGCGCCGGCCGCTGAAAACGGGAACATCGATGGTGTTTTGAACAGGCGCGGCTTCAGCGGTTGCGGAAAAACCCGATTGAAGAAGCTCTGGAACAAGAGCGCGGCTGTGGCCGGGCCGAGGGGTGCGTGAAGGCAACGGGGCTTTAGTCCCGTAGAGACGTTTCCCGTCGCAGACGCGAGAAGAGATCGCACGGAAATTTTCGAGCAGGGATGGAAGAAGGACGCCCGCCGGGGCGTTCGCGTGGCCGATTTGCCGGGATAGGGCTCCCGGTCTGCCGTCTTCCTCGTCCATGCGGAGGCCTCGGGCTCGGATCCCGGGCGCGCGGGCGGAGATCAGGAGGAATCTTCGCCCCGCGCCTCACCAAACAGGGGCTGCTATCACACTGCAATTGTGAACGTCATGTGACACGAGGCACAAAGCAGGGCAAACGCATTTGGATTTCGCATTGCCGCCCGGAACAGCTTGGAAAGGGCACGGCTTCAGCCGTGCCGAAACGTGGCGCGAAAAACGGTCCGGCTTGAGCCGCCGAGGGATGTTTTTGGGATGCAGAACCCATCCCGCAGGGCCGAAAGGCCGCAAACATTCATCCGAGTATGTCTACGGCACGGCTGAAGCCGTGCCCTTGCAAAACAAAATCATCCCGCAAGCTGAAATGCGTTTGCCCTGAGGCGCAAAGAACGGGGACCGCGTTGCCGGTGCTCGCCTCGCAAGGATGCCAGCGGTTGAATCGCTATCGCCGCAGGCGCAGAAGCGCGCCACGGTCCAGCGGCTCGCCGTCGAGAACGATGGTGGAGATGCGGCGCGCATTCCAGACGCTGGCGGTGGGATCGGCGTCGAGAATGAGAATGTCGGCGCGGCGGCCGGCGGCGATCAGGCCCAGTTCGTTCCATCCGAACTGCAAGGCGTAGTTGTTCGTGGCGGCGGCCAGCGCCTCGCGCGGCGAAAGGCCCATGCGCACCAGCAGATCCAGTTCGGTGTCGAGCGAAATGCCGGGCATCGTGCCCATGGCGTCGGCGCCGGAGGCGGCCAGGTAGTGCGGCATCGCCGCGAAGAGGCTCTGGTTGATGCGCCAGAGGCGTAGCGCATGGACGCCGGCCTTCTTTTGCAGGTCTTCTTCCATCCATCGCTGCGCCATGACTGGAAGATGACGCGACCAGGCCGGCAGCGGATAGAGCATCTCGCCGCTGGCCGGGTCGGTGGGATGAAACATGCTGCTGGGATCGAGCAGCGATGCGGCCGGTTCCTTCCACAGGTTGCGATGCTCGGGCAGGTTGGCGTAGTAAAGGCTCAGGGCCGGCATCAGCGCCGCGTGATGCGCGGCCAGGAACTGGGCGTAATTGAGCAGACGCCGGTCGGTGGGCGAAACGTGCTCGGCGTAGTCATAGGCCGTCGCGGTGGCCGAGCCGTCGGCATCGTCGATCAGCGGCTGTTGCAATTCGTCGGGAATCGAGCCCAGAATATAGCGATCCATGCGCGGCAGCGCGTCCACGCCGGCTTCGACGCCAACGCGGTAGGGCGTCGAGACGAAAATGCCGTAGGTGACCAGGCCCAGTTGATGCGCGCGGGCGATAATCCACTGCGAGTTGGCCGCGGTCAGATGCGGCGGCAGCAGCAGCACGCGCGTTCCCATCCGCGCCGCATCGGCCATCTGCCGGGCCGCGTCCTGGGGGCTGAGCTCCGTGGGATGCGGGCCCTCGCGCAGCTTCGAGACCCAGGCGGGCTGGCGCGCCAGCAGGCTCCAGTTGTCGGTGACGCCGACCGAGTCGATGGGGTAGATGTGCGGCGAGGGATGGGCGCCGAAGTCGATGAAGCCGCGTTCCTTGTCGGCGTGCGCCACCACCGTGGTGACGCCCATGTAGAGATTGGCGTTGGCCTGAGCCTGCGAGTTCATGCCCGCATAGCCATCGACCAGGCCGGGAATGAGAAACTTCCCCGTGCAATCGAGGACGCGCGCGCCCTTCGGGATGGGCACCTGGCCGGCCAGGCCCACGGCAACGATCTTGTTGTCCTCGATGAGGACGACTGCGCCGGGAATGTCGTTGGCCGAGCGTCCCCAGTTGGAGACATCGACCACCGTTCCGCCCACCAGCGCCAATGGCGCCGGCTGCGCAGGCTGCGGACGGGCCGCAACGGAGTTCCAGGCGATGGCGCAGACCAGAACGAAAGAAAATCGTGCAATTCGCATCGCAAAAGGGGCCTGATGGCATTTTCGCACAGCGAAGCGCTTCAACTCGTTCAGCTTGCCGCCAGCCGAGAGCGGCGTCGGCTGGCGAGCAGCGGCGCCACCTGGGCATAGGCGGCCTCGGCCGTGAGGCCGTATCGCGCGCGGAGTTCCTCCACCTTGCCGTGCTCGATGAACTGGTCGGGCCAGCCGATGCGCACGACGGGAACGGCCAGTCCCATCTCATCGAGAGCCTCGACAACCGCCGAGCCGAAACCGCCCATCTTTCCATGGTCTTCAAAGGTGACAAAGGCGGCGACGCGCTTGGCATAGTGCTCAATCAGCGCGTGGTCGAGCGGCTTGATGAAGCGGGCGTTGATGAGGGCGGCCGAGTCGCCGTCGCGCTCGATCATCGCGGCCAGCTCCCGCGCGAGCCCGACCATCGGACCGAGGCTGAAGATGGCGACGTCGGAGCCGTCGGTGAGCACTTCGGCCTTGCCGGGGACGAGCGCGTGCGGTTCGGGCTTGCGCGCCACGCCAGCCACCGTGCCGCGCGGATAGCGAATGGCGCTTGGGCCGGGCAGGTCGAGCGCGGTTTTCAGCATGTCGGCCAGTTCGTCCTCGTCCCTGGGCGACATCAGCACGAGATCGGGAATGCCGCGCAGGTAGGCGATGTCGAACAGGCCGTGATGCGTGGGCCCGTCGTCGCCGGAGAGCCCGGCGCGATCCATCGCGAAGACCACCGGCAGCTTCTGCAGGCAGACATCGTGCACGATGGGATCGAAGGCGCGCTGCAGAAAGGTGGAGTAGATGGCGCAGACCGGGCGGAAGCCGCGCGTGGCCATGCCCGCGGCAAAGACCACCGCGTGCTCCTCGGCGATGCCCACGTCGAAGGTGCGCTTCGGATGGTGCGGGCGGAAGTGATCGAGGCCGGTGCCGTTGGGCATGGCCGCCGTAATGGCGACGATGCGCTCGTCCTTCGTGGCCAGATCGGTGAGGGTTTTGGCGAAGACCTCGGCGTACGTCGCCGAGCCGTCGGGCGTCTGGCCGGTCTCCGGATCGTACGGCCCCAGGCCGTGAAACTTCTTCTGCCCGTCGAGCGCCGGCTGAAAGCCGCGGCCCTTTTGCGTGAGCACGTGCAGCAGCACCGGATGGTCGAGGGTCTTGAGAAACTTGAAGGTTTCGACCAGCAGCGGAAGGTTGTGGCCGTCGATGGGGCCGAAGTAGTCCAGGCCAAACTCCTCGAAGAGGATCGAAGGCCAGAGCATGCTTTTGGCGGCTTCTTCGGCGCGGCGCATGACTTTGACGGCCGTCTTGCCGCCAAAGCGCTCGACCAGATGCGCGGCCTTGTCGTGCAGATGCTGATAGCGCTCGTTGGCGACGATGCGATGAAAGTAGCGCGCCACCGCGCCCACGTTGCGGTCGATCGACCACTCGTTGTCGTTGAGCACGACGATCATGCGCCGGGTCTGCGCGGCGATGTTATTCAGCGCCTCGAAGGTGACGCCGTTGGTGAAGGCGGCGTCGCCAGCCACAGCGACGACATGCTCGCGGCCGCCGGCCAGATCGCGCGCCACGGCCATGCCCAGCGCGGCCGAAAGCGCCGTGCCCGCGTGGCCCGCGCCGTAGCAATCGTGCTCGCTTTCGGTGCGCAGCAGGAAGCCGTTCAGCCCGCCCGGCTGGCGGATGGTCGCAAAACGCTCGCGGCGGCCGGTGAGAATCTTGTGAATGTATCCCTGGTGGCTCACGTCGAAGAGAATCTTGTCTTCGGGCGTCGAGAAAACCGCGTGGAGGGCCAGCGTCAGCTCGACCACGCCGAGATTGGGGCCGAGATGGCCGCCCGTCTTCGCAAGGGTCTGGATGATAAACGCGCGCAGCTCGCCGGCCAGCGCGTCCAGTTCGGAGAAGTTCAGCCGCTTGACGTCGGCTGGCGACTGAATGGACTCCAGCAAGGTTCCCATCTTCTTCCTCTTTCCAGGGTGTCGCCCCTGCTCCGGGTCGATTCCCCATCGCGCCAAAAAGCCCCCTGCGCGGGGGCTTTCGAGGCTTGGCCTGCTCCTAGTATACCCGCGTCAGGATTGGAAGCTCGTCGGATTTGACGCGGAAACAGGAGGAGTGGAGAAGGTCGTTTGCCGGGGACCGGCGGAAAAATGCCCCGCAGCGGAAGGGCCAGCCGCGGATGCGCGAGGCTCCTGCGCCCCTCCGGGGCAGCCGCTTCTCGCCGATGCGCCTCCGGGCGCGCCGTTACGCGCGCGCGTTACTTCTCCACTTCCACGCCGCGCCAGAAGGCGATGTGCCCTTTCACTTTACGCGCCATGGGCTTGGGATCGGGATAATACCAGGCGGCGTCCTGATTGTCCTGCCCGTCGATCACCACGGTCAGGTACCGCTTCAGCCCGTTGGCGGGATCGGTCGAGGTGGTGCTGCTGGTCCGAAAATACTCCCGCTGGAGGCTGGATTCGGGAAAGAAGACGGTTCCATCCATCTCCACAATCCGATCGCTTTCCGCGATCGTTCTGCCGTTCCAAATTGCTCGCGCCATCGATTTTCCGGTTGTTTTGAATCGTTCCCCCCCGGTTCCGGCGCAGCAAATGCCCGGACCGGCAAAAGGAGCCGATATGACACTAGCAGACTTTGGGCGGCATGACGAGCCAAAACGGGAGACAGACGCAAAAAAATTCCGGCTGCCACCCCCGTCCGCTTCTCGCGGCTGCGGTTCGCGACGCCTGCCGGACGGTGCGTGTGCGCACGCTCCAGCGCTTACGCCGCGCCTGCTGAGGAAACCGCGCCGCCGTAGCGTTCCTGCTGCGCCGTGCGGCGGCTACCTGCCCGCGCGCGCGGCCCGCACCGCCTGGATGCGCTTGAGCATCGCCTCGTAGCGCTGCGCCGCGCTGGAAAACCGCTCGATCACCTCCAGCGTGCGAGCAAAAAAGGCCGGATTCTGCGCTCGGATTGCATCAAGAATGTGCGCAAATTTCGCCAGATAGTAAAATCCTTCGCCGTTGCAATCGACAAACAGCTCGGCGGAGACCGCGCCGTGCAAAACCAGCGTCGCCGCCATCTCCCAGTAGCTGAGCACCTGCCGCAGCCAGGCGTTGTGCGGATCGGCGTAGTTGTTGGCGACGGCAAAGTACTCTTCGGCCGTTTCCGGCCAGAACTCGCTCAGCATCCAGGCCCGCGCCTGGCGCATGACGGCCTCGGTGCGCAGTTCGTAGAGCTTCAGAATGATCTCGGCGTCGGCCGGTGTGGCCAGCATTCGTTCCATGAAAGTGTCTCCGCCGATCATCCTACAGGAACCGGCTGAAGCCTGTCGTGCTGTCTCTGCTGGCGGCCGGCGACGCCGGGATTGCGCAGGATCAATGGCTTGCCGTCGAGATCCTCGACGACCACGTCCATATTGCCGTCGTTGAACAGATCGCCGACGGCCAGACCGCGCCCCACGCGCCTGGCTTCGATCGCTGGCCCGGCCTCCTGGCTGGCGTCGCAGAACTTCCCGTCGCCCAGGTCGCGATCGAGAAAATTCGGCGTGGAGTCGTTGCCGACGCAAATGTCCGGACGGCCCGCGTTATTGAAATCGTTGTCGCCCACGGCGTCGCCCATTGCGACGCACGGCGTGGTCAATCCGGCCTGTTTCGTCACGTCGGTGAAGGTGCCGTTGTGATGGTTGCGGTAGAGCGCGCCGAGGACTGTTTGCCCCTTCAACTGCGTGTCGATGGTCGGCGCATTCGTAAAGTAAATATCCGGCCAGCCCAGAATCTTGCTTCAGTCGCTGTCGACCATAGCCCTGAGAATCGCCAAAACAGCCACCCTCGCAAAACCCTGTAAATTCTGCCCTCTTTACACTTTTTCGCAAAGAGCCGTTTTGGCTGCTGGAACGAGGGGCAGGCGGACAAGGGCGCGAGCGCCTTCGCCGTCTTCGCGGTTGACAAGCGAGATCTCGCCGCCGTGGGCGCGGATGATCTGCTGGGCAAGGACAAGACCAATGCCGCTGCCCGCGGATTTCGTCGTGTAGAACGGGACGAAGAGATTCTCCGGGTTGGCAATGCCTAAACCGCGGTCTTCAATTGATATCTGCACGCTTGCGCCTGTGGACACCCAGGTTGCACGCACGGGTTGGCTGGCGTTGGCCAGCGAGGCATCGGCGGCGTTGGCGAAAAGATTGATGAGCATCTGCTCCAACTGGTCTGGATCGGCATCGAGCGTGACTTCCGGTCCGGGATCGAGCTGAATGGGAATGCGCCGTTCGAGAAGCGTGACGCGTTCCATCAGCGGCGCGAGTGCGACGGACTTGAGGCTTGGCGGAGGCAACTGGGCGAGCTGCCGATAAGATTGCACGAAGCGGTGCAGCGCGTCGGCACGACTCTCGACGACGCCGAGACCGCGGCGAAAGTCGTCGAGAGTGGATGCGTCGCCGCTGAGATCGGCAATGCGAGCAAGCAGACTGCCAGCGATGGACTTGATAGGCGCGAGCGAATTCGACAGCTCGTGACCGAGCACGCGAATAAGACGCCTCCACGCGGTCTGTTCCTCTTCCTGCAGTGGGACGCTGACATCGGCCAGCACGAGGAGCGTATGAGGAGTACCGTCCTGACGGAATGCGCTCTTGTGCAGGAGCCAGCGTGCTGGCGTGGCGCCGAACGAGCGAATAGCGCGGTCGGGAGCGGCAAGCAGGCTATCCAAACGCAGCTCGAATGCAGAGCGGCCGATGCATCGCGCAAAGGGAAGGTCCAGCAACTTGAGGCCAGCATGGTTGACCAGCTGCAGGCGGTTTTCGCGGTCGAAGGCGAAGAGCGGCGCGTGCATGACTTCGAGAACGCGCGCAAGCAGCGCGGTAGCCTCCAACGAGCGGACGCGCTGTTTCTGCAAGAGGTCGGCGAGTGCGTTGACCTCGCGGGCGAGATCGCCTAGGGCGTCACCGGATGTGGCGCCGCGGGCGCGAAAGGAGTAGTCGCCTTCGCGGAGCGACAAAACCACGTTCGAGAGCGTTTGCAGGGGGCGAGCAAACGTGTCTACAAGAGACGTGGCAACCAGCGCGAGGTAGATGAGCAGGCAGACGCCGAGCAGCGTGGCGATCATGAGGTCGAGTTGGCGCTGTGCAATGAAGATGCCGAGGAAGATCAGAGCAGGCAGAGACAGGAGCAGGGAATACACCCATGCTCGGCGGACTGCCCGACGCGCCGGCCGACGCGATCTTGCTTCATAGGCCATACTTTTCCATGCGACGATAAAGCGCGGCGCGGCTCAGGCCGAGCGACTCGGCGGCCTGGGTGATGTTGCCGTCGCAGCGGCGGAGCACTTTGCGGATGAGCATGGCCTCCATCTCGTCGATGCTCATGTTGTCGAGCGAGGGCGCGGCGGCGCGCCCGGCGCCGATCGAGAGATTGGCCGGCTCGATCTCCTCACCCGTGCAAAGGAGCAGCGCACGCTCGATGGTGTGCTCCAGTTCGCGCACATTGCCAGGCCAGGCGTACTGCATCATGAGGTGCATGGCAGCGGCGGAGATGCCGTCAACCTGTTTACGATAGCGGGTGCGCAGCCGCGCGAGAAAATGCCCGGCGAGCGGCGGAATATCCTCGCGCCGTTCGCGCAGCGGCGGCAGGTGAATTTCAACGGTGTTGATGCGAAAGAGCAGGTCTTCTCGGAAGTTGCCAGCCTTGGCCTCATCATGCAGTGGAGCGTTGGTGGCGCAGAGAAGGCGCACGTCGACGCGGCGGGTCTGCGAGGAGCCGACTCGTTCAAGCTCGCCGGTTTCGAGCACGCGCAGGAGTTTGGCCTGCTGGCGCAGCGGAACGTTGGCGATCTCGTCGAGAAAGAGCGTGCCGCCGTTGGCCAGATCGAAGCGACCCAGGCGGTCGGTGCGCGCATCGGTGAACGCGCCCTTGACATGGCCGAAGAACTCGCTTTCAAACGTTCCTTCGGGCATTCCGCCGGCATTGACCGCGACCAGGGGCATGCGCGCGCGCGGCGATGCGGCATGGAGCAGGCGCGCGACGATCTCTTTACCCGTGCCGTGCTCACCGGTGATGAGGACGTTTGCGTCGGAGGGCCCGACCCTGGAGATGAGTTCGAGGACCAGTTGCATGGAAGAAGCGGATGCAACGAAGTCGGGCATACCCTCGGCGCGAAGCAGGCGGTTTTCGAGTTCAAGCTGGCGGGCGCGGCGCAACGCTTGATGTAATTCGGCGTGGACGCGGACAAGGGAGAGCAGTCGCTCGTTCTCCCAGGGCTTCTGGATAAAATCGCGCGCACCGCGCTTGATGCTCTCGACGGCCAGATCGATGTTACCCCACGCGGTCATCACGATGACCGGAAGCCGCGCGTCGAAATCCTGAATCTGCGCAAGGAGGCCGAGACCTTCCTGGCCGGAGGTGGTATCGCGCGTGTAATTGAGATCGATGAGTACGACATCATAATCGCGCTCGCCCAGTGCCTCCATCAGCAACTGCGGCGAGCGAACGCAATCGACATCGATTCCCTGCGGCTTGAGGAGCAGCTCGACCGCTTCGAGAATATGCGGCTGATCGTCGGCGGCCAGGACCCGAATTTTGTCGCGCTTGTTCGAGATGGCACACCTCCACGACGCTCAGCATGTTCGTTGCGGCAGAGACCTGCCGCTTACTGCTCCTCCGCCACGACTCCCATTTTCGCATCCTCGATCGACACGCCTGTGCGCTCCAGGGTGTCGCCGATGGCGCGGTCAATGTCAATCTTGCTTTTTTCCAGGGCCGTTTGCGCGTTGTCGAGAGTTGCTTCTGCCTGGGCGAGCGCGCTCTCCGCGTTCAACGTATCGACGCTGGACTTGGCGCCGAGCTGTTGTTCCTGCCTGGTGATCTCAAAGGTCTTCTTGGCCAGGTCGCGCGCTTCCTGGGCCGCTTCCACGCGGGCCTCGGCCTGTTCAAGAGCGAACTTGGAGTTACGCACGTCGAAGAGGATGGTTTTCTTCTGTTGTACTTCGGAGATCTGACTCTGCCGGTACTGCAGCACTGCACGAAATTGGTCGGCTTTGGCCTGGCGGTTGCGCAGATTGATGGAAAGCGTCACACCCACCTGGTACTCCGGCGACGAGTCGTTGAAGGTGTTGGCGAACATGCCGCCGAAGCCGGTAGGTAGACCGGTGGCACAGTCGACTGCCTGTGTGCTGCAGAAGGCGTTTTTCGGTCCCGCCGTACCCGCGCCAGCGTAGAGGCCGTACATATTCAGGGTGGGCAAGAGTTCGCTGTTGATGTCCTTGAGCGCCTGCTTTTGCACTTCGGCCTGCATCCGGTAGATGGCCACCTCCGGCCGCTTCTTCTCTGCCTCGGCGATCAGCTCGTCGATGGATTTGCCGGCGTTCGGGTCCGGTCCTCCAGCGATGCCGAGAGGAATGACAGGCATCTCGTCGATGATGGGATCGTCAACCTTGGTGAGAGCGTTCTTCATCATCAGCTCGTTCAAACGCAGATTGGCGCGCGAAACGGTCAGGTTGCCTTCGGCCGTCGCTACCGCGGACTGGTCGGTCATGATCTGCATGGCGGGGATGGCGTTGAGCGCGAGCTGCTTGCGATCGTCGGAGAGCGTCTTATTGGCGAAGCCCAGCGAACGCTCGTTGATCTGCTCGTTTTCGAACGAGTCGACCAGATCCCAATAGATGTTCTCGATTTGGGTCACGGTGGCGATGACCTGCGCTTTGAAGACGACGTCGGTGATCTGGGCGTTGCGCCTGGCGATGCGGATGTACCGCTCATTGGTGGAGAGCCCGAAGCCATACAGAAAAGGCTGCGAAACAACCACCTGAAACCTGCTGTACAGGTCGGGATTGATGGCGTTATACGGCGAGTTGCTAGCGGCGCGCTGGCCCATATAGTTGACTGCGAGATTCGTGCCGATGGGAAAAGACTGCGAGTAGCTCGACAGTACCTCGATGGTGTTGGTCTTGAGAATCGGCGTGCCGACGAGCGAGGTGTTCGCCTCCTGCACGACGGTGTGATCAACGTAGCCCTGGAAGGTGAGGTAAGGATCGAAGGAAGGAACTGCGGTTCCTTCGCCGAGAGTCGACGTGACGATGCCGCCATTGCCTGCGGCGGCCGACATGGTAGAACCACCTCCGCCGCCACCGACGCCGGAAGAGCTGAAACCGCCCTGGGTGGATTGCACAACGGTGGCATTGACGCCGTTTGCCGGGCTGCCCGCCTTGGTGCGCTGAATATCCGTTTGCGCGATCGGGAAGTTATAGCGAAAGTAGGCGAGATCGAGGTTGTTCTCGATGGCAAGGGCAATCGCGTCGCGCAGGGAAAGATAGATCTTTCCATCGCGAATAAGGCTCTCGAGGCGAGGCGAGTTGGCGAGATTGAGGGACGGCGCCGTGCTGGGCCGGTAGCGCTCGAGTGGATTGTAGGAGTGGGGCATGGGCACGCTGAAAGGTTGCTGAGGCGTAAAAGCCAGCCGCGGTTCCTGCTCGATCGCCTGCGCCAGCGTTGGCTTGGGTGCGGCAGCAGTCGCGCTCGTCGCGGGCGCCGGGGCCTCCGGTGCGGATTGTGTTTGCGGAGATTCCGATGCGAAGGCCAGATTCACTTGCAGCAAAAAGATCGCAGCAACCGCTTGGAGGCGGATGACTGCGGATTTGGAAGGACGAAGATTCATGCGTGTCTCCCCGGAGAATTGCGTAGGATGGCCGTTCATCTGGCTTCTGCCGCGGTTGCTTGTCGAGTTTCGTCGCGCGTGAGCCAGCCGTCACGCAATTCGACGAGGCGCTGGCCGTAGCGCGCGTTGTCTTCCGAGTGCGTGACCTGCACGATGGTGGTGCCCTGGCGGTTGAGCTCGCTAAAGAGCTGCATGATCTCGCGGCCCTGCGTGGAGTGGAGGTTGCCGGTGGGCTCGTCGGCCAAAAGCAGCGCCGGCGCGTGCACCACGGCGCGCGCGATGCCGACAAGCTGTTGCTGCCCGCCGGAAAGCTGCGAAGGAAAGAGGTCTTTTTTGGCGACAATCCGGAATCGATCGAGAATATCGGCGACCATGCCGGCGCGATCCTTCGGCGCGAGGTTTTTGTACGAGAGCGGCAACTCGATATTTTCGGCGACGGTCAGGTCGTCGAGCAGGTGGTAGCTCTGAAAGACCATGCCGATACGCGCGCGGGCTACGTCGGCCCGCTGCTTGCGGTTGAGCGCGTGAATGGCCTCGCCGCCGAACCAGTACTCGCCCTTCCAGCCGTCGTCGAGCATGGCCAGAATGTTGAGCAGCGACGACTTTCCCGCGCCCGACGGCCCCATGACGGTGACAAAATCCCCTTCGCGGATCGTGAGGCCGATGCGCCGCAACACCCACTCCTCGGTGTGTCCGTTCTTGTAGCTTCGTTCGACATTCTTCAGTTCGATCATCTTTTACTCCCTTTGCAGAAGTTATTCGTTGCGCAGAGCCTGCATGGGGTCGATTGCCGCAGCGCGGTGGGCCGGGAGCAGGCAACCGGTGATTCCCACCGCAACCAGCACGGCCACTGCGCTGGCCGCAATCGCGGGGTTGAAGGGGTTCACCTCGAACAGCAGGCTGCCGATCAGGCGCTCGCACGCGAAGGCCACGGCGACTCCCGCGGCCGCGCCCATCAGAACCGGCAGGAGTCCCTCGCCGAGCACCAGCCGGTAGATGCCTGCCCGCTGCGCGCCCAGCGCCATCCGCAGACCGATCTCATGCTGCCGCTGCGCGACCGAGTAAGTCGCCACGCCGTAGACGCCCAGCCCGGCCAGCAGCAGCGCGCTCACGGCGAACAGCAGAAGCAGGTCCATCTCAAAGCGGCGATTGGCCACCGAATCCGCGGCGATTCCGCCCAGCGTGCGCACCGTGGGCACCGATGCACCGGGGTCCACGCTCCAGACCGCCTTGCGCAGCTCGGCGGCCATTGCAACCGGATCCTGGCCGGTGCGCAGAACGATGCTGCCCGTATCGTCGCAGCGCACCCAGTAGGGCATGTACACCATCATGGGGTCGGGCGCGGCGAGCGAGATCGTGCGCGCGTTGCGCACCACGCCGATCACGGTGAAGGGAGGCTGCTCGACATAGCCCGCGCGATGGAACTGCTTGCCGATCGGATCGGCGCCGGGCCAGAGGGTGCGCGCCGTTCGCTCCGAGACGAGAGCGTAGTTCTTACCCTGGTCCGAAGAAGTCAGATCGCGTCCGGCGACCAGCGGCAGATGGATGGCCTCCAGATAACCGGGACTGATCCAGCGGAAATGCTCTGTGGGAAGCTGCATGAACGGCCGTGAGTCGTCTGCGACGCGAATCATATCAATCCAGAAATCGCCGCCGAGCGGCGGCACGCTGACCAAGCCTGCTTGAGACGCGCCCGGAAGCTGGCGCAAGCGCTCCAGCACACGCCGGTAGAATCCCTCGGCGGCGGTCGTGCCGGAATACGACTTGCCTGGCAGGTCGATCTCGGCAGTAATGACGTGATCGGTCGCGAAGCCGCGATCGATGCTCATCAGCCGCGCCAGGCTCGTGACGAGCAGTCCGGTGAACAGCACCAGCGTTACGCTGACGGCGACTTCCGCCGCGACGAGCGATTTGCGCGCGCGCTTGCTGGAGCGCGATTCACCCGCCTGCCGCGAATCGCCGCGCAGCACATCGGCCGGATTGGCGCGCGCCCCGATCCAAGCGGGAAGGGCTCCGGCCAGGAGCGTTGCCGCCACGGCAAGCAAAACGGCGCAGGCGGCTCCGGTCCAGTCCAGATGCAACGCTCCCCGGAAGTCGAGCGCAGGCGGAAGAAAACGCTGCATCAACGGCACAAGCGCGGACGCCAGCAAAATGCCAAACGCACCGCCCAGGCCGGCCAGCACCGCCGGCTCGCTCATGGAGGCGCGCAGCATCTCGGCGCGGTTCGCGCCCAGAGCGGAGACAATGGTCAACTGCTGCCGGCGGGCGATCGCCCGCGAGAGGAGCAGATTCGTCATGTTGATGCAACCGACCAGCAGCAATCCCGCCACCGCGGCCAGCAAAATGAGCAGGGGCTTGCGGTTGTTGCCGACCAGCGCCTGCTGAAACGGCGTCAACACGGCGGAGAGCGTGCCTTTTTCATCGGCGGGAAGCGCGGCCGAAATGCTGTGCTGCAGCGCGTTGACCTCCGCGCCGGCCTGTGTCGCGGAGACGCCTGGCTTGAGCCTCGCCAGACCGAAGTAGTTGAAGTCGCCCATTGCTTCCGCAAGCTGTTGTTTGGTGAAGGCCAGGGGAATCAACGCCTGAACCGGCCGTGCGCGATCCGCATTCGGAACCGCGATGTTATCCGCCATCGGCAGGTGGAACGAGGCCGGCATCACGCCGAGGACCGTGTAAGGAAATCCGTTCAGCGTGACGGTCTTTCCCACCACCTGCGGATCGCTTCCGAACTGCGTCCGCCAGAGATCGTGCATCAACACGATTTCGCGCTCGCGTCCAGGCTGCGCCTCCTGTTCGGTGAAGGCGCGGCCGAGCCGCGGCTGCACACCGAGCACGGCGAAGATTCCCGGCGTCGCGCGCACTACCTCCACCTTCAGCGGATGCCCGCCCAGTCCCAGCGGCTCCGATTCCTCCTCCATCACCGCCAACGACTGAAAGCTGCGCGCGTGCTGCCGCCACATCGCAAAATGATTGGCGCTCATCGGCAATTTGGGATAGATGTCCCGAAACTCCGCCACCTGCTCTTCGGCGACCACGAGGCGCTCGGGGTGCGGATACGGCAACGGCTTGAGCATCGCATCGTAGACCAGCGTGAAGATAGCCGTGGTAGCTCCAATCCCGAGCGCCAGCGTAAGCACCGCGGTCAGCGTAAACCCCGGCGACTTGCGCAACTGGCGCAGAGCGTAATTGAGATCGCGAATCAGGCCGTTCATCGATTCATCTCCTCGGTCGCGGATTATTCCGTGCGCAGCGACTGCATGGGGTCGATGGAAGCGGCGCGGCGCGCTGGCGCCAGGCCAGAAAAGAGAATGGTGACCACGAGAACTGCTGCCGAAGCGCAGTAGGTCAGCGGATCGGAAAGGGTGACGCCGAAGAGCATGGAGCGCAACAGACGCACCGCGCCGTAGCAGCCGAGCGAGCCTGCGACCAGGCCGATCATGAGCACAGCGGCGTTGCCGCCGAGAACCAGGCGGAAGATGCTGGCGCGCGTTGAACCCAGCGCCATGCGCAGAGCGAATTCGCGGCTGCGCTCGACAACAGCGTAGGACATCACGGCGTAGAGGCCAAGCATCGCGACAATCAGGCTTGCTATGGCGTAAACAATGAGCAGTTCGGCGGGCAGACGGTATATCTGAAACATCTGGTCGACGACTTCGCCGTAGCTCTCAAGGTTTTCCAAGGGCAGAGCGCGGTCGAGCGAGGCGGCAACCTGGCGCATGCCGGAGGCAAGCGCAGAAGAGCTCAATTGAGAACGAACAGCAAACTGCGTGTAGCTGCCTTCGTGTGTTTGCTCCATGGGCAGGAAGAGCAGCGGCATAGGGCCAGTGTCCGCAGGATCGTGATATATGAACGGAGGGACGATGCCGACGATCTGCCAGGACTTTTTGTTGTAGACAATGCTGCGGCCGAGCGCGTCGCCGCGGGGCCAGTACTTGAGGGCCATGGCTTCGTTGACGATGGCCACCGGGGTAGACTGCGTGGTGTCGCTCGCCATAAAGTCACGGCCGCGGAGCAGGGCGATGCCGATGGTGCGGAAGAACCTCGGTCCTTCGAAGTCGGTGACGACATCCATCTCCTCGCCCTTGGTGGGCGTATAGCCGGGAACGGAGAACGCCTGTGTATTGCCGCTGCCCTCGTCCGACATGGGCAGATGCGAGCTATACGTGACGCCGGTGATGCCGGGCAGCGCGCGCAGGCGATCGGCAAGCGTCTGGCGGAAGACGCGGGCCTGGTCCGCGGTGTAGGCGGAGCGCGTGAAATGGATCTCGGCGGTCATGCAGTTCGCCCGGTTGAATCCAAGCGGACGCGTGATGATGTTGAATGCCGTACGCGTCATCAGGCCGCTGCAGACCAGAACCACAAAGCAGAGCGCAAGTTGCATGCCAAGCACTGTGCGGCGGGCGAACTGCTTGCGCCCAGCGCCGACCACGGCTGCTCCGCCCGCGTTGATCGCATCTTTCTGCGAGGCGCGCAGCGACTGAAGGACCGGCATCATGCCGCAGGTCAGCGTGAGCAGGGTGGCAAGCGTCGCGATGAAGAAAAAGATGCGCGGACCGGGATCGAGGTTGAAAGCCAGCGCTGCTCCGAAACTCGGCAGCAGCACATATAACACGCGCGAAAGCCCGAGAGACGCAAGCCAGCCGAAGAAAGCTCCGGCCGCGGCAAGCAGCGACGTTTCCATGAGAATCTGCGCGGCGATGCGCCTGAGTGGAGCGCCTAATGCCGTGCGAATCGCCACCTCGCGGCGGTTTCGGGCGGCGCGTTGGCCGAGCAACGACGAGATGTTAACGGCAACCAGAAGCATCAGAAGGAGCGAGGCTCCGTAGAGCACCGGCAACTGCTCTCCGATCATGTCGAAGTATCCGCGGGTGAAGTGAGCGGCGTCGTTCAGGTTCAGATCCCATCCGTTCAGGTTCTCGTCGGAATGTTGCACAGCGAAGCGGCGGGCAAGCTGATGGACCTCGGCTGTGGCGAGAGCATCGGAGACGGCGGGACGCAGGCGTACGACAACTTGCAGACCGAAGCGGGCGAGCGGATCGGCCGGTGGATCGGCCGAGAGCGAACGAGTCGCCGAGAGCGGAATCCAAGCCGACTCGGCAACACCTCCGTAGACCCCGGCGAAGTGCGTCGGCGCCACGCCGATCACGGTGAACTGATGACGGTTCACCGAAATGGAGCGGCCGACGACCGCCGGATCGGCGTTGAAGCGCGAACGCCAGAGGGCGTCGGAGAGAATGATCTCGTCATGCTGGCCGTAGGCGCGGTCGGATGCGTCCGGATCGAAGAAGCGGCCCAGCTGGGGCTCGACTCCGAGCAGCCGGAAGTAGCCGGAGGACACTTCGCCGGCCCAAATGGCGCGCGCTTCTGCATCGTCCGCGGCCAGGCTGATCTGGATGAGATTGAAGGCGGCCGCGTCCGAGAAACTCCGCGATTGCTTGCGCACGAACTCGAACTGGCCGTATCCGACCGAGTAGCCGGTCGAACCCAGCACGGTGGCCGAGAGGAAACGCAGATCCCTTGGCTTTTCAACCCGCGACCAGGGATTGAAGAGCACGGCGTTGGTCCAGGTTGCGACCGTCGTCAGCGCGGCCACGGCAAGCGCCAGCGTCAGGACCGCCGTCGCCGCGAATCCCGGCGCGCGGCGCAATTGCCGCAGCGCGTAGCGCAGATCATGAATGAGTCCGTTCATCTGTTTCTCTCCTTGGAAGGCGGGTTATTCCGTGCGCAGCGCCTGCATGGGATCGATGGATGCGGCGCGGCGGGCGGGGAGGTAGCTTGCAAACAGCGCCACGGCGGTAACGATCGATGCGATGCCGGCAAAGACCAGCGGGTCGTCGGGACGCACGCCGACGAACAGGCTCGCGGTGAGGCGTGCGAGCCCCAGGGCGAGCGCCAAGCCGGCGATCAGACCCACGCCGGTCAGCCAGGAAGCACGGCGCAGAATCATGCCGAGTATGTCTTTGCGGCTGGCGCCCATCGCGAGGCGGAGACCGATCTCGCGCGTGCGTTCGCCGACCAGATGGGCCATCACGCCAAAGATGCCGATGGCGGCCAGCAACAGGGCAATCACGCCGTCCACGACGAGCGTGCCCGCGGCGTATTTCAGCCCGGTCAAATTGTCGTCCTGAATTTGCGCGTAGCTCTCCACGGTGTTGAGCGGCAGCAGCGGATCGATCGCGGCCAGCGCCTTGCGCGCCGCAGGCGCCAGCGCCAGCGGATCGCCCTCGGTGGTCACGGCATACTCCGTGCCCTTGGGCGGCAACTGCATGGAGTCCATGTACACGGCGGCGCGAGGCGTCTGGTCCCACAAGGAATAGCTCGTCTCTTTGGCGACGCCCACAATGGTCAGCCACGCTTCCTTGCTGTCGCTTCCGCCCATGCGAATACGATGACCGAGGGGATTCTCGCCGGGAAAATATTGCGCCGCGAAACGCTCGCTCACGATGGCGACCGGCGTCGAGCCGATGGCGTCGCTGCGGTCGAAACCGCGGCCCGCCAGAATCGGAATGCGCAGCATGGCGAAGTAACCCGGCGTCACGGGAAGATCCAGCGCGTCCTGGAACTTGCCTGGCGCCGTCGAGCGATTTTCGATCTCAATTTCGCGATTCCACGCGTTGTCGTTGTACGGCAGCGCCGTGGTGAGTTCCGCGTGGGTGACGCCGGGCAGGGCGCGCAGCCGGTCGAGACTCTCCGCGTACCATTGGGCGCGCTTCTGCGGCGTGTCGAAGCGCGCGGCGGGAAGATTGACGCTGAAGGTCAGCATCTTGCCGGGCGCGTAGATGTCGGCGGCGTGCAGCCAGGCGTCCATGCCCTTCGACATGAGAGCGGCGCCGATGACCAGCGCCACCGCGAGCGCGATCTGCACCACGGCGAAGATGCTGCGCAGCCGGTGGGCGCTTCCCGCGCCCAGAGCGGAACGTGCGCCGGCCTTGAGTTGACTGGCGGGATCGACGCGCAATGCATCGAGCGCCGGAACGACGCCGGCAATTACACCGGAGACGATTGCCAGCGCCAGCGAAAACGCCAGGACGCGTGCATTCAAGCCGGTATTCGACCATCCGGGCATGTAGCGCGCCACCCTGGCCGGCATGGAAGCCATGAGGTAATGGTCATAGAGCTTCGCGACGCCGATTCCCCCGGCGGCTCCGATAAGGCTGAGCAGAATGCTTTCCGTAAGCAACTGGCGGAGAATGCGCGTGCGATCGGCGCCGAGCGCGGTGCGCATGGCGATTTCCGGCCGGCGGGCGATGCCGCGCGCCAATTGCAGATTGGCGATATTGGCGCAGACCACCAGCAGAACGAACAGGGTTGCGCCGAAGATGAGCCGATAGTAGAGCGGCGTCTCCGGGCCGTTGATGTTGTCGAGAAGCGACTCGACGTGAACCGACCTGCCCGCGTTGGTCGCGGGATAGGCCCGGGCGAGCCGTTCGGCGAGGGTCCGCATCTCCGCCTGCGCCTCATGAATCGTCACTCCATCGCGCAGCCGCGCAAGGCCGAAGTAGCTGTGCGTGGCGCGGTCGGCGAGCTGCTCGGGCGAGGGCGCCAGCGGCAGGTAGACATCGGTCCACGACGGGTACTGCATGGTCTTCGGCATCACGCCAATGACCGTGTAATTGTGCTGATCAAGCGTGATGGTGCGGCCCAGGACGCCCAGGTCGGCGCCGAATTTCCGCTTCCAGAGTCCATAGGACAGGACGGCCACCGAATTCCGCCCCGGATGACATTCCTCCTCGCCATACACGCGGCCCAGAAGCGGGCGAGCACGAAGAACATGGAAGAAACTGGCCGAAGTGAGGGTGGCCGCTACCTGCGCGGCGTCGCCGCTGCCGGTCAGCGTCATGGCGGCTTCGCTGCGGATGGCGAACGATGCGAACGAACGGCTTTGACGCGTCCAGTCTTCGTAGTTGGCCAACGCCACCCGTTCATAGACGCTGAGAGGACTCTGTTCGGAGAGATTCACCACGCGGTCCAGCCGCGGAACCGCCAGCGGATGCAGCACCACCGCGTCCATGCTGCTGAACATGGCGGTGTTGATGCCGATGCCGATGGCGAGTGAGAGCACGGCCGCCAAGGCAAACCCCGGCGACTTGCGCAACTGGCGCAGGGCGTAGCTTAGATCATTGAGCAGGGTCATGCTTCGGCCTCGGTCTGGGCTTCTTCTTCGAGCTTCTTCATCTCTTGTTCGCTGACGATCTTGCCGTCGAACAGGTGCAGCTCGCGCTCGGCGTGGCGGGCGAAGCGCGGATCGTGCGTGACCATGCAGATGGTCGAGCCCTCGCGGTGCAGATCGCTCAACAGGCGCATCACGGCCTCGCCGTTTTTGGAGTCGAGGTTTCCGGTGGGCTCGTCGGCGAGCAGGATCGAGGGCGAGCCGGCCAGGGCGCGCGCCACGGCCACGCGCTGCTGCTGACCGCCCGAGAGCTGCGCCGGATAGTGCTTCATGCGATGCGCCATGTTCACGCGCCCCAGCGCCTCTTTCACGCGCTTCTTGCGCTCGGCCGAGGGCATTCCGGCGCGATAGGTAAGCGGCAGCTCCACGTTCTCCTCGACGGTCAGGTCGCCGATCAGGTTGAAGCTCTGAAAGATGAAGCCGATCTCCTGGTTGCGGATGCGCGAGCGCTCGCCGAAGCTCAGATTCTCGACCGGCTTGCCGTTCAACACGTAGCGGCCGCCGGTGGGCGTGTCCAGCAGGCCCAGGATCGACAGCAGCGTGGATTTGCCGCAGCCCGAAGGGCCCGACATCGACACGTACTCGCCGCGCGCGATGGTGAGATGAATGCCGGAGAGCGCGTGGGTTTCGATTTCGTCGGTGTAGAAGACTTTGGTCAGCTCTTCGATTTCAATCAGCGTTCCGTTCGATGGCATGGTGGCTCCGGTGGTCATCTGTCAGTGATCAGTTGTCAGTTGACAGTTATCAGTTGTCAGTTGTCGGCGGTCAGTAATTCGTTTCTCTGCGCAAATCCTGGGCGGTTGGCGACAATAACTTCTCGCCAATGCGGATCGTTTCAGGGGCTGAAGCCCCATGGGTTTCAGACTGGGGATGGCCCGGCTGAAGCCGTGCCGTTGTTACAAAACTCTTCGCCCCTCGTCCCTCGTCCCTCAGTCCCTCAGTCCCTCAGTCCCCGCTTCACTCCAGCCGGATGCGGTCCACGCTGTCCCAGCGCGACATGTCGGAGAGGATCACCGTGTCGCCTTCCTTCAAGCCGGAGAGCACCTGAATCTCGTTGACCGAGGCGCGGCCAACCTTAACGGAGACGCGCGTGGCGCCCTTGCCGTCGGGATCGACCTTGAACAGGCTCAGCGTGGAGTTTTCGTTGCCCAGCGCCGGCCGGCCGACGTAGAGCACATCGCTCATGCGTTCGAGATCGATGGTGCCATCGACGCTCAACTGCGGCACCGCGCCCGGCGGCAGCGGCCCATCCAGTTGTACGTCGACGGTGCGCGTTCCGTTCACGACCGCGGGATCGATGCGCGTCACATGACCGGGAATCACTCCATTGTGCGTGTCGATGGAGGCCGGCTGGCCGAGCTGAATGTCGCGCGCCTGGGTCTCGGCGATCTGCAGGGCGGCCTTCAGCTTGCCGCTCTGGATGACCTCGGCCACGCTGGTTCCCGCCGTTACGTGCTGGCCCACCTGCAGGGGTGTGGCCAGCGGGGCCAGCGTTCCGGCGATCGTCGAACGCACTTCGAGCGCGCGCTCCTGCTTTTCGTAGAGGTCGAGCAGCGCCTGCGCCTGGTCGATCTTCGTCTGCTGCGAGGCAAGCTGGATGGCGATCGCCTTGCGATTGACGGCGAGCTGCTCCTGGCTGAGCCGGTGCTGCGCAGTCAACTGGTCGGCCGTGCTCTTCGACTTCTCGTAAGCGAGGCCGGAGAGGACGCCCAGATCGTAGAGCGCCTTGTCGGTCTGCGCCTGGAGCTGGTCCTGCGCATAGCTGGCGTTGACCTGCGCGGCGGCCGTCTTCTTATCCATTAACGTGCTTTCAAGCTGCGCCTGAAGGCTTTTATAGTCGGCCTGGGCCGCCTTGAGCGCGAGGCGCGCGTTCAGCAGTTGCTGATCGAGCTCGGGGTCGTTGAGGTCCAGAATCACCGTCTCCGGCGTGACCTCGGCGCCGGGCAGAATGCGGATGCGCACCACGGTGGCGTCGGTCTGGGCCGGAATCAACTCGATCGAGTCCTCGCGCGGCGCCAGAACGCCGGTCGAGGAGCGCACCTGGCGCACCAGCGGCCCGCGCTTGACCGTGTCTGTCCAGATCGTCGAGCGATCCACCGTGGGTGCGGCTGGCTTGAGACGCATGACCGCGACGGCAAGCGCCGCCAAAGTTATCGCCGCGACGCCGGACCAGATCATCATCCGGCGCTTCTTCTTGAGCAATCGATCGGGGCGTGCAATGTCCATCGCCCAACAGTAGAGCATCTGGCGCGCCAAACCGGCGAGGGGCGCAAACGTAGAAAAAGAAATGCGTTCTCGCCGGAGCATCCGCCTGCGCCGGCCGGAAAACTGTCCGCTTTTAATAAATGACCGTTCGATTTCGGACAGTCGGCGCGGACTGTCCGCTTTCGGACGGCAAATTTCGATTCCGGACGCTGGGTGCTGCGCGCGCCGTTGCAACTGCTTTGTTTTGAGCCGGACGGTTTGGTCCTCAGCGTGCGGAACATTGCGCAGGAAATGCTCGTAATCTCATCCATCGAGGAGAGCCATTCATGCTCGGCAATCTACGACTCGCGCTGCGGCAGTTGCGCAAAGCACCTGGTTTCACCGCGACCGCCATTGTGACGCTGGCGCTCGGCATCGGCGCCAACTGCGTGGTCTTCAGCGTTCTGAACGCACTGATCCTGCGGCCGGTGAACGTGCCGCGGGCGCAGAACCTGTATATGGTGCAGCGCATCTGGCCGAGTTTCGGGCCGTCGCCCTCGCTTTCCTATCTCGATTATCTCGATCTGCGCGATCGCAACCGCACCTTCGAGAGTCTTGTCGAATATCAAGTCTTAGGCGCGGTGGGCGTGGATGCCGGCGGCAATCCGACGACGGCATGGCCCTATCTGGCCAGCGGCAATTACTTCGACACGCTGGGCATCCAGCCTTATTTGGGCCGTTTCTTTCACGCATCGGACGAGAAAGGCTACAACAGCGCGCCCTATGTTGTCCTCAGCTATGCCTTCTGGAACGGCTATTTTCGCCACGATGCGGGCGTGATCGGACGCGAGGTCGAGATCAACAAGCATCCCTTCACGATCCTCGGCGTGGCGCCATCCTCGTTTCGCAGCACGGAACTGATGTTTGCTCCGACCTTCTGGATGCCGATTGTCGAGGAGCCCACGGTGAACGGCGTCAACGGACTGCAATACCGCGGCAACAACAGTGCGTGGGTGATCGGCCGGCTCAAACCGGGCGTTACGCCGGAGCAAGCCGCCTCCGATCTGAACGCGCTCGGCGCATGGCTGGCCAAGACCTACCCGCAGGATGACGCCGGCATTCGCTTCAGCCTGGCCCGGCCCGGACTTGTGGGCGACATGCTTGGCAAGCCTGCCAGAGCGTTCATGACCGTTTTGATGTTGCTGGCCGGTTTGATTCTGCTGGCGGCCTGCGCCAATCTGGGCAGCCTGTTCGCGGCCCGCGCGGCTGACCGCGCCAAAGAGGTGGCCCTGCGGCTGGCGCTTGGTTCGCGGCGCGCAACCATCCTTCGTCAATTGCTGACCGAGGCGCTGCTGGTCTCGCTTGCGGGAGGCGCGGTGGGTCTCACGGGCGGACTCTTCGCCCTGCGCGCCCTCAGCGCATGGCATCCCATCGCGGGCACACCCATCAACGTTCCGGTGAATCCCGATCTGCGCACCTACGCCGTGGCGCTGCTGCTGGCGATTCTGAGTGGGTTGCTTTTTGGCATCCTACCCGTCGGCCAGGTGCTGCGCGCCGATCCGTGGCAGACGATTCGCACCGGCTCGGCCGGAGGGGGCGGCGTGAAGAGGTTTGCTCTGCGCGATCTTCTGCTTGTGGTGCAGATCGCCATCTGCGCCCTGCTGGTGACCTCATCGCTGGTTGCGGTGCGTGGCCTGCTGCGGGCCCTGCACGGCAACTACGGATTCCAGCCGCGGAACGTCACGCTGGCGGAGACCGACTTGCAGATGGCCGGCTACAAGGAACAGGATGACCCGGCTCTGCAGCGGCGCATGTTCGACGCGGCGAAGGCCATTCCTGGGGTTACAGCGGTTGGTTTGATCAATCATGTGCCACTGGGGCCATCCGGCAACGATTCCGACGTATTTTTCGACACGACCACCGACTACCGGCCGATCAACGCGGCAGCCGACGCCCTGAATTACAACATTTCGCCGGGCTATCTGGCCGCCGCGGGCACGCGGCTCGTGGCCGGCCGCGATTTGCGCTTCGACGATAACGACAAGGCGCCCACCGTGGCGCTGGTCAACCGCACCTTCGCGGTGAGGGTCTTCGGATCCGTCCAGAAGGCCATCGGCGGGCACTTCAAGTTCTGGAGCGGCAACCGTGCGGAGGTGGTCGGCGTGGTGGAAGACGGCAAATATCGCACCATCACGGAGGATCCGCAGTCCGCGATGTTCTTTTCCTTCGAGCAGCATCGCGGGAGCGAGACGACGCTGGTGGTGCACTCCAGTCGCGATCCGCGGGAGATGGCGCAGGCGCTCGATCGCGCCATGCACGGACTGGATTCCAGTTTGCCGCTGACGATCGCCCCCTGGGATCGCGCCATGGACTGGGCTCTCTTCGTTTCGCGCGTGGCCACGGTGGCGTTGGGCGTGCTGGGCCTGCTGGGCGCGATGCTGGCGGTGACGGGCGTCTTCGGCATGGCTTCGTATGTGGTCAGCAAGCGGATGCGCGAGCTGGGAATCCGCGTGGCGCTGGGCGCGGGGCGGCGCGAAGTTCTGCAGACGGCGCTGGGACGCGCGCTGCGCTTGCTCGCCATGGGTTCGGCTGCGGGCATCGCGCTGGGCGTGTTGGGCGCGCGCGTGTTGGCGCACATCGTCTACCAGGCTACGCCGCGCGATCCGCTGGTGCTGGGCGGAGTGGTGGCCGCGATGCTGCTGCTGGGGCTCGTGGCGGCCTGGATGCCAGCGCAGCGCGCTTTGGCCGTGGACCCTCTGATCCTTCTGCGCGAGGAATGAGTGAAGGCAAATTGCCGGTCCAGGAGATACGCCCCCTTGGCCGCCATGGCGCGCCCGGAGTCGTGGCGGCCCTGTTTGGAACGGCTCAGAGCCGCCGATCTCTGTTTGTCATACGACGAGCAATTTTTCCCCTGAAAAACCCGAAAAAACTATCCGAACTACCGGGGCCACCTCAGTGGCGTAGCAACATCAACCTAGCCGCCGCTCAACGACTTTCAACGGGCAGCGGGACATGCTCAATCTAATGCGTTTGCTCCGGAGCCGCATGGCTCGTCCCTTCCGCGAGCAACAGATGGCCGGTATAATACCGCTTGGCAATGCGATGGCTACAAATGAGATTCGACCTCTCACGGGGCTGCGGGGTATAGCATCCGTCCTTGTCCTGCTGTATCACGTGGTTTTGTACGACGCTTACTACACCGGTCCAGTTCCCACCCTGCTGCGCCGTTCGGGCTACCTGGGCGTGGATGTATTTTTCGTTCTGAGCGGCTTTGTGATGTCCCTCAGCTATGGAAGATCCTTCAGCGGCGGCATAACCCCGTCCAACTACGGCATGTTCATGTCCCGGCGCATGGCTCGCATCTATCCTTTGTACTTCGTGATTACCACCATCGCCTTTCTTCACGCTTTGCTCTTCCATCACGCGGCGAGCCTCTTCTCCTTCTGCAACTACATCGCCAATGCCGCGATGGTCCAGACCTGGGGGCTCGGCTTCGTCAGCATCTCCGCCGATACATGGTCGCTCTCCACCGAGTTCTTCGTCTACATCTTCTTTCCTGCGCTGGTGCTGCTGGTTTTTTCCGTGCGGCCGGTCTACGCCTGGGTCGTCCTGCTGGCCTCGGCGGCGCTGCTCGTGCGCGTGGGCGCATCGGGCCTCGGGGTCAGAGGCCAACTCGACGTGGTCTCCGCAGCCAGCGTCTTTCCCGTCATGCGCTGCGTGGCGGGATTCTGCCTGGGCATGCTCTGCTACAAGATTGCGCAACTTCCAGCCATGCGAAAACCAGCTTCCTCGCGGCTCATTCTTCCCGTGCTACTCGTCGTATTTCTCTGCGTCCTTGTCTGGTCTCACTGCGATCTTTTGGCCTACTGCTTCTTCCCCCTCATCGTTCTCGCACTCTACTTTGAATCGCCGGGGGCCAAGGCGCTGTTCGCCAACAAGCTGATCTATCACCTGGGCGTGATCTCCTACTCCATCTATCTGGTTCATCCGTGGTGCATCGCCGCCGCGCAGCGGCTGGGCCAGACCATGGGGCAGCGCCGTTGTGCCGCAGCGCACCTTGTCACGCTGTCGCTTAGCTGTCTGCTGACATGGATATGCGCGTTCCTGCTCTACCGATTCGTCGAAGTTCCTGGGCGCGTCCTCGTGCAGAAGACGCTCCTGCGCTCTTCCAATCATGCCGCCACCGGCTAGGAGCGTGTCGTTTCTGGCGATTTTGCAGGCTGGGCCGGGGCAGTGCCGATCCGCTGCGAGAAAACGCTCTGGCCTTCGTTCCTCCCCGGGCAAACGCATTTGGATTTCGCATTGCCGCCCGGAACAGCTTGGAAAGGGCACGGCTGAAGCCGTGTCCTTTCAAAACAAAATCATCCCGCAAGCTGAAATGCGTTTGCCCTCTTCGTTCCTCTTTGCCATCTCGGCTTCGGCTTTTCTTCTGTTACTATCGAAAGCCGATGAGTATTTCCAGGCAAGACGAATGCTTTCCACCCGCGGCCCTGGTGCGTACCGAAGCGGCCGCGCTCGAAGCCCTCGCCGTGCGCCTCGAAGGGCCGATGGCCGAACCGTTCGCGCGCGCCGTCGAGATGATCCTTCGCTGCGGCGCGTCGCACGGCCGGGTGGTGGTTACGGGCATGGGCAAAAGCGGCATCATCGCCCAGAAGATCGCCGCCACGCTCAGTTCCACCGGCTCGCCGGCCCTGTTTCTGCATCCGGCCGAAGCCGTGCATGGCGATGTGGGCGTCTTGATGCCGGGCGATGTGGTCGTGGCGCTCTCGGCCAGCGGCGAAACCGAGGAGATTCTCCGGCTGCTCGCCACGCTCAAGCGCAAGGGCGACGCGCTCGTCTCCTTCACGTGCCATCCACAATCGACTCTCGCGCAGGCCAGCGACGTGGCGCTCGATTGCTCGGTTGCGCGCGAGGCCTGCGGCCTGAACCTCGCACCCACAGCTTCGACCACCTCCATGCTCGCACTCGGCGACGCGCTGGCCATCGCCGTCAGCCTCAAAAAAGGCTTCCGCGCCGAGGACTTCGCCGAGCTGCATCCCGGCGGCAAACTCGGCAAGCGCCTGGCCCGCGTCCGCGACCTGATGCACACGGGCGAAGAGATTCCCACCGTCGCGCCCGCCACGCCGATGAGCGATGTGATCTTCGAGATGTCGTCGAAGAAGCTCGGCATCACCACTGTGCAGCAGGAGGGACGCCTGTGCGGCGTGCTCTCCGACGGCGACCTGCGCCGGCTGCTCGAACGCGAGGGCGGAGCGGCCCTCGGCCGGAGCGCGGGCGAGGCCATGAATCCGCATCCGCGTTCGATTGCCGGCGACGAACTGGCGGCCAAGGCGTTGGCCATCCTTGAAGAGCGCAAAATCACTGCGCTCGTCGTCGTCGATGCCGGCGGCGTGGTCGAGGGCATCGTGCATCTGCACGACCTGTGGGGCGTGGAGATGATTTAGAAACAGGGGGCAGAGATCAAAAATTGGCGATCGGGCGAGGTTGTTGCAGCGGGCCCAGCCGGAAACCATCGGAGCCGGGTTTTTCTTGCCGCCTTTCCGCGTGCCGCGTAGCGAGTTGCAAGCGATGACAACTACCTGGCCCGCGGTCATCTGGGCTATCGCGCGGACCGCGTTCAGAAAGCGGCTCTCCCGCTCCGCCGGGTCCAGCGGCGAAAAAACGCGATTCAAGGCGTCGTGGGAGGGAATCCCTCCGGGACGGTGAAGAGAGCTTCCCAGCCACTTCTGCTTGGTCTTCCCATCGTTCTCGATCTGCTTGCAACGGTCGCCCTGCTCAATACCGCAGCAATCGGAATCAGCGGAATTTCTTCCGAACGATGATTCCTGCGGTCTGCCACACACGCGGATCGCTTCATTCGGCAAGTGGCTCAAGAAACTAACGATGAAGATGGAGGACTGTTTGCCGAAAAGGAAACCGGATGCGTCAATTGCAGAAACGGGAAGAGAAAGTTTTTGGGGCATGAGGCAGCCAAAGCACTGCTTCGGGCCCGGACGCATGAACGGCAGAAGGCGATGAGCAAATCTGGCGGCGTAGGCTATTTGCCGTTTGTGCCCGATGGCGCGGGCTGGAGATAGGTCTCGAAGTGGGCCAGGATGCGGTTGTAGAGGCTCATGCGCACGTGCGCGCCGGCGATGGAGTGGGTCTTGCGCGGATAGATTTGCAGATCGTAGGGAATACCGGCTTCGATCAGCGCTTGCACGAATTGCACGGTGTTTTCGAGATGAACGTTGTCGTCGCCGGTTCCATGGGCGAGGAGCAGCCGCCCTTTGAGCTGCGCCGCCCTGTTGACGGCGGAGAAATCGCGATAGGCTGCGGCGTCTTCCGCGGGCAGACCGAGGTATCGCTCGGTGTAGATGGAGTCGTAATCGCGCCAGTCGGTGACGGGCGCAACGGCCACGCCGGCGCGGAAGCGATCCGAATGGGTCATGGCGTAGAGCGTGAACGAACCGCCCCAGCTCCAGCCCCACCAGCCGAGGCGCTGAGGATCGAGTTGAGGAAATTTTTTCAGCGCCGCGTTGATCACGGTGCGCTGATCGTCAAACTGCACGGCGCCGAAGTTGCGAAAGGCAGCCTGCGCGAAAATGCGTCCCCGGCCGCTCGTGCCGCGATTGTCGGCGTGCAGCACGGCGAATCCGTGCTCGACAAGAACCTGGTCGAAGAGCTTTTTGTTGCTCCATTGGTTGAGCACATCCTGCGCGCCCGGCCCGCCGTAGGGATTGACGATGAGCGGAACGCTGGCGGGCGCGGTTGCGCCGGGCGGCAGCAGCAACGTGGCGTAGAGCGTCGTTCCATCGTGCGTCTGGACGGCAAGTTGCACGGGAGAATGCAACGGATAGCCGTCAAGCGCACGGGTTTGCCAGAAGACGCGACAGGTTTGCGCCGGGGCTGGTTCTGACGCAACGCCGCAGAGGCGGACGACCGGAGGCGTGGTGCGCGTCGAGTACGTATCGGCAAAGGCCGCGCCGCCGGGCGCGAAGCTGGCGTCGTGAAAGCCTGCGTCGCCGCTCAAGCGCCTGCGTTCGCCGTTGAAGCTGACCTGCCAGATCTGCTGCTGCTGCGGATCACCTTCATTGGATGCGTAGGTGACGAGGCCGCGCGCTGCGTCCACGCTGTAGATGGCGCTTACGTCAAAGTCTCCGCGGGTGAGCTGCATTTCCTGCGCGGCCTTCGCGGCCAAAGGATGAGCCGGATCGTAACGCTCAAGATAGAGATGGGTGTGCCCGTCCTGCCAGCTTGTCAGCACGATCGCGCCATCGCCCACGCTCACATCGTAGCCGTCTTCAAAAAACCTTTCGTCGTCGATCTCCAGTTCTTTTTGCGCGTGGCCGCTGGCGGCGTCGGCGAAGAAAAGGATGCGATGCTTTTGGTCGCGGCTCAGGGTTTCGATCCAGACGGTATTGCGGTCGACCCAGCCGAAGCGGGGAATATAGCCGCCCTCGGCGAGGGGAATCCGCATCCAGAGGGTTTTGCCGCCTGTGGCGCTCGCGACGCCGACGCGGACCGAAGGGTTGGGGTCGCCGGGTTGAGGATAGCGCTGCCAGTCCACCTGCGCATGCACGGGAATCCAATCGGCGAGCGGGTAGCGCGGTACGGCGGCCTCGTTCATTTGCAAGTAGGCAATCTTCTGCGAGTCGGGCGACCAGAAAACATTGCTGCGCACGTCGAGTTCTTCCGCGTAAACCCAGTCCACCGCGCCGTTGAGGATTGAGCCGGCGTCGTCCGTGGGCGCGACGGCGACGGTTGCGGCGCCGTGTTTGCGAAGAGAGACCACCGTGAGGCCGCGCGCTCCGGCAAAGGAAACAGACTGCCCATCGGGCGAGAACTTCGGATCGTCGCCCGATGCAATTCCCGTCGATGCGACCAGGCGCGCCGCATCGCGCCGCAGGTCGTAAAGCCAGAGCTGGCCGCCGGCGTCGAAGAGCAGATGGGCCGAATCCGGAGCCCACAAAAAGCTCGCCATGCCGTAGCGCGCGCGATGGTCGCGATCCTGCTCGGAGCCGCCGCTCGCCGTGAACCGGCGCATCCGGGCCGCGTCGAGCAGCACGCGCGCCGAGCCGGTCGACGGGTTGACTTCCATCAGGTCGTCGCCGTCGAGATACGCCAAATGCTTGCCGTCAGGCGACCAGTCCAGTTGATCGGGCGGTTTTGGAACCAGCGGACCGTGCGCGTAGATCGCCTCCACGGTCAGCGGCTGCTTCTGCGCTTCGACCGTGCGCGAATTCACCGCAAAGGACAAGACGACACCTGCGGCAAGCGGGAACGTAGCGAAGCGCGACAGCAAACTTTCCTCCTGGAGAATTGCGCGGATAGGCACGGCTTGGAGAAAAGTCTACATCAAACCGAGGCGAGCATTGCGCCGAGCGGTGAAACAGTGTATCTTCCGTGCGTATGCCTTGGGAAGATGCGGAAGAACGTCGCGCGCGCGGACGCGCGCAGCGCAAATCGACCGCGCGCCGGCAGCACGCGGTCTTCGACCCGGCGGCGCGGACCGAACCGGCGCTGGCGCTGGTGGAGCGTTCCATGCACGGGCGCGTACCGGCGCTCATCGCCTTGAAGTACCGGCTCATGGCCGAGTCGCCCTTCGCGTACTTTCGTGGCGCGGCGTGGGTGATGGCGGCCGACCTGGCGCGGTCGTCCTCGACGGGGATCGACTGCCAGCTTTGCGGCGACGCGCACGTGCGCAACCTGGGCGCTTTCGCCGCGCCCGACGGCCGGCTGGTCTTCGACCTCAACGACTTCGACGAGACCGCGCGCGGCCCCTTCGAGTGGGACTTGAAACGCATGGCGGCCTCACTGGTGCTGGCAGGCCGCGCGGCCGGGCATCGCGAAGGCTCCGCGCGTCACGCGGCCAAGGTCTGTGTTCTGCGCTACGCGGAGCAGATGCGCGCCTTCGCAGAGATGCCGCTCCTGGAAGTGAATCGCTTTCAGGTGCATCGGCTGGGGTTGGCCCGTCCGGTTCACGCGGCGCTTGCGAAGGCCGAACGGGCCACGCCACAGCACACGCTCGAGCGGCTGACCGAACCGGTTTCGTCGCGCCCAGGTGCGCCCAGACGCTTCAAAACCCTGAAGCCCATGCTCACGCGCCTCCCTGGAGCGCGCGCCGCGGAGGTGCTGACCGCGCTTGAGCCTTACCGCGAGAGGCTGGAGCCGCAGCGGCGGCGTCTGCTCGATTTTTACCGGCCGGTGGACGTGGCCTTCAAAGTGGTGGGAACGGGATCCGTTGGCCTGCGCGATTTTTGCGTTTATTTGGAGGGCAACGGCGTCGGCGACCCGCTGTTTTTGCAGATCAAGGAGGAGCCGGCCTCGGCGTACGCGCCCTATCTCGCCCACGCGCAGGCCTCGGCGCACAACGGCCAGCGCGTGGTGGAAGGGCAGCGCGCCATCGAGATTCAAACCGATCCGTTTCTGGGCTGGACCGCATTCGACGGCCGCGACTACATGGTCCGCCAGTTGAACGATCACAAAGGTTCGATCGAGATCGACGATCTGGCCGGCGCAAACCTCAAGGCCTACGCCGAGGTCTGCGGCGAACTGCTGGCCCGCGGCCATGGCCGCTCC
>JAJYFB010000144.1 GCA_021785495.1 Acidobacteriota bacterium | reverse complement strand
CTGCTGATCGCGACGCCGCTGTTCAAGCGCACGCTCTGAGAACGGCGGCCGATGGACCGTGCGGCGCGGCTGGGAAGATGCTGCGGGAAGGGCCTTCCCGGCAGGCGAGCAGATGGATGGGCCGGGCGCATCGCGGGCCGCTGCGGAAAAATGGAGTGTCCTCCTGGAAACGCTGGGTTGACCACAGCGCTCCTGCAACGGAGAATGGAAGAAGACAGTTGTTTTTGCCGTACAAACCTGTCCGAATCTCTGAAAGGTTGCACAGGAAGAGGGAGAGATGGCCGCGTATTTGCTCTTGCTGCTCGCTGTATTGTCGCGTGTGATTCCGCACGCTCCGTGGTGGAGTTTTACGGCTGTCACCGGCAGCCTTCTGTACTTCGGCGCCCGGCGTCCGTGGCGCGAGATGCTGGCGCCTCTGGCCGCTCTGATTGCGACCGATTGCTATCTGACGGTCTTTCGCTATGGTTACACGATCCGCTGGGATGCGGCCTTCTCCTGGGGATGGTACCTGGCGGCGATGCTGCTGGGCGCGGCCTTGCTGGGCAAGCGGGTGACCGCTGCGCGCGGCGTGGCGGGCGCTCTGCTTGGGCCGACGTCGTTCTTCCTGGTTTCTAACTTCGGCGTATGGGCCTGCGCCGGCATTGCAAGTTACCCGCGCACGCTGGCGGGTTTGGCGGCCTGCTACTGGGCCGGGGTACCTTTCTATCGCAATGATCTGCTGGCCACCTCGCTTGTGCTCGCCGTCGCTCTTGGCTTGCCCGCTCTGGCGCGGCGTGTGCAGTTGATCCGCGCGCAGGAACCGGTGGCGGGAAAATAGTCCGCACTGCGTGCGATTGACAAACTGCGGCCCGCCGTTACGGCGGGCCGTTCCTGTTCGCGGACACAAAGTCAGGCCGTCCTCCAAGGACGGGTGGGATGGACGGGCTGGTTGGGAAGGACGGATTGGACGGGCTGGCTGGGGAAGGGAAGCGGGCTGCAAATCCTGCGGATGGATGGGCGGGCGCTGAGGGCCGAATGTCGCGCCCTGCCGAGGGGATCCAATGGCGGCGTTTTGTCGATACGCCGATCGCGTTTGCGTTCAGATCCCCAGCTTGCGCACTTCTTCGTTGTAATACTTGCGGTAGAGGATCTCCCACTCCTGCGAGCCTTCGAGAATGATCTTGCGCTGGCTGGCAATCTTCTGCCGGGCCGCTACGTCGATTCGAGCTTCTTCAATGAGCAGCGATTCGAGGGCCTTGCGCGCCTCCTGGCGGATCGTGTTGCGATCGTCGAGGAAACCGACCTGGTCGATTTCGGCCAGGGTGTCGGCCACGGTATGAGCCAGCTTGTTCAGTTTGTCGCGGCTGATCCTCATGCCGTTGTTGCGCTCGCGCTCTTCCTCGTAGACCCTCATAGCACCGCCTTGTATTTCTTGGCCAATTCGTTCTTCACCTTCTTGAACATTTCGGCATATTGAGCGCCGCTCTTGCGCATCTCCTCGGAGTAGGCGTCGAGGATGACGCGGACCTCCTCGTTGATGCGGTCTTCGAGGGACAGCTCGTCGACAAGTGCGGCGTGGACGCGCGCTTCGGTCGCCTTCGCGTCGCGGGTGGTGATCATCTTCGCGTCGAGGAGGTGCTTGACCGTGCGGCGGGCGAGATATTCAATGTAATCGCGGGAAAAGATCATGGGCTAAACGTCAGAATAACGCACCGGCCCGTTGTTTGTCAGGAGGAAACTTGCTCCGGCGCGCGGAGGGCGGTTTTCTCACGGACCGGCGCACCGGTCGGCTTCCGGACGCGTCCGCAGGGAGGCGCGGAAAAGCGGTCTCCGCCGCAGGCGGACGCTTGCGGCGAAGCTGCGCGCAGCGTCAGCTTTCGTTCCGGTAGAGCAGGTCGCGGATGGCGCGGCGGCGGGCGGCGTTGACCTCGTGCTCGGCGTGAGGATCGGCGTAATCCGCCGAGTGACCGGCTGCGGGCTTGGTTTCTGCCTCCGGCTCGCTGCACGCAGGGCAGCGGTTGGCGTAGCCCGGCTTGCCGGGACGCAACTCGAACTCTTCGCCGCAAACGACACAGGTTTTGATCGGAAAATTCATGGGATGATCGTAGCCATGTTGCGCGGAACGGTCGAAGCCATCCGCGCGAGAAAAATTGATTGCGAGGCGAAGCGGGAAACGAGCCCAAATTGATCCAGGAGCACGGGCGCGCATCGCCCGCCGTTCGCCTTTCCATCGCGTGTTTTTGCGCCGGTCGCGCCCTGCCGCTCCATCCTTTTCTGCAACGCGGGCGGAAAAGGACGGAAGACAGAGCGGGCCTGAGCCGATGGCTCAGCTATTCGCCAGCACGGCGCGGTAGCGAACCTTGCCCTTCTTGACCTTTTCGATGGCCTCGTTGGCCTTGGCCATCGGGAAGACCTCGATCGTGGCCTTGACGCCGTGACGAGCGGCGACGTCGATCATCTCGCGCAGGCGCGAGGGGCTGCCGACGGGACTGCCGCCGAGGGTGCGCCGGCCGGAGATGAGCGGGAAGGCCTGTACGGTGATCGGCTTGGGCGGGACGCCAACGAACCAGAGGGCGCCGTTGGGGCGCAGCGCCTGCACGTAGGCGCTCCAGTCCTGATCGGCGTTGATGGTGGTCAGGATAAAGTCCAGCGTGCCGGCGGTGTCTTTCATCGCTTTGGATTCGAGGCTGTTGACGAAATGATGTGCGCCCAGGGCGCGAGCTTCTTGTTCCTTGGCCGGCGTGGTGGAAAAAGCCGTCACTTCCGCGCCGAAGACGCGGGCGAACTGGATGGCCAGGTGTCCCAGGCCGCCGATGCCGACCACGCCGACGCGGGAGGATGGATTGATGCCATTGATGCGCAAGGGGTTGTAGACGGTAACGCCGGCGCAGAGCAGAGGCGCGGCGTTCTCGCTCGGCAGCGCTTCGGGGAGGGGAATCACAAAGCGCGCACTGGCGCGGACGCGATCGGCGTAGCCGCCATTGCGATGCACGCAGGTGCCTTCGGCCTCGGGGCAGAGGTTTTCCTGCCCGCTGACGCACCACTCGCAGTGGCCGCAGGAGTTCGACTGCCAGCCCAGGCCAACCCGCTGGCCGATTTCCAGCGATTTGACCTCGGAGCCGACGGCCTGGATCTTGCCGACAATTTCGTGGCCGGGAATAAAGGGGTACTGGCTGATTCCCCAGTCGTTGGCGATCAGGTGCAGATCGCTGTGGCAAATGCCGCAGTGCGAGATGGCGATCTCGACGTCGTGCGGGCCGAGTTTACCGGGATCGTAGCGGAAGGAGAGGAGTTCGGCTCCAGCTGCGTGGGCTGCAAGTCCTTGAATTTGGGCCATTTTTATCTCCGGGATCCTCGCTGAACAGGCGGGGACGGCAAAGTCCCTCTTCGCGCCGATCCGGTCAGGAGGAGGATAATTGCATTCATACCTAGTTTACCCCTCCTCCGGGCTCGATGTGGAGGTCGAGCCGTTGAAAACCGTTCAGCAGGCCGCCGGCGGGAAGATCGGCCAAGGGCTGTGCGGATTCGCTATTGAGATGCACCTCCTGCGTGCTCCGCAAGGGCTCGATGGCATTGGCCATGGAAAGCGGGAGGCTGACAAGGGTCCGCCCATCGACCTCGCCTTGCGCGTCCGGGGCAAGCAGGCTCACGTAAAGATGGTCGGCGGCATGGCGCGTGCTGGCTTCGGCCAGCAGCGTGGCCAGATCGGGCTGGGGGGCGCCCGGCTTGGGCGGATGCAGCAGGCGATCGAGCGTGGCGCCGCCGGAGACGAGCAGTTGGAGATTGCCCGTGGCCAGGCGGGCTGGCAGCCGGAAGCTGATGCGCAGGGTACGCTCCGGCTGCTGCCAGGGTTGCAGCGTGGCCTCGATCGCGATTGCGTCGCCCGCGTGGGCGGTATCGCCGGAGAGGATGCGCGCCTGCGTGAGCGTGACCTGAACGCTGCGGGGAACGGCCTGCACGCGGAGATCGACCCGGCGAACCAGCCCCTGGCGGGCCTGGTTGGTGTAAAGAGCGGCGAACTGCTGGCCGGCCAGCAGCGCGGTTTGCAGGGAAGCGGGCAGCGCCGTTTCCGCTGAAGCCCATACGTCGAGCGGCATCGCTGGTTCACCCGCCAGATCGACGCTGCCGGTGAGGTGATCACTGAGGGCTTCACTGCCGGCGTTGCTTTGAACGAGGGCGTCGAGCAGCACGGTTTGCAACGCAACGGTTGTGAGCGAGGGCAGGTCGAGAATTTCGGCATTGATCACGCGGCTGCCGCCGGGCGCATCCACGGCGACGCGCACCGGGATCATGCTGGCCCGCGCCCCGAAGAGGCCGTGAATGGCCGAGGCGCGATCCTCGTCGAAGGCGCCGATGACCGGGCCGGTGTTGACGATCTTGAAGGCGTTGAGCGGCGAAGCCACGGTGGCGACTACCTCGGCGGTGGTCATCGGCAACGAGACCGGGCCCGCGCCGAGAACCGGATGGCCGCAGGCGAGCAGTTGCTTCGGATCGATCCAGGTAATGGTGCAGGTGGCGGCTACTTCGATGTCGCCGCGAACCAGTTGCATGCTGACCGAGGAGCCGGGTTGGAGCGCGGCTGCCGCCCGGCGTGCGCCCGGGGAGGCCGCGTCGTTCGCATCTGTCCCGGCCGACGAGCCGCCGGCGGCGATGGCAGCCAGCGGGGTACTGGCCATCTGCTGTCGCCAGAAGCGGAGGGCTTCCGGAGCCAGGCCGCTTTCGACCAGGGGCGTCTCCATGGGTTCGAAGGTGGGTTCGAAGGTGGGCGCGAAGGCCGTTGCCGCCTCTGCGGTGGAGTCCTGATTGACTGTGGCAAGCGCAAGGGCCGCAACCGCTGAGACAGGTACGCGCAGGGGCGCGCTGCCGTCCCTCTGTCCAGAAAAACGTCTCACTGCAAGCATCTGCGCGATGGGCGTAATGCCGGCGATGGGTTCTTTGGTAAATTGGCCGATCCGGTAGGAGAGCGCGCCCAGCAGCTTGTCGTCGATGTAGACCGGGCTGCCGCTCATGCCGGCGACGACGCCCGTGTACTCCGGTTTTGCGCCGTGCAGCCGGGCGAGAATCAGATCCTGGCCAGGGCCGCGGGCATTGTGCAGCACGCCGAGAATCTCCACCTGCATTGGCTCGGGGCGTCTGCCCTGGAAGACGGTCCAGGCCGTCGCCGCCATTCCGGCGCGCAGATCTTGCAGCGGAAAAAAGGAGGGGTGGCGCGGAGGGCCGTCTGGTTGCGCAGCGGCCTGCTGCGCCGAGCGTGCGATGGATTGCGCCGCGAGAGGCGCGATAGCGCTGGTGGTCAACGCCAGCGCGGCGAGGAGAAACGGAGCGTCAAGAGCGCGAAGAGGCGTGTATCTGCGAATGCCCACATGGATAGAGTATCGTGCGCTGCGGCCTCTGCCCAGAACCGCGCATCGGCGGTCTGCCGTTTTGGGCTTGCGGCGCCGTTATGCCGGCGGCGGCGCCGTGGAGCCGCGCACCACGAGGCTGGTCGAGACCAGAAACTCGCGTTGCGCATGGACGCCTTCGGGCTTTTCGGCCTGCGCGCGCAGGGCTTCGAAGGCCGCGCGCGCCAATTCCACCCGTGAAAGGCGAATGGTGGTGAGCGGCGGCAGCGTAAATTCGGCAAAGTCCACATCGTCGAGGCCGACAACGGACAGTTCCTGCGGCACGCGCAGTCCGGCCAGGAAAGCCGCGCGCAGCACGCCGATGGCGGTCATGTCGTTCGAGCAGACGATGGCCGTGGGCTGCGACTCCAGCCGGCGCAACTGCTCGAAGCCCGCGATGCCGCCCTTGAGCGTGTGGTCGCAGACGACGATCCATTCGGGGCGAAGCGGCAAGCCGGCGGCCGCGAGGGCTGCGCGAAAGTCGTTTTCGCGCGTCAGCGCCGAGTGCAGACTGCGCGGACCGGCGAGAAACGCAAGGTTGCGATGGCCGAGACCAGCCAGATGGCGCACAGCGGCGCGTATGCCGGTCGAGTAATCGAGCAGAATGGTGCTGGCGTTTGGGTCGTCGAGCTTGAACTCGGCGAGGACGATGGGAATGCCGCGGTGCATGATCTGGTCGAGAACCGGCTCCTCTTCGCCGAAGGTCATGACGGCCACGCCGTCCACCTTGCGCTCGACCATGCGGCGTGCGCACTTGGCCAGGACGGCCGGGTCGCTGTTCGTGGAGCCGATCAGAATCTCGTAGCCGTGCGCGACGGCAATCTTCTCGAAGCTTTGGATCAGTTCAGGGAAAAACGGATTGGTGATGTTCTCGACGACGATGCCCATCAGATGGCTGCGGCCGGAGACGAGGGTGCGCGCGGAGGTGTTCGGCAAGTAGTTGAGCTGATCGATCGCCTGCCAGACGCGCTTCTTGAGGCGCTCGCTGACCAGCGAAGAGCCGTTGATGGTTCTTGACACGGTGGCGATGGAAACCTTGGCCAAACCGGCGACGGCGCGAATGTCCGGGAGCTTGTCGAAGGACTTTTGTGAAGTGTCTGAGGGCACGAATCCATCGTAAAGCAGGAAGTCCGGGTGCGCCGGAGAAAAATTTCGCGATTCTTACCAGTTGCGGGCCGTTCCCGCCCGCTTCTCAAGCGAGGAGGCATGTGTGGACGCAGACTGGATGCGTTAGGCGCTTTCGGCAAGGAAGATGCGCAGATCGCGCAGGTTGTGGCCCGTGGGGCCGGTAACAATCGAGTCGCCGAGGGCGGTGAAGAGCGGGCAGGCGTTGAAGCAGGCCAGCGACTGTTCGGGATCGTAGCCAAAGGCGCGGGCGCGGGCCACGGTGGTGGGATCGGCGATGGCGCCGGCCGCCTGCGTGTTGCCGTCGATGCCGTCGGAGCCGGCGCTGAGCACGGTGAGGCGCTCGCCGGGGTGCTGCGCGAGATCGAGGGCGCAGGCCAGGGCGAACTGCTGATTGCGTCCGCCCGCTCCGGGCGCGCGCGTCAGGCGGACGGTGACCTCGCCGACAGAGATCAGGCAGAGCCGCTCATGCTGCGCGCGATAGCGATGGAAGCGTTCGAGAAGATAGCGGGCGGCGTCGGCGTAGTCCCAA
>JAJYFB010000143.1:5886-7018 GCA_021785495.1 Acidobacteriota bacterium | reverse complement strand
TGATTCTGCATCGCGCCGGACTGTACGCCGGACAAGCCGCCAGTAGCCGAATTTTGCTCGCCGGGACCATTGAGCGTCGCGTCAGAGGCGCCCGGATTGCCTGCATTCTGCCCCATCGCGATCGAAACGCGATCGACCGGCTGGCGCATCGTGGCCAGTCCGGGAATGGGCTCAAACTCCGGAGCCGGCAAGCCCATCTGCGCCCGCTGCCACCAGTAGTTGCGCGTCAGCAGCGACTCTTTATCGGGAATCAGGTCGCGCAGCCGCATCCCTTCGCGCCAGGCGTAACGGCCGGGGTTGGCGACATTGCCGCGCAGGGTCACGGTCTTTTCATACTTCGGGACAATCGATTCGACGCGAATCAGATCGCCGTCGTGCAATGCCGTCGCCAGCCCCGTCGCATCGTAAGCGACCTCAAAGGCGCGCCGCTGGCTGCGATCCTCGATGCGCTCGATGGTGACCGGCGCTCCCGCGGCCACGCTGGTCGCGCCGCCGGCCTCAGCCAGCGCAGTGCCCAGCGGCTCGCCCGGCAGCAACTCGTAGATCGCCGGATTGCGCACGCTGCCAGTCACGGCCACCTGCGGCCCCACGGGAGGGATATAAATCACATCGCCCGGCAGCAGCTTGGCATCGCTGGCTTTCTCGCCCCGGATCAGCAGGTCATAGAGATCGAAGCGCGTCACCACGGCGCCGTTGCGCCGCAGCTCGATCGCGCGCATCGAGCCCTGCGGGGAAGGTCCGCCGCTGGCAAAAAGCGCGTCCACCAGCGTGCTCAGCGAACTCACCGTGTACACGCCGGGCTGTTGCGCCTGGCCCGCGACGTAAATCTGGATGGCGCGATTCTGGCCGAGATCGGCGGTCAGATCGAAGTTGCGATAAACGCGGCCCACAGCCTGGCGCAGGTGCGCGTCCAGCTCGGCAAACTTGAGCCCGGCCAGATGCACTGGCCCCACCTGCGGCAGATAGATTTCGCCGGAACGGTCCACCGTGAGATTGGCCTGAAAGTTCACCTGTCCCCAGAGGCGGATGCGCAACTCGTCCCCGGGCCCGATCACATAGTCGGAGGGAACGGGCTCCATGTTCAGGGGCGCAAAGGTCGAAGGGATGCGCTGAAAGAGCGCGGCGCCGTAGA
>JAJYFB010000143.1:0-5876 GCA_021785495.1 Acidobacteriota bacterium | reverse complement strand
CGGACAGGGAGTAATGAATGATACGGACGGCGCCGTAGACCGGCAAAACCTGTCCCGTGGTCGAGGCAACAAATTTTTGAAACTCGGTGAGCGGCGCAGGAGGCGTCTGCGCGGACGGCGTCGCAGCGGGATTGGTCGGCAGCGCCAAATCGGAGTAGTTTCCCGGCCGGCTGCCGTTCGCCGGCAAATTTGCCCCGCCCCCCGGGTTACCCGACAGGGAAGCCGGCCCGGCGGTAACGGCGCCGTATCCGCCCGGCGCTGGCACAGAGCCTGCGGCCGAACCGGAGCAATTCGGCGCGCCGGCCTGCATCGGGTCCGAGCAATTCGGTGCGCCCGCTCCTTGTGCCAGAAGAACATGCGTCAACAGGATCCACGCAACCAGCGGATACAGACGCCGAAGATTGCGAAACATCGAGATACGGTCCGCTGGCCGAAAGCTGGACCCAAACCAGACATGCAATTCGCCAGTCCGTTTGCCAATGAAAGATTGCATAGCAAGAGTCTACAGGATTCGTTTCCGGCAGTCTGGCGCCACGCGCAAGGCTGGTTCGCAGTCGCGAAGCCGCCGCCTGGGCGTATCGCAATTGTCGATGGCGCGAAAGCGGGAACGATCGGCTTGCGACAAGAAAGAAAGGTGCGGGGAATGAATTTACCAATCAGTAAACAAGGTGGTGACTGGCGTAATCTATTTCTCCGCCGCGAATCAGCCGAAAAGGAAACTGAGAAAACGTAACCACGGCCAGTCCTCTTTCTCCCATTTCGGCAAACTTGTTCGGGAACTGTTCCATTTTTGTTGCGCGCGCAACCGGATCGTAACAAAAACGATTGAATTTACGGCAGAAATCCAGGAGTCTGAGAACAAAGGGGTGTATCATGTCTTTAGAATTTTCTTTCCGCCAGTCTGTGTGGATTCACTTTTGGCGTTACCGCAGGCGAGTCAAGTCATGATCTCGCCGCCTCCGAGCGAAGAAAAACATTCGTCGAGGCGAATTTTTCAAACGCATCGCAACTTTTGATACAGTCCTGTGTCTGTATCGCTTTGAAACCGCAATGACCTCAATGCCCCCTCAACCACAGGAGGAACAGTTTGCGTACAGAGCGTGTAAGTCAGCAACATCCCTTTGAGGCGTTCACCCCTTTGTCGGATCTGCCCTCCGATTGGTGCCAGAAGCAGAGCCAGGTGGCGCCTTCTGTCCCGGTGGATGATCATGGAATGGCCTCGCAGTCGAGAGCGGATGCGGCGGCGTCGGACCTGCGGTTCTTCCGGATCAATGATCACGAACCGGCCTTCGCGCCGTCCGCGCGGCCGTGCAGCCCCTGGACCGGTTCGGCGGCCAAGCGTGTCTTCGATTGCGCTTGCGTCGTGCTGGCCTTGCCCGTGTTGCTGCCTGTTCTGTTCGTTGTTGGCGTGGCTGTGGGCGTGACTTCGCGTGGCCCGATCCTTTTCCTGCAAAAGCGCGCCGGCAGAGACGGCCGCACGTTCACGATCTTCAAGTTCCGCACCATGGCGCATCTGTCCGGCCGCACGCACCGGCCCGTCACCACGGTGCATAACCAGCGATTCACTCCGATTGGCCGCTTCCTGCGCCGCTGGAAGCTGGACGAACTGCCGCAACTGCTGAACGTGCTGCTGGGACAAATGAGTCTGGTTGGCCCGCGCCCGAAGCTGCCGGAACATATGCTGTGCCATCTGGCCTGCCGCCCCGGCCTGACCAGCCCGGCCACGCTTGCCTTCGCGCGGGAAGAATCGCTGCTGGCCCACATTCCGCCGCCGCAGCTCGACGCGTACTATCGCGATGTGGTTCTTCCCGCCAAGCACTGGCTGGACGCCTCGTATTTCGCGCAGGCGACTTTCTTCTCCGATTTCGCACTGGTCGTCAAAACCGCGCTGCGCCGCTGGGATTCATTGGCCGCCGAGAGATCGCTCGCGGCCGCGGGTCTCGATACCGTGAAGACGCCTCGGAAGCCGGTCCGAAAAGAGCACGCCGTGCCGGTTGTCAGCCTTTTGCCCCACCTGAACATGGGCGATGTGTCCACAGCCGAGGAAGCCTAGATCGCGCGATCGCAGATCGGCAAGCAATACGAAACCGCGCAGGAACATTGAGCGCGCAGGAACATCGAGCATGAGCGGCTCTCCGCGGAGGAGGCCGCTCATTTTTTTGCCGTGCGGATGCACGCTGCATGGCGCGGCATGTTCTTGCTCTGGCCGGCGAAGCATCCCGACCGCCCGCGATCGAAGCGTGGAACAGACGCGCATTGCAGATCAATCAATTTTTCAGGGCAGTACGCCTTGCCGGCCGCGCGCATCCGCAGGCGAAAAACCCGATTGCCGGCCGATACCGCGGGCATGTACCATCGTCCTACTCTCGTAAAGACATGGAAGGCCGCGGCCTGAGCACGAGTGAATTTTGTGCCAAGAAACGGCCGGCCCAGTCCTTAAAAATCGCCCGCGCCTCCGGCGTTCAATTCAGGAGAAGTATGTCGCGTTTGAATCCCTACGTTGTCTTGTTGACTCTGATTGCCACCCTCGGCGGATTGCTCTTTGGATACGACACCGCGGTCATCAACGGCGCGGTCGATTGTCTGCGGGCCTATTTCATCGATCCGCGCTTTGCCAACCTCGCTGATCCGGCGCAGGCCAATGCCGCCAATTCCCTGCTCGGCTTCGTGGTGTCGAGCGCCCTGATTGGCTGCATTCTCGGCGGCCTGCTGGGCGGCTGGGTGAGCACGCGCATCGGCCGCAAGCGCGGTCTGGTGATCGCCGCGCTCTTCTTTTTGATCTCGGCCCTGGGCGCGGCGGCTCCGGAGTTTCCCTTTGCCCCCATCGGCCATGGCGGGCCGGGCTACATGGCGAACTTCGTCTTCTACCGCATTCTGGGCGGCATCGGCGTGGGCCTGGCCTCGATGCTCTCGCCCATGTACATCGCCGAGATCGCGCCGCCCAAGGTGCGCGGCAATCTGGTGGCCTGGAACCAGTTCGCCATCATCTTCGGCATGCTGGTGATCTACTTTGTCAACTTCGGCATCTCCAAGTCCGGCAGCGGCGATCAGTGGCTGAACGCCATCGGCTGGCGCTACATGTTTCTCTCGGGCACGATTCCGGCCGGGCTGTTCCTGCTGCTGCTCTTCCTTGTGCCGGAGACGCCGCGCTTCCTCATGCTGAAAGGCGACGAAGCGGGCGCGCGCGCCGTGCTGAACAAACTGGTCGCGGCCGAGGATGCGGAAAAAGAGATCGCCGAGATTCGCGCCTCCCTGGGCGAGCATCACTCCGGCAAGCTGCTCTCCTATGGTGTCTTCGTCCTTTTCGTGGGCATGGCGCTTTCCATCTTCCAGCAGTTTGTCGGCATCAACGTGGTGCTCTATTACGCCACGGACATCTTCAAGGGCATGGGCTTTAGCACGAACGCCTCCTTGCTCCAGACGATCATCGTGGGCGCGGTGAACCTGACCTTCACCACCGTGGCCATCTTCACCGTGGACCGCTTCGGACGCAGGCCGCTGCAAATCGCCGGCGCGCTGGTGATGGCTGTCAGCATGGTTACGCTGGGCTTGGCCTTCTGGATCGGCGGCGCGGGGATGCTGGCTCTGGTGGCGATGCTCGCCTACACGGCGGGCTTTGCCGTCTCCTGGGGGCCGGTGACCTGGGTGCTGCTGAGCGAGATCTTTCCCAACCAGATTCGCGGCAAGGCCATGGCCCTGGCCGTCGCCGTGCAATGGATCGCCAACTATCTCGTCAGTTGGACCTTCCCGATTCTGGATCGGAGCCCCTACCTGGTCGGGCACTTCAAGCACGGCTTCGCCTACTGGATCTACGGAACGATGAGTCTCGTCGCCGCATTCTTCATGTGGAGATTTGTCCCGGAGACCAAAGGCCGCACGCTCGAGCAGATGGAAGCGATCTGGCTTTGCGAGGGCAAGGAATCGCTTCCGCCGCAGTAGGCCGGTGCCTGCGCGGCTCGCCTGCGTACGCACCGTTTCGATCGAGATGCTGCTATCCTCCGCTCGCTTCTTGCCATCGATTCCGCGCTGGTTTCCATCAACAGCGCGGAATCGGGTCTGTCGTTCCTTTTCAGCCATGGACGGGTGCGATTTGAGTCCGGCGGGCGGCGATCGGTACACTTGCATGGAACCTGCGCGTCCGGTCGAGCGCAATCCTTGCGCCGGGGAGTCTCTAGAATGATCGTTGCCGAGCCGTTTGCATTGCGCGCCTTGCCGAAGGCGCTTTTTTTTCGCGCCGCCGTGTGCGTTTTCATGGGTGCGCTGGCCGCAGGCCTTCACGCGCAGACGCCTTCGGCTGGAGGCGGCATGGCCAACGCCGGCCCGCAGGCGGCGCAGTTCGACAGCCAGCATCGTCCCATCACGGCGGGCGGCTTCGTCAAGAGCGGGCCCATCGTCTTTATGGATGTGGCCGCCAAGGCGGGACTCACGGGCTGGCATCACCAGGCCGGCACGCCGGAGAAAAAGCTGATCCTCGAGGCCAAAGGCCCCGGCGTCTGCCTGCTCGACTACGACAACGACGGCTGGCTCGACATCTATCTGGTCAACGGCTCAACCTACGACGCGCTGGCGGGCAAAACCACGCCGCCGCACGCCGCGCTCTTTCACAACAATCACGACGGCACCTTCACCGATGTGACCGCCAAGGCCGGCGTGGCCAACGACCGCTGGGGCTACGGTTGCGCCGTGGGCGACTACGACAACGACGGCTGGCCCGATCTTTACGTGACCAACTACGGTCAAAACCGGCTCTATCACAACAATCATGACGGCACCTTCACCGACGTGGCGGAAAAAGCCGGCGTCACCGTCGGCGCCTGGTCCACCGGCGCCACCTTCGGCGATTACGACGGCGACGGCCATCTCGATCTTTTTACCGATGGCTACGCGCAGATCGACCTGAAGAATCCGCCGCTCTCCGGCTCCAAGGCCGTCAACTATGCCTTCTGCCAGTATCGCGGCGTGCAGGTGATGTGCGGCCCGCGCGGCCTCAAGGGCGAGCACGACCATCTCTTCCACAACAACGGCGATGGAACCTTTACCGACGTCAGCAAAAAACTCGGCGTCGACGATCCCAACGGCTTTTACGGCCTGGGCGCGCTCTTTGCCGACGTGAACAACGACGGCAAGCCCGATCTGCTGGTCGCCAACGATTCCACGCCCAACTACCTCTACATCAACAAGGGCAACGGCGCCTTCGAAGACGACAGCTACGAGAGCGGTTATGCGCTCAACAAGGACGGGCGCGAGGTCGCCAACATGGGCATCGCCGCCGGCGATTACCTGAATAACGGCTGCCTCGACATCGTCAACACCGACTTTGCCGACGACTATAACGTTTTATTTCAAAATGACTGCACCGGTTTCTTCACCGACGTCAGCTACCAGGCCGGCATCGCCGAGTCCTCGATTCCTTTCGTCAGCTTCGCCGACGGCTTTCTCGACTACGACAACGACGGCTGGAAAGATCTGCTCATCATCAATGGCCACGTCTATCCCCAGGTGGATCAGCATCCTGAGTGGGGAACCAGCTACGCCGAGCGCCCGCTGCTCTATCACAATCTGGGCAACGGCAAATTCGCCCTGGTTCCGGCCGTCGAGGGCACCGGGCTGGCCGAGGTCAGCGTCGGCCGCGGCGCGGCCTTCGGCGACCTCTTCAACGACGGCAAGATCGACGTCGTGCTCAATAACATGGACGGCGTGCCCATCCTCTTGCGCAACGTCAACCCCGACCATCACCACTGGGTGGAAATGAAGCTCGTCGGCGGCCCGAAGAGCCCGCGCGACGCCGTCGGCGCGACCGTTTATCTCACCGCCAACGGCATGCGCCAGCGGGGCGACGTGTTGAGCGGCGGCAGCTATCTCTCCTCGAACGATCT
>JAJYFB010000142.1 GCA_021785495.1 Acidobacteriota bacterium | reverse complement strand
ACGACGTGATAGCCCGCCTGTCGCGCCAGCAGCCGCGCGCTTTCGACCAGATCATGGCTGGAAAGGAGAATCTCGTAGACCGAATCCTGAAAGAGCGCATCCTCGCCGCTCATGCTGTGGGCCGAGGTCATGTGGCGCGGCCGCGCGGCATCGGCCCAGGGAAGTTTTTTGGGTAGAAAGGGCGGACGCCATCCCTTGTTCCCGGGCGACTCGGGAAAGTCCTCGCGCGCGAAAAAGGCGCGGATCGAAGCGGGCAGTTTTTCCGTCAGGTCGTATTTTTCCAGCAGCTCGCGGACATCATTCACGGTGGAATGGTCGGGCGAAGTGGGGCCGGAGGACAGCGCGTCGAGGGTGCGCAGAGGCACGTCGGGCAGCAGCAGGCTGACTTTGGTTGCACTGGACGCGGCCATCGCCAGCCGGCCGCCCTTGACGGCCGAGAAGTGTTTGCGCAGCGTATTGACTTCGTTGATGGGCGCGCCAGAGGCCAGCAGCAGGCGGTTAAATTCGATGGTGTCGTCGAGCGTGACCTGCGAATCGATGGGCGACTCGAAGAGGGTCGAGCCGCCGCCGGAGATGAGAAAGAAGACGATCGTGTCCTTGCGCGCCTTGCGCAGCAGGGCCAGCGCCGCCCGCCCGGCGGCGAAGGATTCTTCGTTCGGCAGCGGATGACCGCTTTCGAAGTAGCGAAACCGCCAGTTGCGTTTGGCGGGCAACTGGTTCGAGGCGCAGATGCCGCGCAGGCCCTTGCGGCGTTTCATGCGACTCAGTAGAACTTCAAGCATCGGCCCCGCGGCCTTGCCCAGCGCGATGACGAAGACGCGCTTGTAGGCCGAAAGATCGAGGGTGGCCGGTCCGCTGCCGTCGGGCAGTAGACGGTAGAGAACGGAGCCTTCGAATTGCAGGCGGCGATCAAAGGCCGAGGCGATGTCGCAGGCGTTCAAGGCGCCGGTAAAGATTCCGGTAGCGGTTGCGTGCAGCGATTCAAGAGCGTTGTCGGCTGCTGGCGTCATGCGAAGTGCTCCTTCAACCAGCCGGCGAGCTGCTGCTGCATCGGCTCCAGTCGATCGGTGAAAAAATGGTCCGCTCCGGGGATCAGCGCGATGCGCCTGGGCTCGGCGGCCAATGCCGCAACCTCGGCCAACTGTCCGGCGGGGCCGAAGGCGTCGCGATCGCCGCTCAAAAAAAGCTTGGGCGTGAAGAGGGTGGCGAGAAACGGATAATCGTAAGCCGGGCCGGCGATCGCCGTGGGCAGTCCGAGCGCGACGAGCGCGCGCAGATCGCCGTGCGTCGAAGCCGCCTGGCTGGCGGCGCGCAGCACGATGGCCGCGCCGAAGCTGAAGCCCACCGCGACAAGCGGCAGACCGAATTCGCACCGGAGCCAATCGAGCGCCGCCAGCACGTCGCCGGTCTCGGCCAGGCCGTCGTGCGCGCCCTCGCTCCGGCCCACGCCGCGAAAGTTGATGCGCAGCACGGGCAGTTCCAGTCCCCAGGCGGGGGCGTTCAGCGCCTTCGTCGCGTGATACACAACTTTATTGTGCAGATTGCCGCCGTGCAGCGGATGAGGAGGACAAACCAGCGCGGCGTAACGCGCATCAGGCGCGCCTTCGTGGAGAACGGCCTCGATCCGCCCGGCCGGACCGTCGAGCGTGAAGCTGCGCAGGAGGCGCGTCGCACAGCGAAAAGACGCCTTGCGCGCGGCCACGGGAATCCCGCCGCTTCCTTGCATTTCCGCTTGTGTGGATGCGGTCGTCGTGCTCATTCCACTCCTCATTGTACGCCGAATGGGCCTGAGGATAGGCGCGGCGGAGAATGAATGTTCCAAACCGCGTCCGCTGGTTGCGTTGCGGAGAAACGCGCGGAAAATCTCGTCAAATTCGATGCTCCTGAAGACGCGGGGCATCCGCGAAAACCCGGAAGCCACTGCGCTATGCTGAAAACATCATGACCAAACAATCTTTCGTACATTCCGTTCTTGACCCGATTGCGTTGACGCGCCAGTTGTGCGAGATCGAATCGACGACCTATCGTGAAGGCGCGGTGGGAGATTTTCTGGCCGCATTCCTTGCCGATCGCGGTTGGGAGGTCGAGAAGACGCCCGTCGAGCAGCCGCCGGAGAGCGCCGGAGACGGGCCGCGCTGGAATGTCTACGCCGGCGTCCGGGGGCAGACGCCCGATCTGGTCTTTTCCACGCACATGGACACCGTGCCGCCGTACATTCCCTTCCGCGAGGATGCGGAGTTTGTCTACGGGCGCGGCGTCTGCGACGCCAAGGGGATTCTGGCCGCGCAGGTGGCCGCGGCCGAAGCGCTGCGCGCGGCAGGGTTTCGGGTTGGCCTGCTGTTTGTGTCGGGCGAAGAGCGCGATTCGGCCGGCGCGAAGGCCGCGAATTTGCAGTCGAAAGGCAGCCGCTATCTGATCAACGGCGAGCCGACGGACAACCGGCTGGCGCTGGCGTCGAAAGGCGCTTTGCGCGCCGTCTTTCGCGCGACGGGCAGGATGGCGCACTCGGCCTACCCGGAACTGGGCGAGAGCGCCGTGCACAAGCTGGTCGAAGTCCTGGCGCGGTTGCTGCGGCTGGAGCTGCCGTCGATCGAAGACGTGGGCCCGAGCACATTGAACATCGGTCAGATTCACGGCGGGCACGCGCCGAATGTGATCGCCGACAAGGCCGAAGCGCAGGTGCTGGTGCGGCTGGTGGGCGACTCGGCCCCGGTGCGTCAAGCGCTGCTTCAGGCGGCCGAAGGACTGGCCGAGGTCGATTTCACCCTCGAAATTCCTTTTGTGCGGTTGCGCGCCGTCGAGGGACTGCCCACGGCCATCATGAAGTTCACCACGGACATTCCGCAGCTCTCGAACTGGGGCGAGCCGCTGCTGCTGGGCCCCGGCAGCATTCACGTGGCGCACACGCCCGACGAGAAACTCGCCAAGAAGGAACTGCTGGAAGCGGTCGATCTCTACGGGAAGGTAGCGAGGAAGCTGCTCGCGTAGACGGCGGGCCTCTCGCGCGTTCCACGCTCTTCCCGTGAACGAGGCGTATTCCGTTTTCAGGCTGTGAGCCGTGCCGAACCGCGAAGAAATCCGGACCCGATTGCATGAAAGCGTGCGAAATTGATCGTGCGTGATCGCTCTCGCGCTGTTCGCCGGGAACGGAAGAACTACGAGGTTCTGAAGACACGGATCGAGCGCTGGATTGATCTGGCTACCGAACGATTCAACTTCCGCCTGGCCAGCAAGCGCCCCAGGGCAAACGCATTTCAGCTTGCGGGATGATTTTGTTTGGAAAGGGCACGGCTTCAGCCGTGCCCTTTCCAAGCTGTTCCGGGCGGCCATGCGAAATCCAAATGCGTTTGTCCGGCAAGCGCCCTGAACCAACGGAGTAATCGGCACGGTCCAGTTATTCTATGGAGAGCCTTCCGGGTTGGACGGCTGGGGAATCGTGACGCAAGTCACCGACGATCGAGAACGAGGCCCGGAATCATGGAAACAGTAGGATGAGGCGATTCGCCAAATTCGTCGCGGTTTTGCTCGTAGCTCTTACGGCGATGCCCGCGCTGGCCACGGCGCCTTGCCGCCCGGCGCAGCACTCCATGAAGTGCTGCGGCGCCGATTGCCCGATGATGGCGAAGACAACGAGCGCGCAACTGGCCGGCAGAACCAGTCCGCAAATCGCCCGGCCTCTTTGCAGCGGTCCATTTTCTTATCAACGAACATCACTTGCCGCGCCAAATATGACGGAGAATCGCTGGGAGTTGGCCGTATTCCACAACCACTCTGCCAGCGCATGGATTCCCGTCGCAGAAACGCGGGGGTTGCGTGCAACTCCCAAGGATCCGCCATTCTGTCCGGCTTCCCGCATCACACTCTGTTCCTTTCTGATCTAATCCTTTCGGATCGAATCCTTCCCTGATTCTGGCGGGAGCGCTCGGATTGTTGTTCCGGGATCTCAGCTTCTTTGGCCTGAGCCGCAGTGCTCGTACTTAAACAGCCACATCCTCGTGCCCGCTCCGGCGGGCGAAGAGCACCCGCATACGGAGACTCTGCTTATGTTTTCTGGAGTTTGGACAGCATGCAAGAGCGTCATCTTCCTGTCGGCAACCGCCATCACCCTCGGAGGGATCCCGATGGCCGCGCAGGCAGCACGACAGCCTGTTTTGCCGTCAAATCCTCGCGTGACGGCCTCGTTCCATTGGGAAAGTTCCGCGCGCATGCTGCGCGCCACCTTCGCTCCCGGCAAGCAGGGAACGCTTCTGATCGACGGCAACGGCGTGGAGTTTCGCGGCGAGAGCCAAAGCGGCCAGCTCTGGGCCTTCGGGGAGATCCAGACCGCTTTGCTTGCTCCTCATCGGCTGACGATCAAAACCTATCTCAATCGCAGCCTGCATCGGCCTGGCGAGCGCACGTACCGGTTTCGCCTGGCGCAGGCAATCCCCCCCGCCGTGGCGGCGCAGTTTGCTCAAGCCGTCGCGCGGCCGTTGCAGAATGCGGACCCCGCCCCGGACGCTCCGGCGATCGCCACGATTCCGGCCCGCCATCGCGCCATCGCCTCGGGCACAAACGGCGTCTTGCGCATCCGGCAGAATGGGATCGATTATGTGACCTCTTCAAAAGACGACAGCCGGAGCTGGCGCTGGGCCGATCTTCAAACTCTGTCGAATCCAGATCCGTATCACCTGTTTGTCTTTGGATTCCGGGACACCTATACCTTCGATCTCAAGGCGCCGCTCTCTGAAAGTCTGCTCGACTGGGCGTCCGACGAGATCTTTGCGCACGGCGAATCGACCACCGCGCCAGCCGTTCCCCGGACGCGCCCAACCGAGCGTGGCGCGGCCGGAAGGAGTCAGCCATGAAGAATCGCAGAGGATCATGCTCGTGGCTTCTGGCAGGAGTCATGGCGCTGAGCGCCGAGTTAGCCGCAGCGCAAACGCCTACGAACGGCTCCAGAATCATGGATGCCCCTGTTACCAATTCAAACGTCTTGGCGCCATCTGTGCCGGCCAGCCTTGCATGCGGGCCGACGGGGAAAGACAACACTCCGGCGGACCAGGAAATCACCCTCCAGCAGTTGGTCGCGATGGCGCTCGAACGAAATCCCGCGATCAAGAGTGCGGCAGAGCGCTTTCAGGCGCAGCGGGCCCGCGCTCCGCAGGCCCGTGCACTGCCGGACCCGATGATTTCCGGTGGATGGATGGGAAATCTCACGCCATTCAGTGTCCAGCAGGGTGATCCGTCCAGTTATCGGGGATTGACCGTAAGCCAGGCGTTTCCGTTTCCCGGCAAGCTGGACTTGCGTGGCAAGATCGCCGACCGCGAGGCCGAAGCAGGCCATTGGGAGTACGAGCAGACACGGCGTCAAGTTGTCGCGGACGTAAAGACCGCCTACTACGCGTACTTCTATGACGCGAAGGCGATCGAGATCACCGGGAAGAATAAAGATCTCCTCCAGAAACTCGAAAGCATCGCAGAGGCGCGGTATCGAGTGGGCAAGGGCATTCAGCAAGACGTGCTCCGCGCACAGGTCGAGGTAGCGCGAATCGATCAGAAACTGATCGTGCTTGAGCAGGAAGAAGACGCGGCGCGCGCCCGGCTGAACACCCTGCTCGATCGCGACCCCGAATCTCCGCTGCCATTGCCCGCGCCCGTGAAGGCGGCAGACTTTCATGAGTCTCTCGAAGACCTTTATGCGATGGCGCATGCGAATGATCCAGGCCTTGAACGAGACAAGCGCAGGATCGAGAGCCATCAATACACGGTGGATCTGGCGCAAAAAGCTTACAAGCCGGATTTCGATGTGGCCTACAGCTATGAGCAGCGCCCGGAGATGCAGGACATGCACGGCGTGATGGTGGGCGTGAACATACCGATCTTTTTCAAGAGCAAGCAGCGCGAAGGCGTGATCGAAGCCAGCCACGGGCTGAATGCCGCGCGCCGTGAGTTCGATGACCGGATGACGCAAGTCAACTTCGAAATCAAGCAGCAGTACCTTGCGGCAACGGCGTCGCGGGACTTGATGAACCTCTACTCGAAGGCCATCGTGCCGCAATCGTCACTGGCCCTTGAATCGTCCATGTCCTCGTACGAAGTGGGCAAGGTGGACTTTCTGTCCATGCTCGACAACTTCATCTATGTGCTCGACTACGAGGTGAATTACTACCAGGAACTCAGCAACTTCGAGACCGCGCTGGCTCGCCTGGAGCCGCTGGTCAATACCGACTTGACGGAATAGGAAGGAGTAGCCATGAGAGTAGCTTTGACGAAACGCGCGCTGGTCTTCGGAATCGCAGCCGTCGCATTGCTGGCCGCCGGAATTCTGCTCGGAGGCGGGACCGCGTATTGGTATGCGGCGCGCAAAGAGGCGGCGCGAGAGAAGGCCGCGGCAGCAGCGGCGCAGCAAGCGTCCGCGCAATCAAAGGACATGGCCAATATGCCTGGGATGGATATGTCCACGATGCCAGGCATGAACCTGTCCGGAAACTCCGGCGACCAGACGGCGGAGATGCAGAACATGGCGCCGGGCACCGTGATCCTCGATGCGGCTACGCAACAGAAGATTGGCGTGACCTACGCCACGGTCCGCCGCGCTCACCTGGAGCGGACGATCCACACGGTGGGACTGGTTCAGATGGACGAGGAAAAGATTGCGCGCGTCCATGTGAAGGTTGCCGGCTGGATCGAGAATGTCTATCTCAATTATGTCGGCAAGCTGATCAAGAAAGGACAGCCCCTCTTTACGCTCTACAGCCCGGATCTTTTCTCCACCGAGCAGGAGTATCTGATTGCGCGCAAGGGCCAGCAGTATCTGTCGAAGACGCCTTATTCCGATGTTTCCTCCGGCGCGGACTCTCTGTTGAGCGCGGCCCGCGACCGTTTGCGCCTGTGGGACATCAGCGACGCGCAGATTCACTCGCTGGAGTCGAGCGGCAAGGCCCAGCGCGAGATGACGCTCGATTCGCCGGTCGATGGCTTTGTGATGACGCGCAACGCTTACGAGCAGACCTATGTGACCCCCGAGACCGACCTCTACGAGATCGCCGATCTTTCCCCG
>JAJYFB010000141.1 GCA_021785495.1 Acidobacteriota bacterium | reverse complement strand
GGAGGCTATCCCCGCGCCAACGCCGTCCAGTACGTCCGCGAAAAGCACGGCGTCAATCTGCTCACCTGCATCTGCGCCATCGACAAGGCGACGCTGCCCACGCTGATGGACTACTGGGCGCCGGGCGTCGAGGTCGCCGGCATTCACGAGCTGGTGGGCAACGCCCTGGTGATGACCGGCGAAAAGCCGCGCGAAGCCGATCTGCGTGGCCAGCCCTTCGCGACAGCGGCCCAGACGGCGGGAAGCGAGGCGAGCCATGCGTGACCGCGTCTGGATCTATAGCGGCCTGGCGGTCTTCGTGGCCGTGCTCACCTGCCCGTTCTGGTACGCACTCGCACGCGCCCATGCCGCAAGCCGTCCGCCGCAGCTTGTGCTGCCGGCCAACCAGACGCAGTGCGTCGCCCCTGTCTCTTTCATGCGCGCCTCGCACATGCAGATGCTGCTCGACTGGCGCGAAGACGTGGTGCGCCGCGACGATCATCGCTTTGTGGCGTATGACGGCAAGATCTACCAGAAGAGCCTGACGCGCACCTGCCTGGGCTGTCACTCGAAGCAGCAGTTTTGCGATCGCTGTCACGCCTATACCGGCGTCTCCGGCCCCTACTGCTGGGACTGCCACAACGATCCGCGGCATCTTGCGGCGGGCGTTACGCCAGAGGCGCAGTCGATGCGCGCAGGCGGCTTCGATCGGACGCAAAGTATGCTGTCGCACTTTCCGAAGCTCACCACCTCTTCGCCAACTTCGCGGCAGCCCGAACAGACGGCCGCCGGGAGGACGCCATGAAGATCACCAGAAAGGATTTTTTGCGCCTGAGCGGATTGTCGGTGCTTGCGGCCGGGGCCGTGCGCACCTTCGAGGCTGCCAAGGCTGCCGGGCAAAGCGCCATCCGCCCGCTACGCGGAAGCGGCGGCGCGCCGCGCAAACAACTCGCCATGGCCATTGATCTGCGCAAGTGCCGCCAGCGACCGGGCTGCGATTTGTGCATGAAGGCCTGCCGGGATGCGCACAATGTTCCCGTGATTGCCGATCCGCGGCACGAGGTGAAGTGGATCTGGAACGCGCCCTTCGCCGAGGTTTTTCCGCTCGAACAGAGCGCGTACACCGAGCGCAACTACACGGGCAGCCCGCTGCCGGTGCTCTGCAACCATTGCGACGAACCGGCCTGCGTGCGCGTTTGCCCGACGGGCGCGACGTGGAAACGCTCCGAAGACGGCATCGTGATGATGGATTGGCACCGCTGCATCGGCTGCAAATACTGCATGGTGGCCTGCCCGTACGAGGCCCGCAGCTTCAACTTCGTCGATCCGCGCCCGTACATCGAGCACATCAACTCGGATTTCCCCACGCGCAGCATGGGCGTGGTGGAGAAGTGCAACTTCTGCGCCGAGCGGCTGGCCGCGGGCAAGCAACCGGCCTGTGTCGAGGCCTGCCCGGCGAACGCCATCGCCTTTGGCGATTCTTCCGACCCGAACTCCCCGGTTTGCCTCGCTCTCAGCGCCAGCTTCAGCCTGCGCAGAAAGCCGGAACTAGGCACGGGGCCGAACGTTCATTCCATCGTGTGAGGATACGCCGTGTACATGTTTGAAAAGGCGCTCGCCGGCGGCCGCCGGTACTGGCTCTGGGTCGGTTTTCTGCTGGCCGTCAGTTTTCTCGGCCTCTTCGACTGGGTGCGCGAACAGCAGATCGGCCTCGGCGTTACGGCTCTCACGCGGGATGTCCCCTGGGGGCTCTATATCGGCCAGTTTGTCTTTTTCGTCGGCCTGGGCGCTTCGGCTCTGGTCGTCGTGCTGCCGTATTATCTGCACAACTGGAAGGCCTTTGCGAAGATCACCCTCCTCGGCGAGATTCTGGGCATGGTCTCGGTGTTCATGGCCATGCTTTTCATCTTCGTCAGCATGGGCCGGCCCATGCGCCTGATCAACGTCCTGTGGTATCCCCATCCCAATTCGCTGATCTTCTGGGACATCAACGTCCTCAGCGGTTATGTGCTGCTGAACGCCATCGTGACCACGACAATTCTCTGGAGCGAGCGGCAGGGGATTGCGCCGCCGCGCTGGACGCGGTTTCTGGTGATGCTTTCGCTGCCATGGGCGGTGAGCATTCACACCGTCACGGCCTTTATCCTCTGCGGCCTGGTTGCGCGTCCCTACTGGCTGACGCCGTTGATGGCGCCCCGGTTCCTGGCCTCGGCCTTCACCTCGGGCGCGGCTCTGCTTGCCCTGCTGGCGTTGCTGATGCGCAGGCTGGGCGTCTTCGACGTGGGAGAGGAGGCGATCCAAAAGCTGCGCACCATCGCCACCTACTGCCTGTTGACACACGTCTTCTTTGATCTCAACGAAATTTTCACCGTCTTTTACAGCCGCATTCCAGAGCACGTCGCGCACATCGACTATCTCTTCGCCGGTCTGGACGGCAACGATCTCTATGCGCCGTGGATGCAGCTTTCAGCGCTTTTCGCCCTAGCCGCTCTGGCGATCTTCCTGATTCCCGCGCTGCGCAACCGCTCCAGTCTGCTTCCCTGGGCCTGCGCCTTCGCATTCTTCTCCATGTTGATCGAAAAAGGACTCGGCCTGATGGTGGGCGGCTTTGTGCCGACGGCCTTTGGCGTGACCGCGGCTTACGCGCCCAACCTGTCCGAGTGGACCGTGGTTGCCGGCATCTGGGCCTTCGGCGCGCTGCTGATCACGGTTCTGTATAAAATTGCACTTGCGGTGCGCGCAGAGGCGGAAAGCTAGTCCAGGCAAAGTTCGTCTAGGCGGAGAGGGCACAGAGAGAGCGGAATGACGCGAGCAGAAAATTCCAAGGGAGAGCAGCACGCGGCGCGCGATCGCGAGCCGATTCTCCGGCCCGGCAAGGTTGTGCTGGTCGGCGCCGGTCCTGGCGATCCTGACCTGCTGACCGTCCGCGCCGCCCGCCTCATCGCCGAAGCCGACGTGCTCGTCTATGACCGGCTGATTCAATCCGGCGTTCTGGCCCTGGCCAAGCCCACTGCGGAAAAAATCTACATGGGCAAAGAGCACGGCCATGCCACCCGCCAGGAGGAGATTCACCGGTTGCTGGTCAAAGAAGCGCACGCAGGCAAAAGCGTGGTCCGGCTCAAGGGCGGCGACCCGTTCCTCTTCGGCCGCGGCGGCGAAGAGATCGAGTACCTGGCCGAGCACGGCATTGCCTTCGATGTCGTTCCCGGCGTTTCGTCCTGCCTTTCGGCGCCGCTCAGCGCCAACATCGCCGTGACGCATCGCGACGCCGCCTCGGCCGTGACGATTGTGACCGGCCACAGCGCCGACGGACACGAAGATCGCGTCGACTGGGAGGCCGTGGCGCGCATCGGCACTGCGGTTTTCCTTATGGGCGTGCATAACGTCGCAACCATTGCGAGCAAGCTGATCGCCGCCGGCCGCTCCCCGGAGACGCCTGCGGCCATGATCCAGATGGCTTTTTGCGAAGGCGGCCGCGTGGTCACGGCCACGCTCGGCTCCATCGCCGACGAGGTGCGGCGCGCCGCGATCGAGCCGCCGGCCACGCTGGTCGTCGGCGAAGTGGTGCGCCTTCGCGAGCGCTTGCGGCAACTCGCGGATTTCAACTCAACCAGGCCCGCTCAACCAGGCCCGCATCAGGCAGGAGGATAGTAGCCATGGCAGTTCCCATCGAGACCCTTGCAGAGGAAATGTATCAATATGTATCCGATTGCGCCGGCAAAAAGAACCTGAAGGCCGGCGACCTGACCAAAGAGATGATCGCGCGGCACGGCGACGCCGAATGCGGCAAGGACGACTGCAAGAAGGCGATCCGCATCCTCATCGACTCCGGCCGCTGCATCTATAGCTACCTCGGCGGCTCGTACATTCAGCTTCCGCCCAAGGAAGGCGTGGAGTAGGCTTGTCGCGCGGGGATTCCATCGCGGCCGGCGTCCGTTCGATGCCGCGTTTGCTCGTCGCCGGTCTTTCGGGCGACGCGGGGAAGACCGTTGTCTCTCTGGGAGTGCTCTGGTTGCTGCGCCGCGCAGGCGTCGAGGTGCGCGCCTTCAAAAAAGGCCCTGACTATATCGACCCTTCGTGGCTGGCGTGGGCCTCGGCCCATCCGGCGCGCAACCTGGACACCTACCTGATGGATGCCGACGCCGTGCGCACCTCGTTTCTCGCGCACGGCGTAACGGCGGGCGTCAATCTCGTCGAGGGCAATCGCGGCCTCTATGACGGCTTCGACGCAGCCGGCACGCATTCGAGCGCCGCTCTCGTGCGGTTACTCTCCATTCCGGTTCTGCTGGTCGTGGATGCGACGAAAACCACCTGCACGGCGGCCGCTTTGGTTCTCGGCTGCCAGCATTTCGATCCGCGCGTCTCCATTCGCGGCGTCGTGCTCAACAACGTGAGCGGAGGACGGCACGAGAGCGTTCTACGCGCCTCCATCGAAACGGCCTGCGCCATCCCCGTCGTGGGCGCACTGCCCCGCAGGAACACGCCTCCGATCCCCGAGCGGCATCTGGGCCTGATTCCTCCCGAAGAATTTGGCGATACGCATCAAGCCGGGCAATCGCTCCTTGAGCTGGTCGAGGGCCGGCTCGATCTCGACGCGATTCTCACGATCGCCCGCAGCGCGCCTCCGCTTGAAACGGCCTCGGCGGGGCTTTTGCCCGCGCCCGATGCGCACGGGCTGCGCCTTGGCTACGTGCGTGATTCGGCTTTCAGCTTTTATTATCCGGAAAATCTCGAAGCCCTGGAACGCGCCGGTGCGGAACTGGTGGCGCTTTCCGCGCTCACGGCTGGCGATCTGCCCGAAGGGCTGCACGCGCTCTACATCGGCGGAGGATTTCCGGAGACGCACGCCCAGCAACTTGCGGCCAACGCCGGTTTTCTGCGGGCGCTGCGCCGAGCCAGCGAGGAGGGGCTTCCCATCTACGCCGAATGCGGCGGGCTGATTCTGCTGGCGCAAAGCCTCGCCTGGCAGGGACGCCGCTACGCGATGGCCGGCGTCTTTCCCGTCGATGTCGAGCTGCTCGCCAAGCCGCAGGGCCACGGCTACAGCGAACTGAAGGTCGATGCGCCCAATCCTTTCTACGCCGAAGGCGTCGTTCTGCGCGGCCACGAGTTTCATTACTCGCGCATCCGCGAGGACGCCGTGGCGATGGCCAGCGCCTGTCGCGTGCTGCGCGGCTCCGGATGCGGCGTCGGCCGGGAGTTTCTCGTCCGCGGCAATACAATGGGCGGGTATACGCATCTTCACGCTGTCGCCACACCGGAGTGGGCGGCGGGCCTGATCCAAGCCGCGCGCGAATATGCAAGGCGGCGAAAACCGCACGTCGAAGATTGCCATCTGGTTGCGCCAGCCGCCCAGTAAAGCGGCGCGGGAGAGAACAGTGGACTATCGGGTTTTGACGATTGCAAGAGAGTTCGGCAGCGGCGGGGCCAGCGTGGCGCGCATTCTGGCCAAGGAATTGGGATGGAAACTGCTCGACCGGGAACTGATCGAGCAGATTGCCGGCGCGGCGCAGGTGGACGCTGATCTTGTCTCCCACCACGACGAGTGCACCAAGTCGATGATCGAGCGCATGCGGCATCGCGCCGTCCGCGCCGGCGCGGCCGTTTCGCTCGGCGTCGTCCTCAAGGATCCCTTCAACGAGAAGCGCATGACCGAGCTGTCGCGGCATGTCGTCGAGCAGGCGCACGCCAACTGCCACTGCGTCATCGTCGGCCGGGGCGCGCAGTGCATCCTGCGCAATCAGCCGGATGTTTTCCACGTCTTCGTCTATGCGCCGCTCGCCGACCGGCTGCGCACGCTGCGCGCCCGGCTCGGCATCGACGCGGAGGCGGAACTGGAGCGGCGCGCCCATTCCGCCGATACTGAACGCGCCTATTACCTCAAGCGCGTCTACGGCGAAAACTGGCGCGATCCGCTGCTGTATAACATGATGGTTTCTTCCCACGAAGGCGACGAGCGCGCCGCCCGCGCCATTCTCTGCGCAATGACCGGGCAATAGCAGGACAAGCTTCGCCGCTGTTGACGCCGCTGGACAGACTTGACCGGCGAGTCTTCCGCCGCGCCGTGCCGCTCGATCCGCCGGCATGTTGGGCGGCCGCGCCGAGACCATGCGCCGCTCCCCCAGCGCACGGCACTTTGCCTCCGCCGCACTCGTTCTTCATGCCCGCAGATTCGAGTGACCCGCCGCTGGGCCGGTTTCAATTTTCATGGCCGCGGCACAGAAACTGTGGTAGCATGAGGCAACTACAACGAGATTCTGGCGCGCTCTTCTCTCCCCTCTCCCACGCGGCAGAAGTTGTCTCGATCAACCTCGATCAGCAAGGTCCGCTTTGGCGCTCGCCGAATGCGGTGCAAGTCATTGTGGCCTTGGCTGAGTCTGCGGGAACAGAGAAAGGGAGGTTTCGATGAAGATCGGAAAGAAGAACATGGCACGCCTGGCCTCGCTGACGGCCTTGGGCGCGGGAGCTTTGGCCATCTCGCCCGGTGCGGCCGAGGCGAGCGTGCTGTATACGCCGGTGAACTCCACCTTGACACCACCGGTTGCAGGCGGCACCAATTCGCTGAATGTTGCGGTCACCAACAGCTTCCACCTGGGCTTCCTCGCGTCCAAAAGCTTCAGCGGAAGCTCATCGATACGTTCCGCCATGAACGTCGCCGTGCAAAAAGGCAACGGCAAGCTGGCCGGAACCTGGACGTCCTTCGGCGTAGCCTGGAAATCAATATCTGCGGCAAGCGTCAACAAATTGCAGATTGGTTACCTGGCGAATTCTTCTGGGGGCGGGCATTCATCGACTATGCCTGGAGCCTCGCCGTTTTATGAGCTGTTCAAGTTCTCTCCCGCCGCCGGGGGAACCGATTACGGCTGGGTTTCGCTGAATGAAGGCGTCAATAAGTCGGGACAGTTGAGTTTGACGGTCAACGGTTTGGCCTACGACAACACGGGCGCGATGCTTCCGGCCGGAGTCACGGCCACGCCCGAGCCGTCGAGCCTGATTCTGAGCGGCCTGGGGATGCTTGCGCTCGGCGCTGAGGCTCTGCGCCGCTTCCGCGCCGCCCGGCAAGCCGCCTGACGCACATGCCGGCGAACGCAACGCGTTGGCCGGCGTTTTTCCATTAATTCGCTTCTTCGGCCGGTCTTTACTCCCCGAATTGGCCGGCGGAAGTCTCCTTCTTTGCGTTGTATCTTCAACGCCGCGCGCCGTCTCCACCACTGGCAGGAAACGGCGCGCGGCGTAGTACGCCGCGCG
>JAJYFB010000140.1 GCA_021785495.1 Acidobacteriota bacterium | reverse complement strand
GCTGAAGCCGTGCCCTTTCCAAACAAAATCATCCCGCAAGCTGCAATGCGTTTGCCCTGGCCAACCACGTTTCATCCCTTGCGGGTTGGCGTCTACGCGGGTGCTAAAAAGAAGGCCACCTCGGCTGAGGCTTGCAACTGACCGGCATCAAGCCAAAGGAACCGCAACCGCTCCCTTGCTTGGCGACCGTCAGTGTCAAGGGCGCAGCCGCCGTCAGCCCATCGCCGGAGGCTGCGACCACGACAGAGGAAGATCGGGCAGCCACCCCCGCGGCGGCCAACAGCGTCAGCGATACGCTCGTCGTGCTGGCGCCGGCACCCAGCACGATTGGATTTGCGGACCAGGTAGCCGTGACTCCACTGGGAAGACCACTGAGGCTCAAGGTCACGTTGCCCGTAAAGGCTCCTCCGGGGACGATCGCGAATTGCAACGTTGTTGCGCCGCCAGCGACAACCGTTGCCGATTGTGCAGCAGCGGTCACGGCAAGAGTCGCCAGGCCGCCCTGGCCGTTCTGATCGGATGCGGACGCGCTCCAATCGTTCACCAGCAGCGCGCCGTCCACGGATCCAAGCCCTGTGCCGAGGTTGTAGCTGGCGCCTTCCGCCGTGAATCCGGTGACGCCGGGAACGGTGTTATTGCCCGAGGGGGTGGCGTGAAATGCGCCGTTGGCGGAGCTGGCTAATGCGTAGAGACGAGGATTCGCGTTGCCCTGGCCCGTGCCGCCATTCTTGCCGACTACAAGCGCCATGAGGCCGGCAAATTCGGGGGCCGTGACCGAAGTTCCGGAAATGATCCAGTGCGATCCGCCCTCCACCAGAAACGATCCGTCGTGATCGGCTGCCGCGAGCGAAACGTCTGGCACGGCACGCATGCCACCGGCCGCATCCGCGCCGCTCTGACCCTGCTGCCACGACGGTTCGGCGTACACCGTGCTCGCGCCTCCGCCCGAGGCCCACAGTCCCGATCCGCCGTCGAGCGCGCTCTCGTTCCACACCTCTTCCGGAATGTAGCCGAGGGCCGATCCGTAGGTCGAAGAGTTGACCGAGGACCAGTACGAAGCGGCTTGTGTCCCCTCGTTGAACTCCGTGCCGCCCACGCAGGTTGCGTACGGTGAACTGCACATGCCATTGACGGCGGCTTCCGTTCCTGTCGTCGAATTTCCCGACTGGCAGCCGGCCGCGCCCGCATCGCCCGATGCGACAAAGACGCTGATCCCCTCGCTGGCCGCCTGCTCCCAAAGGTCGTGATAAAACTTCAACTCGGCTGCGCCCATCTCCTGCTCGCAACTGGCGTAGCTGACGCTCAGCACCGGCGCGATGGCGTGGTTCACAATGTATTGCGCCGCCAGATCGATGCCATCGGTGGTCGCCGTCGAGGCCGCGACCACCAGATCGATCTGTGCCTCGGGCGCCACCGCGCCGCTCCATTCCACGTCGAGCGTGGATTCGCTCTGATCGCCCGCAACAAGGCCGGGATCGGTTCCATCGACAATCACCGTGGGCGGGTTGGCCGCAAGTCCTGTCGTCGCGCGGAAGCTGGCCACGTCGCTCAGGTTGATCTGGCTGCGTCCGGCAATGGCGATCGTCGCGCCCGCGCCCTTTGTCCCCGCGCTGAACAGCGGATTGAGGTCGTAGATCGCGGCGAAATCCGCAGGAAAAATATAATGCGTGGCGCCGGCCGAGTACTGCGCGCGTGAGGTCATTGGCCGCATGGAGACAACCTGGGAGATGTGCCGAAAATCATTCAGCGAAACCACGCCGGCAACCAGACCCGCCAGTTCGCTGGGAATCTGCGGGTCTTCCGCATTGGCAATGTACGTCGCGCCATCGACGCGGTAGGAGTGAATCGCCGTGTGCAGCGCGCTGGAAATCTCACCGGCCGTCCCAGAGAAGAGAATCGTCCTGCGTCCTGCGGAGACTTCGTCGATGGCGAACCCGTGCGAGGCAAGCCACGCCGTCACCTGCGCCAGTTGCGCGTCGCTGGCGCCGAAGCGCGCGCCGAACTCGGCCGGCGTCAGCCATTGGCGATACTGCGGAGAATGCGGATCCTGCTGGGCGGTGGTCAACGCATCCAGCTCGCTCTGTTGCTCTGGCGAAGATTGAAGAACGAGAACCATCTGCTTCAAGGCGAGATTGGACTCCGCCGCTCCCCGGTCGAACTGGGCACGGGCCAGTGGATGCACATTGCCTGCAAGCGTCACCGTCCGCGACTCATCGACCGGCGCGGCGCTGCCTGCTGCCGCACCGCTCAGTTTGAGCGCCGCCGGCGAGGCGCACGAGATCATCGCCGTGAGCGCAAGGGCTCCGGCCAGGGAAAAAACGACACGCAGCAATTGAAAGCAGTCTCTCTTTCAAGATCGCGAAACCGGAAGCGCCACGTGCCAAAAGGGCTGGCGCGTCTATCGATTCAGTGGGGGCTGTCGCGGAATCGATTCCGCGATCGGATCTGTTGCTTTTACTGTAGAGCGGGAGTTTGCAAGATTGAAGAATTCTAAGAATCCATGGGACGCGCAAGTTATCGCGTCGAGTTACCCGGCGAAGCACAGAATTCGGTTCAGCGAGATGAATTCGCGGGCAAGGGAATCAAAAACGGACAAACTGTCGTGAAATTGTACAAAATCTGTATCGAATCGAGCCAATCATCTCTCTGCGCGCCAGCTCGATCGCACGCCGCACACGAGGTTTTGCAGGGTCTCAGCCGGTGTTTCCGATCCACGGCCGACGAGATCGGTGTGGCCCGCCAACGCCGATCCAACTTTGCGAATATCCCTTCAGCAGATTCTGGGCAACTGCTCGCCGATCATGACCGGGATCACGCGGTTGGCGCCCATCGCCGTGCGGGCTACGAGCATGCGCTTGTGCTCCGCGGTGGCGTGGCCGATGCGGGCCGCGTCGCGCCCGAGCGGATGGGCGCGCAGAACCTCGACGACGCGATCGGCAGCCTCTGGCGCGACAAAGAAGACGGCCTTGCCCTCGTTGGCCACGTAGACCGGGTCGAGACCGAGCAGTTCGCAGGCCGACTGCACAGTGGGCCGCACGGGAACGCTGGCCTCGTCGAGGACGATGCCGACTTCGGAGGAGCGGGCGATTTCATTGAGCGTGGAAGCGAGGCCGCCGCGCGTGGGATCGCGCATGGCGTGGACGGCATTACCGGCAGCGTCGAGCACTGCGGCGATCATGCCGTTCAACGCCGCGCAATCGGAGCGAATCTCGCTCTCGAATGCGAGGCCCTCGCGCACACTCAGGATCGCCATGCCGTGATCGCCGAGGGTTCCCGAGACGATGACCGCATCCCCGCTTTTCACTTGTTTTGGACTGACTTCGACCCCAGGACGAAGAACGCCGACGCCGGCCGTCGTGATGAAGCAACCGTCGCCGTGGCCGCGCTCGACGACCTTCGTGTCGCCGGTGACGATCTGCACGCCCGCTGTAGCCGCAGCCCGGGCCATCGCCTCGACGATGGCGGCCAGTTGCGCCAGGGGAAAACCCTCTTCGAGAATAAAGCTCGCGCTCAGAAACATCGGCGTAGCGCCGGAGACGGCCAGATCATTCACCGTGCCGTTGACGGCCAGTTCGCCGATGGAGCCGCCGGGAAAGAACAGCGGCTGCACGACAAAGGAGTCGGTGCTCATCGCCAGCCGCGCCCCGCCGGCCGCCAGCACGGCCGCATCGCCCAGATTTTCGAGAGCGTCGTTGCGAAAGGCGGGCAAAAACAGGTGCTCGACGAGCTCGTTGCCAAGCTTGCCGCCGCCGCCGTGGCCCATGACGATGGTTGGGGAATCGGCCAGCGGCAACGGGCAGCTCCAGTGGAAAAGATCGGGCATCGTTCTTCAGCTCCTCGCTTCTTGCTTCCAGCCTCTCGCAGCCTGTAGTGAAAGTCGGGTTTTGCAAGGGCACGACTTGAGTCGTGCCGCAAGCTCAGAAAAATCAATGGGGCTTTAGCCCCTGAGGGACGGCTTTCGTCGCGGAGTTCCTTGCACCACAGGCGGCTAAAGGCCGGAGGCCGCCTTTGCCAGCTCCTCGGCCGATAAAAACCGCCCGTAGTTGTAATACGCCGCGCAGGCGCCTTCGCTCGACACCATCGTTGCGCCCAGCGGATGGCGCGGCGTGCATTCCTTGCCGAAGGCCGGGCACTCGGAGGGTTTGATGGCGCCCTGCAGGACCGCGCCCGCGCGGCAGAGCGGCGATTCCTCGGTGCGAATCGCGCCAAGCTGAAAGCGCTCTTCGGCGTCGAAGGCGCGATAGTCGGCGTTGAGCCGCCAGCCGCTTTGCGGGATCACGCCGATGCCGCGCCAGGCGCGGTCGGTGACTTCAAAAACCTCCCGGAGCAGTTGCTGCGCGGCGCGATTGCCCTCGCGCGTGACCACGCGCTCGTAAGCGTTCTCGACCTCGTGGCGGCCGCGCTCCAGTTGCAGCACAGCGCGGCGGATGCCGTCGAGCAGGTCAAGCGGCTCGAAGCCGGTGACCACAATCGGCACGCTGAACTTCTCGGCCAGCGGCGGATACTGCCAGTAGCCCATCACGCTGCAAACATGGCCGGCGGCCAGGAAGGCGTTCACCTGGCTACCGGGCGAGGAGAGGATGGCCTCGATCGCCGGCGGCACAAGCACATGCGAGACGAGAAGCGAATAATTCTTCAACCCGCGCCGTTTGGCCAGATGGACGCTCATGGCGTTGGCCGGCGCGGTGGTCTCAAAGCCCACGCCGAAGAAGACAACCTGTTTTTCGGGATGTTTCTGCGCCAGCTCGACGGCGTCGAGTGGCGAGTAGACCACGCGCACGTCGCCGCCGCGGCCCTTCACCTGAAAAAGATCGCCCGCGGTGCCCGGAACGCGCAGCATGTCGCCGAAGGAACAGAAGATGACGCCGGGCTGAGCGGCGATGGCCAGCGCCTTGTCGATCAGTTCAAGCGGCGTAACGCAGACCGGGCAGCCGGGGCCGTGAATCATCTCGACGCTCGCCTGTGGCTGATGCGGCAGCAACTGGTCGATGCCGTTTTTGAGGATCGAATGCGTTTGCCCGCCGCAGACCTCCATGATCTTCCATGGGCGCGTGGTGGCCTGCGCAATCTCGTGCGCCATTCGCTGCGCGATGGCGCCGTTGCGAAATTCACTCAGGTATTTCATGGGTTCACAGCGGAGTTAGCGGAGTCAGGGTTAGCGTCGCTCCCTCGGCGAACACCGCTCGCTCCGCTGTTCTCACAGCTTCCGTCCGGGCAGTTCGAGGGCTGCCGTTCGGCGGCGCGGGCATAGGCCTGTTCTTCGCTGGCCAGTTCCTCGTCGAGCACGCCCATGGCGCGGAAGTCGTCAAGCGTCTGCCGGGCCGTCTCCTCGTCGATCTTCGAGATGGCGAAACCCACATGCACAATGGTGTAGTCGCCCACCTCGACCTCGGGCACGCAGTCAAGGCAAACCTTCTTGACCACCCCGCCGAAGTTCACCTTGCCCATGCGGACGAGGCCGTCGGTCGTAATCTCTTCCACTCTTCCGGGAATCGCCAAGCACATAGAAACTTTGTTATACCCTTCGAGGGGCCATGTCAAAAGTGACTTGAATCACTTTTGAGCCGGCTGCGCGATGGATGGCCCCCTCCACGCCGCCACCGCCCAGCAGCGAGGTGTTCGCCGCGTTGACGATGGCGTCAACCGCCAGCCGCGTAATGTCGGCCTGCACGATTCCGATCCGTCTGTGCATGATGAAACTCCGCGTTACTTGGACCAGAGATTCCAAAACATCAATGACGCCAGAAAAAGGCGTGCGTCATCGGTGTTCCGCACGGCGTTCCAATCACGAAATGTTTTTTCCGCCTCATTGACCAGCACAAGAACACGGGGGCGGTCAAACCGATCCGCAACGTCGTAATCCGCCTTGTGTCGCTCCTCTTGCAAACGCACGAAGCTGCGCGCTACCGAGGCAACGGAAGGATGGATCGGAGGCGTTTTCAGCAGCGAATCGATCCATGGCGTGGCTTTCTTCGAATCGAAAGCTTCCGCCGCCTTTTTCATCGTGCCGTGAGACAGGCCGCGTTGCACGCGGTCCCGAAGCCCTTCTGGCGCCGGAGGGGCAGCTTGAGAAGCCGCGTCCGCAGTAAGAAGATGAAATACCGCGTAGTATGCCGAGGAAACCGCTCGGCGGAGGCTGGCTTGCTTGGGCTTGCCACGTTCTCGCGTCAAAAGAAATCGAGATTGCTCCAGCAAATCTTCCGGCAACGACATTATCGCCTTCTCCGCCATTCTCCGAATTGGATATAGGGCTTACGCGGAAGCCGGAGCTGAATCAGCCAGTCCTGAATCAGGTTGGCAAATCGATTCCATTCGGCAATGACCGGGTCGTCGATGTCCGGTGTGCTTTTCACCAGAATCTTCACATAGAGAGCGGGATCCCCAGTGGAGTCATTCCCTGTGGACACCTGACAGGAGTGAACAAGGTTCGGAATTTTATCTTGTTCCTTGAATCGGTCGAAGATCGCTTTCAGCAATCCTTCCCACACCTCTGGCCCGTCGTCTATATCGTCGATGGTGATTTTGCTGAGGGGAAAAAATTCTTCGATTGGCCCCCCGGGAGTTTGCAACGCAAAAATGGCGTCTCCTCGGTCCAGATCGATTTTGGAAAATTCCATTGCCACTGCCCCAGCGAATCCGGCAACCCCCTTGCCGCCATTGCCGCGGGGTAGTTCCACTCGATTGGTTGCCATATTCCCTCGCCTTCCTCCATAGTGTAGTCCGGCTTTTCTGCGAATTTTGGCAGATCCCGCCTTGCTGGCGTTTTTTTCTTCCCTGAGGGTCCCATCCTCTGTCATACTTGATTGTGCCCACCAAGTACGGCCAATCGCAACAATCCAACCAAGAGGGTGCATCGATGTCGGCAAAGTATGTCTTTGTGACGGGCGGAGTTGTGTCCAGTCTCGGCAAGGGGCTGGCGGCTGCTTCCATCGGCTGCCTGCTGGAGTGCCGCGGTCTGCGCGTCAACCTGATGAAGCTCGATCCCTATCTCAACGTCGATCCCGGCACCATGTCGCCCTTTCAGCACGGCGAGGTCTTCGTCACCGACGACGGCGCCGAGACCGATCTCGACCTGGGCCATTATGAGCGCTTTACGCACGCACCCCTTTCGCGCGACAACAATCACACCACGGGCCGCATTTACGAGCAGATCATTTTGAAGGAGCGCCGCGGCGACTACCTGGGCAAGACCGTCCAGGTGATTCCGCACGTCACCAACGAGATCAAGAACGCCATGCGCAAGGTGGCGGCCAACGGCGCCGGTGTCACGATTGTGGAGATGGCATTAATA
>JAJYFB010000139.1 GCA_021785495.1 Acidobacteriota bacterium | reverse complement strand
ACGACGAGCCGAACACAGCGCATCGTCCACTCGTGGTTCCCTTCCAGGCCGCTGAAACCGCCACGGGCCTGCAGTAAGTCTCCATCGGCAAAGCTGAGGCTTTCCAATTGCTTGCCCCTCAAAGGGCTTGGCCGCAACCGGTGTAAAGCCGATGTAACGACAGAATCGTTTCGGCGTGAACATTCAGAGCCAAAATCGCGCCTTTCTCTTCATGAGCGGTTCCTCTTCGCTCGTGGCTCTGAGCCGTGTTCCTCTTCGATTCACAGCTTGCCCCGCGGCCAGCGCAGGACCGGCTGGTTCCTTCCGCCTGAGACTCCCGCCACAAAACAGGAAGCGGACAGATCGTCAACTTCGCTGTCCTGGCCCGCTTCGCTGTCTGCCGTTCGGCGCGCAGATCCCGGCTTTTATACTGGGATGAATGGCGAAGGACTCGACCAGCGCAACTTTTTCAGACGCATCTCTGCCGGGATTGCAGATGCAGCGCGTCGTTCTGACCGGCTTCATGGGGTCAGGCAAAAGCACGACTGGTCCGCTGCTGGCGAAGCGGCTCGGCTGGCGGTTCCTCGACGTGGATGAGGAGATCGAAGCGAAGGCGGGCTGTTCGATCGCGCAGATATTTGCTCGCGAGGGCGAGGCCGGTTTCCGCAAGCGAGAACACGCCACGATTGCACGGCTGGTCACGCAAGATTCACTCGTTTTGGCGCTGGGCGGCGGAGCCATCGAGACCGAGGCTGTGCGTGCGCTGTTGCTCGACACGCCCGGCACGCTGCTGGTTCATCTCGAAGTCTCGCTGGCCACGGCGCTGGCCCGCTGCCGCGGCACGGACCGGACTCGTCCCATCCTGGCCGATCGTGCCAACCTGAAAGCCCGCTACGAGCGGCGTCTGCCGCTTTATCGCATGGCGCATCGCTCCCTCCGCGTCGATAAACTCACGCCCCAGCGGGTGGTCGAAGCGATCCTCGAAGTTGCCGGTGGTGCGCGGAAACGCCAGGCGTCTCGCTGATTTCCTGGTACGAACGAGCTACGCGCAACATGCAGCTCCGGTGCATCGGCAGGGAGAAGAGCGCCGCGCAGGGGCCGAAGACTCCCTTTCTTCCAAACGTCATGCGACGCGACTCAAGCTGCGCCCTTTCCATTGCTGTGCGCGTTGATTGAATTTTGCAGGAGGCAAGAAGGTCTGGCGCTTCGTCAGGCCGTGCGCAGAACATTCGTCGCGTGCAGCCATTGGCGCAGTTTGCGCTGGGCCGGCTTTTCGATGAAGTGCAGCGCGAAGATCGCCATGGCGATCATCAGCCCGTAGCTCAGCCATGGATCGAAGCGGCTCAGGCCCAGCCGGTCGAGAAGGTGCGACCGGTGCAAAAGCTTCCACAGGTTGAAGTGCAACATGTAGAGGCAGTAGCTGGATTCGCCGATAAAGACCAGCGGCCGCACGCTCAATCCCCGCGCCAGAGGATTTTCTCCGGCCAATCCCAGGATGATGAAGGCGAACAGCGGCATCAGCAGGCCGTCATGCGCCAATGCGAAAGGAACGCGCGGTCCCTGGCAAACAAAGAGGTAAATGCCGGCGAAACCGGCCAGACCCATCCAGAGGCGCACGCGATGAGTGCGCGAAAACATGGCGTCCAGGTTGGCCAACATCACGCCAAAGACAAAACTGCAAAGGTGCCCGTAGGGCGTGTACTTGAGCGCCCAGAGCCAGTGCCCGTAGCTCCAGCGGTCCGGGTGCGCGATGCCGTCGGGGTTGAAGACCATGTAGAGCGCGCCGGGCACGGTGCCCAGCGCCCAGACGGCGGTCATCTTCAGCAGATGCGGCCGGATCCGCGTGGGCTTTTTCCACCGGGCCAGCCAGGGGAAAATGAAGTAATAAAACGCCTCGGCCGACATGGTCCAGGCCGGCGTGTTCATGAACGTGGCAATGGCGGGAATGAAGCCCTGCAGGAGCAGCGGCGTCAGCACCAGGCCGGTCCAGAACATGGCGTGCGTGTGCGAGCCGTACTCGCCGCGCAGGTTGCCAAGGCCCAGCAGCAGGCTGAGAAAGTAGATGGGATAAATGCGCGTGAAGCGCGCCTCCCAGAAGCGTTTGCGATCCAGTTCGCCATTGCGCGCCCGCTCGTTGTAGTTATAGCCGAGCACGAAACCCGACAACATGATGAAGTAGCTGACAGCGATATAGCCCGAATCGACCACCGGGGCCATGAAGCCAAACCACTTGGGATTCGAGAAATGAAACAGCAGGATATTCACGGCCGCAAAACAGCGCAATCCGGTCAAGGCCTTGAGCGGAGCGGGTTTGCGAGTTTCCGTAGCGGCAGGGACGAAAGACATAGGGACTAAGGGACCAGGGACCGAGGGACCGAGGAACTGGAGGCTGAGAGACAAGGAACTGAAGAAACTGCCGCGAACAAGAGCGCGATAAAACCGCTTCCGGCTGGAGCGCCCCACTTGAAGCGCGTTCGTTTCCGGCTTTGGGATGTCTGCTTTTTGTCCCTTAGTCCCTTAGTCCCTTAGTCCCTGGCCCTTGGTCCCTGTTTCTTTCACGCCGTCACCAGCGAGCCGACCTTCTCGCCCAGCACGACGCGGCGAATGTTGCCCGGCCGGTTCATATTGAAGATGATCATGGGCAGGTTGTTGTCTTTGCAGAGGCTCACGGCGGTCAGGTCCATCACCTTCAGACCCTGGCGCAGAATCTCCATGTACGTAATCTCGTCGTACTTGACGGCATCCTTCACCACCACGGGATCAGCGTTGTAGACGCCTTCCACCTTGGTGGCCTTCAGCAGCACATCGGCCTTGATCTCCATGGCGCGGAGGCTCGCCGCCGTGTCCGTGGAGAAGAACGGATTGCCGATGCCGGCCGCGAAGATCACCACGCGGCCTTTTTCAAGGTGGCGCACGGCGCGACGCCGGATGTACGGCTCGGCCACCTGGTTCATGAAGACCGCGCTCATCACGCGGCACTGCACGCCGCGTTTTTCCAGGGCGTCCTGCAAGGCCAGGGCGTTGATGATCGTCGAGAGCATGCCCATGTTGTCGGCGCTCACGCGGTCCATCTCCTTGGCCTGCTCCGCCACGCCGCGAAAGAAGTTGCCGCCGCCCACCACGAGGCCGATCTCGACGCCCAGCGCGTGAATTTCAGCGATTTCGCCGGTCATCTCGGCGACTTTGTCCGCATCGAGGCCGAATCCCCGCTCGCCGGCAAGGGCCTCGCCCGATAGCTTGAGTACGATCCGTTTGTACATGCCCTTTCGAGTATCGCATACAGGCCGCAGCGGATGTCTCAATCCGGTGGACCGGCCAGGGCGATCGCATGAATCGCTTTTTGTTTGCCTCGCGGGATCGCCGCGCCCCTCCGGGGCGCGTACGGTTCTTCTTCGCGTTGTCCCAGGGTTCCGCTGCGCTCCACCTTGGGCTCTTTTTGCCTGGGCTATTTTCGCCTGTCCCTACGGGACGCAACCGGTGGATCGATCAAACGCAGGTTCATTGCGTGCGTTGGCTTCGTTCCTGCGGGGGCCCGGTGGACCGGGCAACGTCTGCGGCTTGGGCCTGACGCCTCTGCCGCCCGGTCGTCTACCATCGGAGCAGATGAGGCGCAAACCAAAACTGGGGCAGAATTTTCTCGTCGATGAGGACGCCATCGCGCGCCTTGCGGCGGCTTTTGGCGATCTGGCCGGACGCACCGTGGTCGAAATCGGCCCTGGCCGGGGCGCGATCACGGCGGAGCTGGCCGCACGGGCCGGGCGCGTGGTGGCTGTCGAACTCGACCGCGAGCTGGCCGCCGGATTGCGCAGACGGTTTGCCGCCGCAGTTCTCGATGTGGTCGAGCAGGACGTGCTCGCCTTCGACTTTGCCGCCGCCGCGGCTGAGGCGGGCGAGCGGCTCCTTGTGGCAGGCAATCTGCCGTATTACATCACTTCGCCGATTCTGTTGAAGCTGGCCGCAAGCCACGCAGCGCTGGATGTGGCCGTGCTGATGGTGCAACGCGAAGTGGCCGAACGCGCGACGGCTGAGCCCGGCACGCGCGACTACGGGCTGCTTTCGGCAACGGTGCAGCTCTACGGACCGGCCGCGCCGCTCTTCACGCTGCCGCCTGCGGCGTTTTCGCCGCCGCCGCAGGTGCATTCCACGGTTTTTCGCTGGCGGTTCGCGCCGCGCTTCGCAGAACTGGCCGTTGAAGAGCAACCTTTTCTGACTTTTTTGCGGCAGGCCTTTGCGCAAAAGCGCAAAACACTCGCCAAGAACCTGCGCGCGGCGGGAATCGCGCCCGATCGCGCGGTTGCGGCCCTCGCCATCGCGGGCATCGATGCGCAGGCTCGCGCCGAGACCTTGCCGCTCGCATCGCTGGCGGCCTTGTGGCGCGCGCTGCGCGAGACGCAGGCATGACGGGACGACCGCTCCGGTTTCTTCCCCGAAGGCTGAGCGCGTAAGCTAAAAGAGGTATGAATCCGGCCACCGAACAGAGCCCTCACACCGCGTTCCAGGAGACGCTGGGAAGCGCACGCCAGACCATGCTGTTCAGCGAAATTCTGAAGCTGGCCGCCGACAGCTTCCGCGCGAGCAAGACGCGCTTTGCGCTGACGGCCCTGGGCATGGTCATCGGCACGGCTTCGGTGATTCTGGTGGTCACGATCGGACTGACGGGCCGGCAGTATGTGCTCGGCCTGCTGCAGAAGATCGGCACCAACCAGGTGGAAGTGGAGTACGCCGGCGGCGGTGCAAGCGCGGCCGAACGCGCCCGTTACACCGACTACCTGACCCGCGAAGACGAGAAGGCCATCGGCCAGCAGGTGCCCGGCATTTTATACTCCTCGCCGGTTCTCTCGATGCACAATCGCATCGCCTTTCCTGGCGGCATCCAGAAGGACACGACCGTTCTGGGCGTCAATCCCGACTACCAGTTCATCCGCAATCTGATTGTGACCGACGGACGATTCTTTGACCAGACCGACGATGTCACGCACCTCAAGTGCGCCGTTGTCACCACGACTTTCGCGCGCGAGCGCTACGGCACAACGGACGCCGCCGTCGGGCGCACCTTCCAGATCCTCGGCATCCCGTTTACGATCATCGGGGTCTTCAAGGAAAGTGTCGATGACTTTGGAATGTCGGAGATTACCGACGAAACGATTCTCGTGCCCTACTCGGTAGCCCGCTACTTCACCGGAACCGAGCGCGTCGATCAGATCTATTTCTCGATGCGCACCATGGACGAGGTTCCCGACGCTTCGAAGGAAATCATCGGCGCCATCAGCTTGCGGCACCGCAAGAACTCCGTCTACAAGGCGCAAACGCTCACCGACCTGCTGGTGACGGCCAACGAAATCGCCATCGCCCTGACGGCGATGCTCGTCATGGTGGCCGCCGTGACGCTGGCCGTGGGCGGCGTAGGCATCATGAACATCATGCTGGCCAACGTGCGCTCACGCATCCGCGAGATCGGCATCCGCAAGGCGCTCGGCGCCACCGATCGCGAGATCAAGCTGCAATTTCTCACCGAGGCCGTGCTGATCTCGTTGACCGGCGGCATCGTCGGCAGCCTGGTCGGCCTCGCGCTGCCGCTTTCCATTCGCTTCTTCACCGGTTACGACTTCCCCATCTCGTGGCTCTCGGTGCTGATCGCGCTCACCGCGGCTACGCTGGTGGGTGTCGTCTTCGGCACCGTTCCCGCCACGCGCGCGGCGCAGATGAATCCGGTCGACGCGCTCAAGTACGAATAGCGGCAACTTGCACGGCTTGAACCGGCGCGCGCGTCAGTGGATGGGCAGCTCGGCCTGGAGCAGGCTCTGGCGCGTATCGAGGTAGGGATCGCGCGCGTCGCCATAGATGGGGTGGTAGCACTCCAGGCGCTCGCGGCCGGGAACCCGAATGCCGAAGTCGTTCAACTGGAGAAAGTGGCGCATTTGCAGCTTGTAGCGTCCTTCGAGGCCGAAGAGCCGCTCCAGCAGGCGCTCGTTCAGCCAGACGATGTGACGCAGGCCAAACTCCCACAGCCAGGTATATCCCTTGAAGAACTTCCAGTCGCCGGGCGTGGCGCGCCACATGCCGATGACCTCGCGGCGAATCTTCCAGCGCAGGAAGTTCAGTTGCGCGGGGCTGAGCTGGTGGGTACGGACGTTGCTGAAGTAGCCGTCGTACCAGCGGAAATCCCCAAGGTTGGCGACGCGATGGTCGTCGATCATCTCGGCGCGCAACGGGGTCTTCGGGTACGGCGTCATGATCTGATCCATCACGCTGGTGATGCCGAGGCCGCGGATGAACTCGTAGTTCTCGCGGATGCTCTCGGGGTCGTCCTCAGCCAGGCCGTTGATGATGCCGGCGATGACGATGATCTTCTCTTTTTGCAGGGCCTGGACGCCGCGGCGAATGGTGTCGAGCGTGTTCGGCTTGTGCATGGCCTTGAGGTTTTTGGTGGAGGCGTTCTCGATGCCGAGGAAGATGGAGACGAAGCCGGCCTCGACCATCTTGCGGGCAACGTCCGGGCGATGCGCGAAGCCGATGGGACTGGCCTGCGTGGTAAACATCAGGTTTTTCAGCTTGAGGCCGATGACGCCGTCGCAGAGGCTCTCGAAGCGGTCCATGTCGAGGGTGATGTTGTCGTCGGTGCAGAAGATGTGACGCGCACCGCGGCTGTAGGCGTCCTCGATGTCGGCCAGCACACGGTCGAGAGGAAAGACGCGAAAGGAACGGCCGTACATCTCGCGAATGCTGCAAAAATTGCAGCCGTGCAGGCAGCCGCGCGAGGTCTCGATCACATCGGCGCGGCGGAAGTACATGTGGAAGCCCTTGGCGACGCGCTTGTCGCGGGCGGGAATGCGGATGCGGTCGAGCTCTTCGAGCGGGCGGGGCGGATTGTGATGAAAAACGCCGCCCTCTTGCCACGAAAGCCCAAGGATACTGTCCATGCCGCGGCCGCCCGCTTCGAGGCTGTCGAGCAGCTCGCCGAAGAGGAAATCGCCTTCGCCGCGCACGAGGAAGTCCCAGAAGCGCGCATCGGCGCTGGCGGCGAGCGTTTCGGAAAAAAGCGTGGCGTGATAGCCGCCAAGAACGGTGCGGATCGAGGGATCGAACTGCCGGGCGAGATAGGCCAGACCGACCGTCGTTTCGTACTGAAAGGTCATCGACGTAAAGCCGACGACCTGCGGCCGGAACCGGCGCAGCAGATCGAGAAAGCGGGGCACGGCCTTTTTGCGCCAGACGACCATATCGGCGACGCGCACGTCGTGATGGTCGATCTGCGCGGCAATGGTGGCCATGGCCACGCTGGGCGGCTCCCATTGGCGGCGTGGAACCCATGGGGAGGTGGCCGG
>JAJYFB010000012.1 GCA_021785495.1 Acidobacteriota bacterium | reverse complement strand
ACGAGTTCGAGGACAAGCCGCGCATTCTGGTCTTCGCCTGCGAAAACGACGCCTACCCGGCCCTCGATCAGGCCGGCCGCAACCGCGCGCGCTACGACGCCAGCGTGCGCATCGTTCCCCTGCGCTGCCTGGGCTCGCTCAATATCGTCTGGATCGCCGATGCGCTCTCGCGCGGCATCGACGGCGTGCTGCTGCTCGGCTGCAAGTTCGGCGACGACTACCAGTGCCACTTCATCCGCGGCAGCGAACTGGCCAATCGCCGCCTGACCAACGTGAAAGACACGCTCGAACGGCTGCAACTGGAGGCCGGACGGGTCGAGCTGGTCGAGCTGGGCATCGACGACTACGGCCGCCTTCCGCAGACGATCGACGATTTTGTCGCGCGCGTCCGCGAACTGGGCCCCAATCCATACAAAGGATTTTAGCGATGGCACAAGCGCGCTCCATCCGTCCCGACCGGCAGTTTCTCCGCCAGGCAAGCCATTGCGGCGGCCACTTCAACAAGTGCTGCCAGTGCGCCACCTGCGTTTCGGCCTGCTCCCTGTCGAGCGTAGAAAATTCCTTTCCGCGCCGCCAGATGCTGCTGGCGCAGTGGGGCATGAAAGACGAGCTGATGGCCGACCCCGGCCCCTGGCTCTGCTTCTACTGCGGCGACTGCTCGCGGCTCTGCCCACGCGACGCCAACCCGGCCGAAAACATGATGTCGCTGCGCCGCTACCTGACCACGCAGTACGACTGGACGGGCATCTCGCGCCTGCTCTACAGTTCCGCCGCCTGGGAGTTCGGTGCGCTTGCGCTGGTGGCCTTCGTGGTCTGGCTGCTCTTCACCCTGCCGCAGAGCTTCGGCTTCGGCCTGCTGCACCACTCGACGCCGCAGGCCCTCAGCACGGTCATGCTCGACAAGTTCGCTCCGGCGGCGATGGTGCACAAGGGCGATCTCACGCTGGCCCTGCTGCTGAGCTTCCTGCTGCTCACGAACGCCCTGCGCATGTTCCGGTTTCTCACCGCGGGCCGGAAGATTCCCCTGAGCGCCTACGCCGCCGAGTTGCGCGAATTGATCGTCCAGGGCGCCTTCCAGTTGCGCTGGAAGTCCTGCGACGACCGCAACGCCTTCAAGAACTGGCTCCGGCACTTCGTCCTCGTCACCGGCTACGCGACCATGTTTACGCTGGTGGTCGTCTTCCTGCCGTGGTTCCAGATCGAGGACAGCAGCTTTCACTGGACCAGCTTCCTCGGCTACTACGCAACGGCGGCGCTCGTGATCGCCACGCTCTGGATCATGGCCGACCGGATCGCGAAAAGCTCGGAGATGCACCGCTTCAGCCACCTCTCCGACTGGCTCTTTCCCATCCTCCTTTTTTTGACCGCGTTGAGCGGCATCCTGATGAACCTCTTCCGGATCGCCGGCCTGCCGATGGCCACCTACGTCACCTACGAGGTCCATCTGATGATCGCGGTCCCCATGCTGGCCGTGGAAGTGCCCTTTGGCAAGTGGGCGCACCTGGTCTACCGCCCGCTGGCGATCTACTTGGCGGGCGTCACGCAAAGAGCCCGGTCCGAAGCGCCTGCGGGCGTCGCGGCGGCCGGCGCAGCCTGACGTTAATTGGAGTATTGCCATCCAGAATCTATCATCGTTTGAGGAGAATACACATGAGCAAACTCGTTCCACCGCATGGAAGTCCGGAGTTGAAACCGCTTCTTCTGGAAGGCAAGGCCAGAACGGAAGAAGCCAGCAAGGCCGCGGGTCTGAAGAAGGTTCCGCTCACCAGCCGGGAGACCGGCGACCTGATCATGCTCGGCATCGGCGCCTTCACGCCGCTTGATGGCTTCATGGGCCGCGACGACTGGAAGGGCTGCTGCGACACCTACTCGATGCCCAGCAAGAAAAATCTTTTCTGGCCTATTCCCATCACGCTTTCGGCCGAGGAAGAACTGGCCAAGTCGATCGCCCCCGGCGAGGAAGTGGCGCTTTGGGACGTTGAGACCGACTCCCTGGTGGGCACGATGAAGGTCGAGGAGAAGTACGCCATCGACAAGGACCACGAGTGCAAGGAGGTCTTCCGCACCGTCGATCCGAAGCACCCCGGCGTGCAAAAGGTGATGGAGCAGGCCGCCGTCAATCTGGCCGGCCCGGTCAAGGTGCTTTCGGAGACCTACTTTCCCGAGGAGTTCGCCGGCATCTATCAGCGCCCCGCCGAAGCCCGCAAGGTCTTCGAGGAGCGCGGCTGGAGCACGGTCGCAGCGTTGCAACTGCGCAACCCGATGCACAACTCGCACGCCTACCTGGCCTGGGTCGCCGTCGAGGTTTGCGACGGCGTTTACGTGCATCAGCTTCTCGGCAAGCTCAAGCCCGGCGACATTCCGGCCGATGTGCGCGTGAAGGCCATTGACACCCTGATCAACAAGTACTTCCGCAAGGAGCGCGTGCTGCAGGGCGGCTATCCGCTGGAGATGCGCTACGCCGGGCCGCGCGAGGCGCTGCTGCACGCCACCTTCCGCCAGAACTACGGCTGCTCGCACCTGATCGTGGGCCGCGACCATGCCGGCGTGGGCGACTACTACGGCCCCTTCGACGCGCAGAAGATCTTCAACGAGATTCCGGCCGGCGCTCTGAAGACCCAGCCGCTCTCGATGGACTGGACCTTCTACTGCTACGAGTGCGGCAGCATGGCCTCGATGAAGACCTGTCCGCACGAGAGCAAGGCCGTCATCGACGACAACGGCAAGTATCAAGGCGGCGCGCGTCTGCTGCTCTCTGGAACTCTTCTGCGCAAGCTGATGAGCGAAGGCAAGCCGGTGCCGGCCGAGTTCTCGAAGCCCGAGGTGATCGCGATCCTCAAGCAGTACTACGACACGCTCGAAAACAAGGTGGAAGTCAAACTGCACCAGGCCGCGACGGGCGAGGTCCAGACCAAGAAGTAGCCGGCTCCAAATCACCGGAACGGACCGGCCCTCCAACGGGCCCGGAAAAACGCGCAAGTCGGGCTGTTGTCGGCCCGCGCGGCTTTGAAGCTGCGCGGGCCGGCGCAGAAAAGGTGATCGACATGGCGGTTGTCACGATTTCCCGAGGTTCCTTTAGCGGCGGCAAAACGATGGCCGAGTGCCTGGCGGCCAATTTGGGCTATCGCTGCATCGGCCGCGATGCGATTGTCGAGCGCGCCGCGGTGCATGGCATCTCGCAGGCGGATTTGCGCAAGGCGCTCGAATCCCCTCCCGGTTTTCTGGAGCGGTTCAGCCATAATCGCTATAAATATCTGGCTCTGATTCAAGACGCGCTGGCCCAGGAAGTGCGCACCGGCAAGGTGATCTATCACGGCTTGGCCGGCCATCTGCTGCTCGGCAGCGGCAATCATATTCTGCGCACCCGCGTCATCGCCCCGCTCGATTTTCGCGTGCGCCTGGTGCATGAGCGCCTCAATTACACCCGCAGCGAGGCCATCGCTTACATCCAGAAGATGGACGAGCACCGGCAGCGCTGGACGAGCTATCTCTACGGCGTGAACTGGGGCGATCCGACCCTCTACGACCTGGTGCTGAACCTGGCGCAGATGAGCATCGATACAGCCTGCCACATCATCGAGGCGGCGGCGCGGCGGCGCTGCTTCGAGCTGACGCCGGTCTGCCAGCGCGCGCTCGAAGACCTGGCGCTGGCCAGCAAGGTACGCGCCACCCTGGCCGTCACGCCTGAAACCGAAGGGCTGGAACTGGAAGCCAGCGCCCACGACGGCGTCGTTACGCTCCAGGGAAAGCTCGCCGTCTCCACCCAACTTGAAGACGTGCGACAGATCGCCATGGGCATTCCGGGCGTGACCGGTCTCGATCTCGACCAGCTCATGCCACCCATGCGCGGGTGATCCACTTCCACCAGCGGACAGAAAAAGGAGGCGCGATATGGACTTGCATGTACCGGCAGCGGGAATCAGCGACGATATGTTCGTTCCGGTTGCGATCGGGAGCGGCCGTGGTCTCTTTTTCGGTCTCGTGGGTGCCGTCGGCGGCTTGCTCCCGACTCCGGTTTGGACGATGGCCGGCTCCTGCTCGCGGAGTTGCGCAGCAACGCGGCCAAACGCGGCAAGAAGGTGACACCATGGTTCCTTGGTGGCGGAAACCGGGCACGAATCCCGATTTTCCGGAACAGACAATTCGAGCCAAGTACGCCAGCTTTCGCCGGCTGTTGTCTCTCAACAACGAGTGCCTGGAGGCGATGGCCGGCATGCAGGAGGACCTGCAGTTCGCTCCCGCCAGCCGCAAAGTGCTCGGCGGCCGCGTCGGCCTTCTCTTCGACCGGTTGGAATGCGTCGTGGCCGCGCTCGAAAACCTGACCGGCAAGCGATGGACGCGCCTGACGGCCTCGGTCGAAATGCAGCGCAACGAAGTTGTTTCCTATCTGGCCGGGCGGGAGGAGTTAGAGCATCCGCCCCTGGCGCGGGATCTCTCCGCAGTCGATCGCCGCGTGGAGAGCGAAGTCGGCGCCAAGGCCGCCTATCTCGGCGAGATCGCGAACAAGCTCCATCTGCCCGTTCCTGACGGGTTTGTGCTGACGGCTGAGGCCTACCGCCAGTTCTGCGGCGCGCCGCTCTGGGAAGAGGTTCGCGAGGCGGCGCGCCGCCTCGACCTGAACGACCATCGTGCCCTGCAGGCAGTCGCGTTGCGACTCACGGAACGGATTCGGCAGCTCCCCATTTCCAGGGCGATCGAGGCAGAGCTCACCGAGCGCGCACGGGCGTTGGCGACTGCCGAGGCCGGTCTGGCCGTGCGTTCAAGCGCCATCGGCGAGGGCGGAGAAAGAACCTTCGCCGGCCAGTTCCTCAGCCTGCTCAACGTGCCCATGGAGGAGATGGTTCACGCCTACCGGAGCGTGGTCGCCAGCCGCTTCAACGCGCGCGCCCTCTTTTATCGTCTCTCAGCCGGGCTGCCGGATGTGGAAAGCCCGATGGCCGTACTGTGTCTGCGCACTCTGCGCGCCCGGGCTTCGGGCGTTCTGTACACGCGCGATCCCAAAAATCCCCGCAGTGAAGCGCTATGGATCGCGGCGTCCCAGGGGCTGGGCAGCGAAGCCGCCAGCAACGGCGCGGCTGCGGACCTGATCGTTCTCTCGCGCAAGGCGCACCACCCGGTCCTCGAAGAGAAGATCGCGCACAAGGGGGAACGGACCGTCCTCCGTCCCGGCGGCGGCGTTAAGATTCAGCCGCTCTGCGGTGAAGAATCCGTCCGTCCCGCACTGGCCGCGCGCCACTTGCAGACGCTCGCCGCATGGGCCGTGCGCATCGAGGATCACTTCGGCTGCCCACAGGACGTGGAATGGGCGCTCGACGAAGAGGACCGGCTCTGGGTGGTGCAGTCGCGTCCACTGGCGCTGGCCAACGCGCGCACCCTGCGCAGGAAAGCGCGCATTCTGGACGAACCGCTTCTGACCGGCGGCCGCACCGTCTATCCCGGCCGCGTTTCCGGCCCGGCGCATCTGGCCACGGACGCCGATTCGCTGGCCGCCACTCCGCAGGGCGCGATTCTGTTTCTGCGCAAGGCCTCGCCGGAGATCGTCGAGGTGCTGCCGCGCATCTCCGGCCTGGTCGCCGAGTGGGGCAATCCGACCGGCCACGCCGCGGCGCTTCTGCGCGAGTTCGCCATTCCCTCGGTCTTTCAGCTTCAGGGTGTTTTCGAAAAGCTGCGCGACGGCGCTCCGATCAGTCTCGACGCCGTGCAGCCGCGCCTCTACGCAGGCAAGCACTGGCCGGAGCGGAATCTCGAACCGCATGCGTCGGAGCGCGACAACGCAAGACGGCGCGATCCGGTCCACCAGCGGATGCTCACCCTCCACGTGCAGGATCCGCTCGCCTTCGACTTCCGCACGGCCGGCTGCAAATCGGCGCACGACATCCTGCGCTTCTGCCACGAAAAGGCCATTCAGTCCATGTTCGCCGCCAACGACGCCGAGACGATAGAAGGCGTCACCTGCGCCAGAAAATTGCTCACCGCCGCTCCTGTCAACCTGCAAGTTCTCGATCTGGGCGGCGGTCTTGCGCATGCGGACGCACCGGGAGCCGGCGTTACGCCGCAGCAGATTCTCTCGCGTCCCTTCCATGCCTTCTGGCGCGGCGTCACGCATCCGGGCGTCTCCTGGACCCGCGAAATTCCAGCGAGTTTTGGCGATCTGGCCTCGGTGATGACCACCTCGCTGGCATTGCCCGCTGGACCCGTTCGCGCGCTGGGCGAACGCAGCTATCTGCTGGTCTCCGACGAGTACATGAATCTGAACTCGCGTCTGGCCTATCACTTCACGCTGGTCGATGCCTGCATCTGCGATCTCACCGTTCACAATTCCATCTCCTTCCGCTTTGCCGGCGGCGGCGCGACGCGCGATCGCCGCACTCTGCGCGCACACTTCCTGCAAAGTTGTCTTACGCACTACGGTTTTCATGCCGAACGTCGTGGCGATCTGGTCAATGCCTGGTTCAAAAAAGCGCCGGCCGCACAGATGGAATCGCGACTCGACATGCTGGGCCGCCTGATGGCCTGTAGTTCTCAGTTGGACATGTACATGACCAGCGCCGCCGCCGTGAGCGGGTTTGTCCAGCAGTTTCTTGACGGAAACTATGCCTTTGAGCCGTGCGAACCATGCGCCGAGCAGCCCAAGGAGGCGGCTTTATGAAATCGTCCCCGGAACGTCCGCAGGAGGCAGACGCATGACGACGCACTCTCCGCTCGCCTCATCCGGCGGCTTTACCGTTGGTCGATCCGTTCGCCTGCGCGCGATCTGCTGAGGAGTCCTTTTTATGCGCATCTTGCTGCCTATCGCCGGAATCGGGGTCCACATCTGGACGGTCATCGGTATCGGCGGAATCATCGGCCTGCTCTCCGGCCTCCTCGGCATCGGCGGCGGCTTTTTAATGACGCCCATCCTCATGATGGTCGGCGTTCCGCCCACCGTTGCCGCGGCATCGGGAACCAACGCCATCGTGGCCACTTCCTCGTCGGGCTTCGCTGCGCACTTCCGCATGCGCAATGTGGACATCAAGATGGGCGTGATCCTGCTGCTGGGCGGGCTGGCCGGCTCCGGCATCGGCGTCCATCTGGTGAGCATCCTGCGCAAGCTGGGCAGCGCGGACCTGGTGATCTCGCTGACGTATATCGTCCTGCTCGGCCTGGTCGGCATCTTCATCGTGCGCGACAGCCTGAGCAAAATGCGCATGGGCATTCTGGCCCGTCCGAAGGAAGCTGCGCCGCATCGTCGCTCCATGCTCGCGCGCCTGCCCTGGCAGATGGACTTTCCGCATTCCGGCGTGCGCCACTCGGTCCTACTGCCCTTCACCCTGTGCCTTCTGGTCGGCCTGCTGACGGCAATCATGGGCGTAGCGGGCAGCTTCATCATCATGCCGATGATGGTCTACCTGCTGCGCATGCCCGCTCACGTCGCCGTGGGAACCAGCCTTTTTCAGGCGCTGTTCACCTGCGCCGGAGCCACCGTCATGCAGGCTGGCTCCAATCACATCGTCGATCTGGTTCTGGCCCTGCTTGTCGCCGTCGGCTCCACCGTAGGCGCTCAGGTTGGCGCGCGCCTGAGCCGCTTCCTGCGCGGCGAACAGCTCATGATCCTGCTGGGCTTTCTGGCGCTTGGCGTCATGGTGAAGATGGCCTTCGATTTGGTGACGCCGCCCGTCGTACCGTTTGAGCAGATCGCGCGGCTCGAACTGTTCAAGCCTCTGCAGCAGGCGGCTGCCGCGGCGATTTTCGTCCTTGGGAGGTAACGCGTGAGGGCAACCGCAACCGGAAAATTCCTCCTCGTCTTCCGCGGCCCCAAACGCTGGGCCGCCGCTGCGCTGATCCTCGCGGCCGCGCTCGCCGCCGGGGCCGCAACCCCGAAGCCGCCGCAGCCCATGCCGCCGATGACGCCGCCGGCGCTGGCTCCGCAACGCATCGCGATGGGCGCATTCTACGATGGCGCACACGTGCGCATCGACGGTGTGGCGCCGGCTGACGCGGGCATCGTCGTCGCCATTGAAGGTTCCGATCAAGGCCAGATCTTCGAGCGCAAGGGCCGCGTTGGCCCCATCTGGCTGGCCGTCGACAAGATTCACGTTAAGAACGCGCCGGCTGTCTTTCTACGCTACGCCTCGGCTCCCATCGAGGCCCTGCTCGCCGGCGATGAGATCTGGAGATACAGCCTCGACGAGACCGCGATCGCCGGCCACTGTCAGATGTACTGCCGCTGCAAGTGCAGTGCGATGAATCGCACGATGCAGAGCGGCGTCAACGACGCGGTCCCCGATTCGCTCTACGCCGCCGTGCTGATCTCCGATTTTCTCCAGATCAAAAGGCACGAGGGAAGCTACGCGGTTCACCCCAGCGCGGTCCAGACCGTCTCCACGAATGGCGCAACCGCCTACTCCCTCGACCTCGATTGGCCGCGGAGTTTCGCGCCCGGCAACTATCGCGTGACGGTCTATGCCTGCCGCGGTCACCGCGTCGTCGCCCAATCCTCGGCTGTCCTGCTCGTCGAGGAGATTGGTTTTCCGGCGTACATGGCGAATCTGGCCGAAACGCGGCCGTGGGCGTACGGCGTCGTGGCCATGTTGACCGCCCTTCTGGCCGGTTTTCTGACTGACCTGTTGACCACCAGCTTGAGACGCAGGCGAAAACCTTCCGCATCCGGCAGGGCGCAGCAGGCTGACTCAACCGGACAGAATCCTCCGGGCCCACTTCACGACGCCGGGCTGGCACATTAACCGGAGTCGGAAGGAAACGGCAGGATGTCGCCGGGCCGATCATCGGCCCCGGCGCAGGACGACACGCACTTCGGGAAGCCTTCGCGCAATCCCTGGGCTCATGGAAGGAACACGATGGTTCTTTGCCGCTTCCGCCGCAAGTTGCCAAGTACGGCGCTTCTCATTTTGTGCATCGCTCCCTATTCGATCAACTGTCAGATCCGATCGGAAGCCGCGGCCTGGCAGCCGGTTTCCGCACCCTCAGCGGCCGCTGCGGCGGCACTCAAAGACGACGACATCGAGGCCGGCTCGCATGGCCTGATTTTCACCAGCCGCGATGGCGCGAACGAACTGCGCATCCACGGCTACCTGCAGGCCGACGGGCGCATTTTTGCCGCCAACATGCAGGGCAATCCGTGGGAGGTCTTTCTCTTTCGCCGTCTGCGTCCCCTGGCCGAGGGCACACTCGCTCACCATTTCGCCTTTCGCTTCATGCCCGATTTCGCCGGAGGCAATTTCGTCGCGCAGGAGGCCTTCATCCAATGGAAAACCTTTCCGGCCGCGCAATTGGAACTCGGCAAATTCAAGGCCCCGATCGGACTTGAGGTGCTGCGCTCGGATCGCGATCTGACCTTCGTCGAGCGTTCCATGGCCTCCGACCTGGTTCCTTTGCGCCACCTGGGCGCGCAGTTGAACGGCGTCTTGAAGTTCGATGCGATCGACTATAGCATCGGCATTGTCAACAGCGCCGAGGACGGCGCTAACGCGAATTTCACCTGGAGCAGTTCCAAGGAAGCCGTCGCCCGGCTTGCCTTCAAGCCGTTTTCCGCATCCAGCCGTTCCTGGCTGCAACCGCTCAACGCGGGCTTTGCGGCTTCCGACGGGTACGACAATGGTCCGCCGCCCAGTTATGCAACGGTGGGCCAGCAGAGCTTCTTTCGCTATAACTCTGGTGTGGTCGCATACGGGCCGCACAGGCGCCTGTCTCCGCAGGCCAGTTACTTTCACGGTCCCGTCGGCGTGCTTGCCGAGTACGTTGCCTCGAACGCAACGCTTTCCTTCGATGGCGTCAGTCGCTATCTTTGTCACCACAGTTGGGAGATCGCCAGTTCCTTCGTCCTCACCGGCGAAAGGAATCGCAACGCCGATTTCCACCCCAGGCGTCCCATCTCCTTCGCCAGGGGCCGCAGAAGTCCGGGCGCCGTGGAGATCGCCTTGCGTCACAGCGGCCTCAGCCTCGATCGCAACGCCTTTCCCGTCTATGCGTCGCCATCGGCCTCGGCTCAGAGCGCGGGCGAATCGGCCGCGGGCGTGAATTGGTATCTCGACCGCCGCACCAAACTCGTCGCCGATTACGAGTACACGGGCTTCCACGGCTACACATCCGCGCTCCTTCAGATGCGCCCGGAGCGCGTAACGATGATGGAGTTGCAGTTGGCCTTTTAGCGCGCCTTGTGCGTGATCCCGGCGCACTGAATTGCCGCGCCGACGACTCAAACGGCGCATCGCCCAGAGCGCAGGTCTGTTTACGGCGCCAGTTCTGGCCGCGCAAAACGCGCGAAATATTCGCGTTTTCGTCGCAATGCAAGAAAATTGTACACGTGTGCATGGCTTTTTCTTGTGAAAACGCCGCCCGGGCCCGCAATCCCGCCGAATCGACCTTTATACTGAGTACGCTCATGAGCGAAAAGATTGTCGCACTCGTATTTCAACTGGTCGTTCACGTGATTCAGGCGGGCGGCTACGCGGGCATCGCCGGATTGATCGTTCTGAACTCCTCCGGCATTCCTATCCCTTCCGAAGTGATCCTTCCCTTTTCCGGCTACCTCGTCTACATGGGCCGCTTCAGCCTGATTCCGGTGGCCGTGGCGGGCGCCGTGGGCTGCAATGCTGGCTCGGCCGTCGCTTACTGGATCGGCGCCCGAGGCGGCCGTCCTCTGGTCGAGCGCTACGGCAAGTGGGTGCTGATGAGCCGGCACGATCTCGACCGCATGACAAGGTTTTTCGCAAAGTACGGCTCAATCGCCATTCTTGCGGGGCGCATGTTGCCGCTGGTGCAAACCTACGTTGCCTTTCCGGCGGGAATCGGCAAGATGCCGCGGCTGCGCTTTCACCTCTATACCACGATCGGTTCCTTCGTTTGGTATTTCTGCCTGGCCTGGATCGGCATGAGGCTGGGGCAGAGCTGGAACACCGATCCGCGCTTGCAGGAGGCCTTTCACCGCTTCCATCTCGTGGTTGAGCTGGGCCTGGTGGTGCTGTTCGCCTGGTTCCTGTGGGCGCATGTTCAACGCGGGAAGAAACAGGGACTAGGGACTAGGGACTAGGGACTAGAGACGTAGGGACCAAGGGACCAAGGGACTTGGCTGCCTGTGGTGAAAGTAGGGTTTTGAACGGGCACGACTTTACAAATCGGGCGTTGAAAGGGCACGACTTTAGTCGTGCCGTAAGTCAAGCAAAATGAACGGGGCTTTAGCCCCTGAGGGATGGATTCCGTCGCGGAGTTCCTTTCACCACAGGTTGCTAGGGACGACACGACTTTCGACGCAAGAAAATTCGCAATCATCTGTCGAGAAGATGAAGAAGAGGAGAAATCATGGCAACAAAGAAAATTGCAAAGAGGACGGTCGCAGTTCGCGCGGCGAAAGGGACGACGGCGCGCAGAGCGGCCGCGCCGAAGGTGGCGCCCGCCAAGGGCAAGCTGGGCGTGATGGTCGTCGGTATGGGCGCTGTCGCCACCACGATGATCGCCGGCGTCGAGGCGGTTCGCCGCGGACTGGCCAAGCCGATCGGCTCGCTGACGCAGATGGGCACCATCCGGCTCGGCAAGCGCACGGAAAACACCTCGCCGCTCATTAAGGACTTTGTCCCGTTGGCCGACCTGAACGACATCGTTTTCACCGGCTGGGACATCTTCGACGACAACGTCTACGAGGCCGCCGCGCACGCCGAGGTGCTGAAGCCGGAGATTCTCAAAAAGCTCAAGCCGTATCTTGAAACCATCAAGCCCATGCCGGCGGTCTTCGACAGCTACTACGTGAAGCGGCTGCACGGCACGCACGTCAAGAAGGGCAAGAACAAGATGGATCTTGCCCAGCAGGTGATCGCCGACATCCGCGCCTTCAAGAAGAAGGTGGACCGCGTGGTGATGATCTGGTGCGGTTCGACGGAGATCTTCATGGAACCGGCCGAGGTGCATCAATCGCTGGCGGCCTTCGAGAAAGGCCTCGAGAAGAGCGACATCGCCATCGCGCCCTCGCAGATTTACGCCTATGCCGCGCTCAAGGAAGGCGTTCCCTTTGCCAACGGCGCGCCCAACCTGACGGTCGACCTGCCGGTGATGATCGATCTCTCGAAGAAGAACGCGGCGCCGATCTGCGGCAAGGACTTCAAGACCGGACAGACCTTCATGAAGACGGTGCTGGCCCCGGCCTTCAAGGCGCGCATGATCGGCGTCAAGGGCTGGTTCTCGACGAACATTCTCGGCAATCGCGACGGCGAGGTGCTCGACGAGCCGCAGTCGTTCAAGACCAAGGAAGAGTCCAAGCTCGGCTCGCTCGAATACATCTTCCAACCGGAGATGTATCCCGATCTCTACAGCGACATCTATCACAAGATTCGCATCAACTATTATCCGCCGCGCGGCGATGAGAAGGAAGCCTGGGATAACATCGACATCTTCGGCTGGCTGGGCTACCCCATGCAGTTGAAGGTGAACTTCCTCTGCCGCGACTCGATCCTGGCCGCGCCCATCGCGCTCGACCTGGTGCTCTTCCTGGATCTGGCCAAGCGCGCGCCCAGCCTGCGCTCGATCGGCATTCAGGAGTGGCTCAGCTTCTACCTGAAGTCGCCGCAGACCGCGCCGGGGCTCTATCCCGAGCACGATCTCTTCATTCAGTCGATGAAGCTCAAGAACACGCTGCGGCACATCATGGGCGCGGACCTGATCACGCACCTGGGCCTGGAGTATTACGACTGATTCGTTTCAAATGATTCGATTCAGACAGGCGAAAATGCCCCGCGTCCTTCCACGAGACGCGGGGCTTTTTCGTTGGTGCGCCATGCCGTTTCTTGGTTTCATCCATGAAACTCTTGCAAAATCCGGCGAAGGCGGCAAGGAAAGGCCTGCTTGGGAAAAAGCCTCATCATTATTGGAGGCACTTGCAAAATTCGGGAATGTCGCGATGCCGCCGTCCCTCCGTGGCTAAAGCCACTCGGATTTTGTTGGCTTGATTGGCACGACTGAAGTCGTGCCCTTTCAAAACCGTGAGGCAGCGATGAATTTTGCAAGGAGATCATTGGCCGCAGGAATTTTGTAGATCGGTCTTCCGTTCCCGTTCCCGTTCTCTTCGCGTCGCGGCGCACTCCTCGGGGGTAGGGATGGGAGCCAGATCGCGGCCGGCGAACATCGCGTCGAAAAAGCCGAGCAGTTCCTCGTGAAAAAGTCCGTTCGAAGAGAGGATTTCGTCGCTCGCCAGCCGGTAGCGCCCGCCGGAGAAGTTTGTCACGCGGCCGCCGGCCTCTTCCACCAGCAGAATGCCCGCGGCCGTGTCCCAGGGGTTCAGGTTGAACTCCCAGAAGCCGTCGAGGCGGCCGGTGGCCACGTAGGCCAGATCGAGCGCGGCCGAGCCGGCCCGCCGCACGCCGTGCGAGCGCAACGTGAACTCGTGGTAGAAGTGAATGTTCGGATTGGCGTGGCGCTTGCGGCTGGGAAACCCTGTAGCCAGCAGCGCCTCGGCCAGGTGCGGCGTCGGCGAGACCTGCGCTGGTTTGCCGTTGATCTGCGCGCCGTGGCCGCGTTCGGCCACGAACATCTCGTCGCGCATGGGGTCGTAAATTACTCCGGCGACAAGCTGGCCATCGGCCGCAGGCGCGGTTCCGGCGGGCCGGTGTTCGAGGCCCATCGAGACGCAGAAGTGCGGAAAGCCGTGCGCAAAGTTGGTGGTGCCGTCGAGCGGGTCGATGTACCAGCGGTACTCGCTGGCGAGCCGCTCGCGCGTGCCCTCTTCGCCGTAGATGCCGTGATCGGGAAAGACCTCGCCGAGCTGCGTGCGGATCAGTTTTTCAACTGTGCGGTCGGCCACCGTGACCAGGTCCGCATCGCCTTTGTATTCGGTTGCGACACCTTCCAGAAAGAACGCGCGCAGCCGTGCGCCCGCCTCGCGCGCAATGCTGGCTGCTTGAGGAACAAAAACAAAATCGGATGGAATCGCCGCCTCCCTTGCGTTCTTCACTCGGTTGTCTCGTCGGCTTCGGCCGGCATGGATGTTTGCGTTTCCGCGCTCGCGTAGCGCGGTGCGCGCCGCCGGCCCACCTCGCCGATCGAGCGGATCTGGTGCTTGTAGATGAAGAGATTGGGCTGGTTTTCGCGGGTCAGGCGCAGCATGGCGTCGTCGAAGTACTCGATCCAGCCGCGCACCGTCTCGCCGTCGCGCAACTTGACGTTCACGAGCACCTGGCGCTCGCTCAACGAACGCAGATAGAGCGCCTCCTGGCCGGTTTCACCCGGCGGCGGCGTCTTCGAGCGACGGCGCGAAGGCAATGGAGTCATGTTGTCATTGTAGATGCAGAAAAGCTGCTTCGTGAAACGCGGTCCACGGCGGTCCGCGCGATTTGCTCCGAAGAAGGACGCGCTGCGGCAGCCGCCGGTTGGACGAAACAGATGGGAGTTCGGCGGCATCCAAGTCATCGCCCGGAGACGCCGGGCTGGTTTACAGGGGTGCTCATGCATTCGCGTCTCTCTGCAAAAGACCGGCCGAGGCAGATCCTTCCTGGCTCATTTTGCCGCGCGCATTCGGCCGCCGGGCAGCAGCTCGAAGATGCGACCGCGCCACAGGACGCGGCGGCCGGCGTAGCTTGCGGCCCAGAAGCAGAAACCCATCAGATCGCGCAGAGGATAAAGAGCCAGCAGGCCGAGCCAGCTCGTGTCGCGCACCACGAGGCGGCCGACGGCGAGCGCAAGCGCCCAGCGCGTAACGACGGCGAAGCCCAACAGCGCGAGTCCGGTGAGAGGCCGTCCGAGCCAGACGCAGGCGGCCAGCGCCAACAGGCCGAAGGGCATGCTGAAGGTGAGCGCGGTGCCGAAGTGGCCCTTCGGCCGCGAGAAGCGCGTGGATTTCATCCAGCGGACCTGGTGTTTGAGCGAGCCGGCGAGGTTCGAGTGCAGAACCATGTGATCGATGGCGTGATGGCTGAGCGCGACGGCTTGGCCGAGCTTGTGCGTCTCGTTGCCGAGGACGAAATCGTCAGCGCAGTACTCGGCCGTGACCTGGAAGCCGCCCATGCTGCGAATGGTCTCGCGGCGAAAGGCCATCGTCGGTCCGAGCGTGAACTGCATTCCCTCCATCAAGCGCGCGGCAAGCACGCCGGAGGACATCTCGACGCTCATGCCGACGGCCTCCAGTCGCGCCCACAGGCCGCCCTCGGCGGCGACGCCGCGATAGAGGCAGCACATGCCGCCCACGCGCGCTTCCGCAAAGGGTAAAGCGACGGAGCGCAGATAATCGGCCGTGACGCGCACATCGCTGTCGCTGACGACGAGAATTTCGTGCGCGGCTTCGGTCTCCATCCGCTCCAGCGAGGCGACCTTGGCATTGATGTAGTCGGGCTGGCCGCCGGTCGAAAGAAACTTCACCGGAATCTGCGGATGACGCGCAGCGACGCGGCGCGCGATGGCCAGCCCGGCGTCGTCGGCCGAGCGGGCGCAGAAGAGAATTTCGTACTCCGGGTAGTCCTGCGCGAAGAACGTTTCGAGATAGGCTTCGAGCCCGGGGTCGGCTCCGTGCAATGGCTTGAGCAGCGAGAGCGGCGGCGTGAATCCGGGGCGTGCGGCGACCTGCGCCTGAGCGATGCGACGCTCGCGCAGGTAACCGGGAACGGCCCACAGCACGATGCCGGCGAAGACCGCCGAAGTAATCAGGCCGAAAACGGCCAGGCCGAGGAGGACGTAAGGCATGTTGTTTACAGAATATCGAGGGGCAGGGCGTGAGGAAGAGGTAAGATGAAAATTTTTCCAGGTATGCCTATTTTGCGCGCACGCCGCCGCTGGGATTGCCGGCGGAGCGCACTTCGGCAGGGGCGTTTCCACGCGGGGCAGGGCTGGCCCAGGCGCGGTAGCTGCTGAAGAGAAATTGTCCGCCGAGGAGCAGCAGCCAGACCCAGAGCGCGAGGCGCAGAGGCCGGCGGGGAATGCGTTCGCTCAAGAGGACTCCGCTTGCAGCCCCGGCCGCGCCACCCAGGACCAGATGCAGCAGCAGCGCCGGATCGCCAGCCTGGGAGAACCAGTGCGCGCCGCTGCCGGCGAGCGAAACCAGAAGGCCGAAGACAATGTCGGTGCCGGCGACCTGCGCCGGCGCGAGCTGCGTCAGGCTCATCAATGCGGCGCTGCCCAGCGCGCCCGCTCCGGCCGAGGCAAAGCCAACCTCTGCGCCCACGGGAAACATCAGCCAGGCCAGCAGGGAACTGCGGTCGCTGCGGCCTTCCCTGGGGCGCATGGGCCGGAAGAACGAAACAATTTGCAGGCTCGCCGTGCCGACGAGAATCGCGCCCAGCGCCGCGTGAAACAGGTTGGACGATCCGGCCCCGGCCAGGCCCTTGAGCAGGAGCGAGCCGGCCAGTACGCCCGGAATGCCGCCGAGGAGCATGAAGCCGAGCGTTCTCCAGCGGACGTTGCCCCGCAGAATCTGCGCCGGCGCAAGGATCGACTTGACCGCGGCCGAGAACGCCAGTCCGATGCCGACCGCGGCTTGCGCCGGTACGCCCAGAAACAGCACCAGGACGGGCACGGTGAGGGTTCCCGCGCCCACGCCCGTCAGCGCAATGAACAATGCGATGAAATATCCGATGGCGTATTGCATTTGGCTTCCTCCGGCGCCGCAGCGGACAAGTGGATCAATTTGTTCGATCCTGATGGTTCTCTCCGCCGCGACGTTTTTGTCTGCGTCCATCCCTTTCCGCCGAACGGAGGGAAAGGGATGGACGGGAGTCGTTGTTCATTGCCGGCTGGTTATTTTGCCGCTTCGATGTGAATGCCGCACTCGACCTTGTGGCCGCCCCAGCGTCCGGAGCGCGGATCGTTGGGATCGAGCGGCAGCGTGGTGCACGGCTCGCAGCCGATCGACGTGTAGCCGCGCTCGTAGAGCGGCAGCAGCGGAATTTCAAGCTGCGCGCAGGCGAGCGAAACGTCGCTCGCCGTCCAGTCGGCCAGCGGAGCCAGCTTGAGAACCTGCACGCCGCCGGGCAGCGTGAAGTTCGACCGCTCTTCGAGCGCGGCGCGGCTCTTGGCCTGCTCACGGCGCAGGCCGGTGAGCCAGACGCGGTAGCCGGCGACGGCCTTGAAGAGCGGCTCGACCTTGCGCAGGCCGCAGCAGCGATCGGGCGCGCTGCGATAGAGCTGGCCGTGCTCGGCCTCCTGCTCGGCGACGGTCTTGGCCGGCAGCAGATTGATCAGGTTCAGATTCCACTCGCGCGCGATGCGGTCGCGATAGGCGTAGGTCTCGGCAAAATGGTAGCCGGTATCGAGAAACAGCACCGGAATCCGCGCATCGAGCGCGGTGGCGAGCTTGGCGAGCAGCACGTCCTCGGCCTGAAAGCTGCACGTGAGGCAGACGTCGCCCTTGCCCGTCAGTTCGCTCGCCAGCGTTTTCCGTATGGCGTCGAGCTTGGTTTCCACTTCGTTAGAGATCTCTTGAACACTCATTTGAATTCGGCTCCTTCAGAAAAAATCGCGCAGAAAAATCGCGAGAGATGCGCGCCGCAATGCTCTGGCGCTCGTGCGTCCCGGCGTGCGTGGGGCTGTCCGCGTGAGGCGGAGGCCCATCCATTCACGTTGGCGACGCCTTCCCCAAGGGCGCAGGGTCACGGGCCGCGGCTCGAAGCGCACCGTCGCCAATGTTCCTTCCGCGGCAGATCCGAGCGCATCGGCCGCCGTCTCCGCCCGAAACGAATCACGCCCTGCCGTTGCGCCCTTTTCCGCAAACTATGCGGAAGAAGAGCGAGCGCGGAGCGATTGAATCGGACCGAAAGAGTCGAATTTATGCTCGCAGCGGCAAACACGGTGACCTCGGGGGAAGCGGGGATTGCGCGGAAGGCCCGAGGCGCAAAAGAGACAGCCCCGGCGTTCAGCTACGGGTGTCTTCTTTTGGATGTGCGGAAAAAGAAGAGACTAGCGTGTACACCCGTCGGTTGTGAGCGACGGGCGACAACAGCCAGCGATTTGCAGGAAGCAAACCATGAGTGAAGCTATCCTAACAAAAAGTCAGCGGCCGATGCAAGCTTTTCGATTGCGCGGGCGGCTATGTGAAGACGGCTTTTCGATGCACGGTCGGTTTTCGGTCTGTCGATTCCATTAAAATACAAGAAAAGCCATGGACGAAGTGGGCGTCGTTTACACCGCAACCGATGCAACGGAAGTCACGCAGCCCGAACCGGGCGTGAGGCGGCAGGTGCTTGCCTATAGTCCGCAATTGATGCTGGTGCGTCACACTTTCGAGAAAGGCTGGAAGGGCGAGCGCCACAGCCATGTGCACCATCAGATGGTGTACGTGGCGCGGGGCTACATCCGCTTCCAGGCCAACGGCAAAAGCTGGAAGATGCGCGCCGGCGACAGCATCGTCGTGGACGGCGGCGTGGAGCACGAGGCGGCGGCGCTTGAAGATTCCGAGGTGCTCGACATCTTCACGCCGTTTCGCGAAGACTACCAGTAGACCGAGCCACTGCGGATCATGCCTGCGTCAAGGCGGCGCCTGGAGATGAAGATGAGAAAGAGTTGGTTTGCGACTGCGGTGCTCGCCAGCGTTTTTCTGGGCCGGGTTGCCGCGCAACCGCCTGCGCCTGGCGACGGCATCGTCGGCATGGCGCAGATCACGCTGCGCGTCAGCGATCTCGATCGCGAGATTCTTTTTCTCGGCAAGCTTGGTTTTGAGGAATCGTTTGCGCTGGATGACGCCGGCAAAACCATGAGGGTCTTCGTCAAGATCAACGATAGGCAGTTTATCGAGATCGATCCGCAGACCGTCCCCACCGAGCCACTGGGACTGACGCAGATTGGCTACGAAGCGGGTCATCTCGACGCGCTGCGAAATTTTTACCGTTCCATCGGCCTCAACGCCACACCGGCAGGCAAGGACGATGCGGGCAATCCGGCCTTCTCCGTCGCTGATCCCGAAGGCGGCGCTGTGGCGTTCGCCGAGTACGCGTCCGGCTCGCGGCAGGCGCTCGATCGCGGCCAGCATCTGGGCCTGCATCGCATCTCGACCGAACTGCTGGGCGTCGATCTGCCCGTCAACAATCTGGCTGCGGAAAAGCAGTTTTACCTCCAGCTCGGTTTCGAGGCCAATGACGACAATGGCAGCGTGCGCCTGACCACGCCCGGAGCGCCTGATCTGCGCATCGAACTGCGCGCGGCTCATCCCGGCGCGCAGCCGGAGCTGCTCCTTCCCGTTGCCGACGCGCGCAAGGCCGCCGACGCCTTCAAGAACGCGGGCGCAAAACCCGAGCGCGACGATGGATTGGTTTTCGTGCGCGATCCGGATGGAAACCTGTTTGTCCTGATCGAGACTGGCCAGAGCCGCAAACACAATCTTCTGTTCTGGAAGCACGCGGATCGCTGATCCTTTTCGCGAAACTTGCGGTTCTGCCGGCCGGCTTTTTGCCGATAGCAGCGCTTTGCGGCAAATCGATTCACTCGTTTTTTGCTCGGAGTTTGGCTGCGGACGGTATGGAATGAACCGTCCTTGCCGCGCGGTTCAGTCGCGCAACGGCTTGGTTGCACCCGCAGCCCTGTCCAGAGCCATCAACTGCGCCAGAGCCTTTTCCGGGCACATGTGATGCGCCTCGCGCACATCCAGTTCCTTCTCTGTCTCCACGTACGACGCGATGGTCAGCAGGCAGTCGAGGCAGCGGGAGTTGTAGGTGCCGTTCTCGTTTTGGGTGCGGCTGTACATGAGCGTTTGAAAAAATACCTCACGATACTACCGGCGTTTTTGCGTTATGAGGTGTGACTCGCGTCACCCGCAGATGTTTACGCGCGGAATGCAGTTGCAGCCTTGGAAAAGCGCGTCGGCTTGGCCCGCAATTGCGCGCCCGGCGGAAATTACGATTCGGGCTGGTTCTGCATCTTGCGCCGCAGATGCGCCTCGGCGCGCAGCAGATCCTCTTCCGTGTCCACGCCGATGGTGTCGCGCGGAGCGTCGGCCACGTAAAGGGCCATGCCGTTTTCGAGCAGCCGCAGTTGTTCCAGTCGCTCCAGTTTTTCAAGCGGGGAAGGGGCAAGCGCGGCGAAGCGTTCGAGTGCGGCCCGCCGATAGGCGTAGATGCCCAGATGCTTGCGATAGCCGGCAAAGCCGGTCCGGTCGCGATCGAAAGGAATGGTGGCGCGCGAGAAATAGAGCGCGCGCCCGTCGAGCGCCGTGACGACCTTGACCGCGTTGGGATCGGCGAACTCATCGGGCGGGCAGCGGACGGCAAGCGTCGCCGCCTCCACCTCGGGCCGCGCAAAAAGATCGAGCAGAGGCGGGAAAAAATCGGCTGTGAGCGTGGGCTCGTCGCCCTGCACGTTGACGTAGATGTCGGCGTCGATCCGCAGCGCCACCTCGCGCACCCGGTCCGATCCGCTGGGGCACGCGGGCGAGGTCATCTCCACGGGAATCGCGCGGGCGCGGCAAACTGCGGCGACCTCTTCGGAGTCGGTGGCGACGACCACCGGATCCATCCGGCCGCTGGCCATGGCCGCGCGCCACACCCACTCGATCATCGGCCGGCCAGCGATGGAACGAAGCACTTTGCGCGTCAGGCGCGTGGACTGGAGCCGCGCGGGAATCACGGCGGCGATGCGAAGGGAACTCATGGAGTCGAGTGTACACGGATGGCGACAGGCATGAGCAGGGCCGGTGCGCGCGATTTTCCTGGTGCGCCCGACGACTGCCAGTTTGAACTCGCTGGCAGCCGTATTGAAGGCCCTACAGCCCATTCATGGGAAAATGGCTGCAATCTGGAAGCATGGAAAACACGCCGCAGACGGCGGTTCGATCAGGCCGGAAGGACCGGCAGTTCCTTGCCGTGATGTTGCGCCGAGGCCGGGAGTCGGCACGGGGACTTCGCAGGGCGCCTTACGGCACGATCGCGGTTTTGATTTCGGCTTCGGTGGAGCGGTTCATCAGCTTCTCGAAGACGCGGTTCAGCTCGTAGAGGTGTGCGTGGCCGGTGATGAAGGCGCCGGCCTGGAAGCGGCCGCTGGCGATGAGCGTGAGCGCCTTGCGGCAGATGGCCGGCGTGTGATGGAAGGTGGCGCGCATGGTGATGTCGCTATAGTGAATGCGGTTGGTGTCGAGCGTGACGTGGGTGTTTTTGGCGCAGCCGCCGAAAAAGTTGACCGTGCCGCCCTTGCGCACCAGTTCCATCGCTTCCTGCCAGGCCTCTGGAACGCCGACGGCTTCGATGGCGATGTCGACGCCGCGATCGCCCGGCGTAAGGGCGCGCGTCTCTTCGATGGCCTTGCGGACCGAGGGATTCTGCACGATGTGCGTGGCGCCCAGCAGACGCGCGGCCTCGGCCTGGCCCTCGTGGCGGACGAGGGCGATGGTTTGGTAGCCGGCCAGTGCGGCCACGTGCAGGATCATCAGCCCCAGCGGGCCGCCGCCGATGACGGCGACGATGTCGCCCACGCGCGGCAGCGAATCCTCGAAGCCATGCACGGCGCAGGCCAGCGGCTCGGTCAGCGCGGCGTGTTCGAGCGGCACGCCTTCGGGGACCTTCAGCGTGTTTTTGGCCACGATGCGCGCGGGAATCTTGATGAATTCGGCGTAAGCGCCATTGTTGAAGAGCAAATCGTCGCAGAGATTTTCTTGATCGCGCTGGCAGTAGTAGCACTGGCCGCAGGGGGCGGAGTTGAGCGCCACCACGCGGTCGCCGGGGGCAAAATCGCTGACGCCTTCGCCGGCTTCGACGACCGTTCCCGCCAGCTCGTGGCCAAAGAGCGCCGGAGGCACGATCATGCGCGCGTGATAGCCGCGGCGGAAGACCTTGAGATCGGTGCCGCAGGTCAGCGCCGCGCCCACACGCACGATCAGCTCGCCGGCCTCGGCCTTGGGAATCGGCACCTCTTCGATGCGCACGTCCTCGCGGCCATGGAGCACGGCGGCCTGCATGGTGCTGCGGCCCAAAAGCGCGCTTTCGACGGTTCTCCGGCCCAGGCTGACGGCGTTCTCGACCGTCCGGCGGCCTTTGACGACGACCGTTTCGACGGTATTCAGGCCGGCCTCGACGACCGCATCGACCGTATCGAGGCCGCCTTCGACGACACCTTCGACTTTTTTGCGGCCCTCCTCAACGACGGTTTCCACTTTTTTGCGGCCTTCTTCGACGACGGATTCGACCGTCTTGCGTCCGCGAAGGATCGCGTCTTTCACTGTCTTCGCCATCGAATCCTCCTACTGCGCGCCAGCTCCGGCGAGGGGCTCAAGGGTGATCTTCATTGAGTCCGGCTGGGGGTGGGACGCTAGTTCAATCGCGGCGGCTGCCGCCTCCAGCGGAAAACGGTGGGAGATCAATCGCGTCAGGTCGAAGCCGTTGCGATAGCCGCCGAAGACGAGATTCTTTACCTCGTCCGCGATGGTGAACGAAGAAGAGTATGAGCCGACGAGAGCTTTTTCGTCCATACAGACCGCAGCCGGGTCGACGACGGCCTCGCCGTGCTGCGTCTGGGCGAAGAGCATGACCTTGCCGCCGGGCCGGGCAGCGTCCATCGCGGTGCGGATCAGGCTGTTGCCGCCCACGGCCAGAATCACGGCGTCCGCGCCGCGGCCTTCGGTGGCCGCGCGGAGCCGTTCGACCACGTTTTCCCGATCCGCGTAGATGGGATTCCGCAGACCGAAGCGCGCCGCCAGCGCATGCCGCTCGGCGTAGAGATCGGAGGTGAAGACGCGCGCTCCGGTGCGTGCGGCAAGCGTGGCGTGCATCAGCCCGATGGGGCCCTGGCCGAGGACGAGCACCGTCTCGTCGGCGGCGAGGTTGAGCATCTTCACGCCCTTCAGCACAGTATTGACGGGCTCGACAAAGGATGCTTGCTCGAACGGGACGCCTGAGGGAATCGGCACCACGCCGCCTTCGTTGGCGATCCAGTCCATGACGCGAATGTACTCGGCAAAGCCGCCGCCGGAGGGCTCAAAGCCGGCCGTTGTGCCCACTTTTTTGTAGCGCTCGCACTGGGCTGGCGTATCTTTGCGGCAGTAGTAGCAATGGCCGCAGGGAACGTGGTGGTAGACCATCACGCGGTCGCCCACGGCAAAGCGCGGGTTGTTGCTCTGCGCCACCAGGCCGGCCATCTCGTGGCCGAAGATGCGCGGGGCCGAGTGCGAGCCGGTGTGGATTTTCTTCAGATCCGTGCCGCAGATGCCGCAGACGGCGATCTTGACCAGCAGTTCGCCGGGGCCGATGGTGGGCACCGGAACCGTTTCCAGACGCAGGTCGTTGACGCCGCGATAGACCACGGCGCGCATGGTGGAGGGGATTGATTCGTCGAGGCGGAAGGTGGTTTGCGTGGTTTGCGTGGCCATGCTCTCTTTCGATGCGGTCTCAGTTGCCGCGTTTCTGCCTGTCGCGCCTCTGCCCGCCGAGAAACTCAAGCAGCAGCGTGGCGATGCCGCGGGAAGCCCGTTTACTATTTTCGCCCATCCGGACGAGCGCGGGCCAGTACCACGGGCGAAGCAGGCTGGAGAGTGCAAACGGCAGCAGGCGGAAGTGGCCATCGTCGGCGAGAAACGGGTTGAAGTCGGGCAGAGGGTCGCTGAAGCCGTCGCTGACGCCCTTGATGGCGTAAAAAGGCAGGGCGCGCATCGCGGCCAGGCGCGCGATGGCCGCGGCCTCCATATCGACGAGCGCGGCGTCGTAGGTCGCGGCCAGCCGTCGTTTTTCCTCGCGTCTGGCGACCGAGGGGCTGGTGACGAGCCACAGATCGCCCGCTCCAGCCTCGCAGCGGAAACGCTCGCCGGTGCGCGCGTCGATGACGCCGGCCACGTTGTGCGCCGAGCCGGAGGCAATCTCCGGGCGCAGTGCGCCCACCCATCCGACGGAAAAGACCAGATCGATCGGGCCGCCGTCTTCAATGGCGGCAAAGGCGCGGGTTGCGGCCGCCTGACCAGCTCCGGCGCAGGCGGCGATCCATTCTTCTTCTTCGTTGCGCAGCGCCCAGAAGTGGATGCCGTCGCGCGTCGAGTGCGGCCAGTCGGCTACGAAGGGTTTTAGCTCGCCGGGCAGCGCGGCAAGGATAGCGACGCGGGTCATACTTCTATTAAACCTCGACGGCCCGCCCCATTTTGCAGCAGAGGCGGTCCCGTCCGGCAGAAAGGGAGACGCTTGAAAAAAGCCGGTTCAGGCACCGGGCGGATTTCAAGGGAGAAACCATGTTCGCCGTGCGGAACGGCTGCAGCCATGCGAACGGGAGGATGTGTCAAAGAACGAGGGAGATAGATTGCCTATAAAAAGTTGAAAACGCATGAGATGGATGCGCATTCCTCTTTGCATTCAATTTGTGCCGGATTGGGTAAGCTATGGGCATTCGTTCCGAAATCGATTGGATGGGTGGAGAAGCCGGAAGAGTTTCCCCGGTTTTTTCGCGCGGTGAGATGCGCCAGGAGGGGGATCTGCCGATGCGGCGGGGAACTGGACGCGGAAGGGCGTCCAGAATACGGCGTCCCGGCGGCGCGCGACGAGGAGAGCAAAGGGACAACCCGTGGAACGTTGTCGATTTTCTTTCCACAACAAAAAGCGAACGCGCAAGCCGGAGAGCCGGCGGGTGCAGAGACGCGCGGAGCGCACGGAGATTCCGCGTTCGACGCACTTTGCCCGATGCGCCGGCAGCGCGGTACAGACCCTGGATCGGTGAACGGAAAGGCGGGCAAATGAGCAGAAGGAAACTGGACGGGGATGGTGAGGAAGAGGCAAAGAAGGTCAATCTGATGACGATGCCAGGCAGGCGCGGTGCGGTCCGAAACGGAGGCGCGTCGGCCGGAACGAAGGTGGTGCAGACGGGCGCGCCGAAGAGCGCGAAGTCAAGGAGCGCGAAAAAGGCGCTGCGCGATGCGGTCAAGGCCGAGGTGAAAAAAAAGAGCGCGGATATCGCCCGTCAACTGGTAGAAAAAGCGGCAGAAGGCGATATGCGCGGCACGGCCGTGGTGTTGTCGCTGATTGAAAAGGCGAAGCAGGAAAACGCCGCCACGAGAAAAATGCGCAGCGGCCCGAGTTGGGCCGAGTTGCTGGCCTCCGAGCCGGAGTGGGAGGATAGCGCGGAGACGGGCGGAGCGAAGAGCGAGGGACGAGGGACTAGGGACTAGGGACGAGGAACTGAGGAAGTTGAAGGTCGTGCGTCGACGCTGGCGAGACGCGGCAGCAAATTTGGATGCGATGGGAAGGATGCTCATGAGGGACGAAGGCTTGTGGACTGCGTGGATGCCCGCTCTTTTCGCGAAGATCGCGAAAGAGGTGGGGCACAAGGCCGTTGCGTGGATGGGACAGGCGCTGGCTTTGTGGTTGCTGGCGATGGGGCTGGTGGCCGCAGCCTGGGCGCAGGGCGTGACGACGACAACCGTTCAGGGGACGGTGTATCTGGCCAACGGCCAGCCGGGATCAGGAACGCTGGCGATCAGTTGGCCGTCGTTTACGACCGCGTCCGGCCAGGCAGTGGCCGCCGATTCGATGACGGTGACGGTGCCCTCCGACGGCTTTGTGAGCGTGAACCTGGCTCCGAACGTGAGCGCGACGCCGGCCGGCGAGTATTACACGGCCGTCTTTTACCTGAGCGATGGCACGGTGACGACGCAGTACTGGGTGGTTCCGGCGGCGGCGACGGCGACGCTCGCCCAGGTGCAGGCGCAGATCATGCCGGCGGCGCAGGCGGTGCAGACGGTCAGCCAGGCCTACGTGAATCAGGCGATTGCCGAGCTGAGCCAGAGCGAATTGGCGGCTACTGGCGGAACGTTGACTGGCCCGCTCTACCTGAACGCCGATCCGACCCAGCCCATGCAGGCGGCCACCAAGCACTACGTCGATACGCAGGTGGCCACGGCGCTGCCGCTGACGGGCGGAACCGTGACAGGAGCCTTGACCGCAGAGCAGATTGGCGCTTTGTACCAGGCGGATCAGTTTGCCGGAACGGATTTCGGCGCCAAGGTCGCCGCTTGCATCAGCGCGCTGAGCACGACTTACGGCGGAACCTGCGATGCGCGGAACTTCACGGGCAATCAGTCGATGGCGTCGAACCTGACGATCTCGACCGCGAACGTGGCGATCCTGCTTCCGTGCGCGACCATTACCGCCGCCAACCAGATTGTCGTGACGGCGGGAACGCGCAATGTTTCTCTGCGCGGCTGCGCGTTGCTCGGCGGCAGCGCGGCCAGCGGCAGCCAGGGCGGAACGGTCTTTGCCTACTCGGGCGCGGGCGCCATGATTCAGGTGGGCGATCCGACGTATGCCGTCGATACTCCGGGCTTCCACATCGAGAATGTCGCCGTCAACACCACCGCATCGAGCAGCGCCACGGCGCATGGATTCGTGGCCTACAGAACCCAGGAGTTGTTTCTGGAAGGTCTCTATTTTCTGGGCAACTCCAACCAGACGGGCATGACGCTGGACGGAACCGGAAACTACACGGGCGGTACCTTTGAGGATCTCAAGTTCGACGGGTTCCTGACGGCCGTCAATGCCATCGGCCACCAGACCACCAATCCGGCGACGACGGACTGGATGAACGCCAGCAGCTTTGTGCGGCTGCACATCGATTGTCCGACCTCGAACGGCAATCCGATCGCCGGGACCACGGGAATCAATCTTGCGCAGGGCGATGGCAATACCTTTACCGGCGGCGATGTCGAAAGTTGCGCAACGGCGCTGCACCTGGGCGTCAATGCTCAGAACAACACCATCGTCGGCCTGCGGAACGAGAATTCCACGCAGCAAATCGTGGCCGACTCCGGCAGTCGCTACAACAGTTGGATCACCGGCGGGACCATGTTCACCGGCGAGATCACCGACAATGGCACGCGCAACAGCTTTCTCGACACGTTTCACCGCAGCTTCAATGGCCTGAACGGCGATTGGTACGGCAGCCAGCAGGATGCGACGGTGACCAATCACACGCGGCTGGGCATCGGCATGGGCAACGAGCGCGGCATGCAGAACGAGATTCAGACCGATTACGGCTACCGGTGGGAGAGTGGGTACACCGATGGCGGAACCGGCGAGCAGTTCTGGAATCTTACGGATCTGCTCAATAACGTGCAGCGCATTTCGGTGGGGCAATACCTGAGCGCGACCGCGAATGTGGTCACGAACGTGGTGCTGAACAGCGGCGGCTGCTACAGCTCTTCGACGCCGCCCACCATCACCTTCACAGGAGGCGGCGGCAGCGGCGCGGCGGCGTCCGCGACCATGTACGCGATCACCAACAGCGCAAGCTGCGCGGGCGGTTACGGCGTGGCTTCGGTGACGATGACGAACAACGGCAGTGGGTATACCTCGTCGCCCACGGTGACCTTCAGCGGATCGAACCAGACCACGGCGCCGCACGCCATTGCCGAGATCGTCACTGCGGGCAGCACGAACAACCAGACGGCGATCAACTCCGCCGGAACTGGCGCAGTGGTGCTGAACGGGACGAGCGGCGCGGGAACCGGAGGCGTCGTCATTGGCTCCGGCGGCGCAACGGAAACCACGGTCGCCACCATCAGCAATACGGGCAATGCGCAATTGACAGGCAGTTTGCAGGTGGGCGGAACGACGCAATCCGCCGGAACCCTGACCGTGCGCAACAACGCCGACGCCGAGGTGGATTATTACCTGTGGCCGGGCCTGACCACGAGCCAGAATGGTTCGTTGACTTACAAGGACTGGAACGGCGCCAGCCAATGGTACATGCTGAAGAACAAGACCAACGATTGGGCGCTGAACTCGGCCGTGGGCGGCCTGGACAGCTTCAAGGCCTACCAGAGCACGAACAGCGGCGACACGTATATCGACGCCAGTAACTCGACCGGACACATTCGGATGAACTACGAGACGGGATCGGGTGCGGAGACGGACATCTACTCGGGGGCGAGCGCAAATCTTGTGGCGGCCTTCCAGGGAACGACGGCCATCAAGTTTCCGGGACTGGCGGCGGCTTCGGGCCACTACTGCATGCAGGTGGACAACTCGGGGTACATCACGAACACCGGCTCGCCGTGCGGAACCGGATCGCCTACGCCTTCGAGCGGCCTGATCAACGGCGGAACGGCCGGACAGGTCGCGGTCTACACCGCCGCCGCGACGATCGGCGGCGTGACCACGTTGCCGGTCACGGCGGGCGGAACCGGCGCGGCCACGGCCAGCGCGGCGATCGCCAACCTGCTGCCGGGCGTAGCCTCCGACGGCAGCAACGGCATTGCCGTGACGGGCAGCGTCAACGCGGCCGGCTATCAGGTGAGCGGCTCGGCCTTCGGCACGGCGAATCTGGCCGACTGGACCGACAGCGGCATCGCCAACGGCCTTTGCCCGGTGTGGAACTCCACCACAGGAAAATGGACGCCGGAAAGTTGCGGAAGCTACGCCGGGATCTCCTCCCTGGGCACAGGCGCACTGGCGGGCAATCCCGGAACGGGGCAGAACTGGGAGATCACCGCAACCGGCGCGATGGCCGGCACCTCGCCGGTCTGCGACATCCGCGCCTTTGGCGCGACGATGGGCAGCCAGGACATCGGCCCGTACGTGCAGGATTGCATCAACCAGATGTATCCGTGGGGAGCTGGCGTCACGCAGACCATTCTGCTTGCCTGCGGCAATTCAACCTGCCACTGGGACCAGCCGCAAACCCTCACCAACCCTCACGATGCGATTTATAACGTCAAGCTCATGGGCTTTCTCCAGCTTGGTTCACCGTTGATTCCCGGCTTGCAGGAAGGCGCGAACTGGGAGGGCGTCGATGGCCTCAACAACGGGCAATTCCAGCAGGACATGGCGTCGTTGATTACCGGGCCGACGATCGATGGCACACTCGGAACGGCGGTTTCCGGCGGAGCTGGCGTTGTGGTGACGCCGGCGTTCACCAGCGGCGACATCGCGCATATGCCCGCAGGCGCTGCAATCACCATTGCCGGTACGACAACCACCGCCGGTGTGAGCGCTTCCGCCGCCGCGTGGGATGGAGGGCGGCTGGTGACGCTGACGCTGCCGGGTGAAGTGCGTTATATCCCGCTCGAAAACCTGACCGTGAGCGGCTGCTCGGACGCGACGCTCGATCTGACCAACGGAGTGATCGACCGGGTCGATTACTCGGCGAGCGGCGGCGAGACCGTCGAGTATTTCCAATCGGCAACCGCGGCCACGACGGCAACCGGCTGCTCGGTGACCTCCTTCGACGAGGACAAGTACGAAACAGTCCGGCTCTGGTGCTCGAACGGCACGAGCATGAGTACGGAGCCATCCGGCGTTCCGGCCTGCGGATCGGGCCAGTTCACAATTTATCCGCTGCATGCGCACGCGGCCAGCGACGTGTGGGGCGCCGTGGCGGTCAGTCCGGCCTTTCCTGCCGAAAGTGGACATTCCTTCAAGAACCTGAACATCAGCAATTGCTATGGAATGTGCTACTGGGGCGAGCAGGAGTCGAACGTCGATATCGACAATGTCGCGATGGTCCCAAACTCGTTTCTCGCGGCAGGCGGCATGGAGCAGACGGCCTCCTGGGTTGGCAATCTCGACGATCTGAATTATCAGCCGAGCCAGCCAAATCCTCTCAGTTGCGGCGCGGGCGGCTGCACGCAGGCGGCATATCCATATGGCCTGCGTTGCGATTCGGAGTCATCGGCCATCAACCTTGGCGGCGGAAGCGCGACGGACACAGGCTGCGCCGACATGAACATCGTGGGCGGCTCCTTCATCGGCGGCGGCATCAAGATCGACGGCGAGAACGTGAATGCGATCACCGCGCTGCCCAACGAAATCACCGGAATCCTCTTTGAGGAAGTGCCGCAGGCCGCGGTCGTGATCGATAATCGAAAAGCCATTGACAGCACATCCTGTCTGAATGTGCATGACGATGCGCTGCAAGACAATACGACCGGACAAACCGTCTACTACCTCGACTATACGGATCATAAACCGGCGTCGTACGGATGTTACAAATTGAGCGGTCTGGGCACGGCTTTGACACCGTATTACACCAGCCCGTATTTCAACGATGCGGTGAGTATGGAACGTATTCCCTACGGGACTGCGTTGCCGGTCAATACCGCTGCGGCGACTCCGCAGTTGAACGACGGCGTGGAACAGCAAGGCGCCAGCCGGGGCAGCGGCGCGGGATTCGGCCCGCAGGTTCTGCCCTTCGGCTCGCTTGCCATCGACAACGCTCCGGCGGACTGGGCGAACGATTGCAAAACGGCCGGTTGCAGCGCCGTCACGACGAACGTTTCCTGTCCCGACGGCTCGCAGGCGACTTCAAAGATGCAGTGCGCGGAACTGGACGGGCCGGGAAGCGCCTTCACCATCGGAAGCTGGACGGGCAGCACATACGCAGGCGACCAGTTCCTCTACGGCTGCTACATTCGGCCTGGAGCGAACTTCTCGTTTCCGCAGGGCCTGCAGAATCAGGACGCCTTCATGCTCTGGACCAACGGCAGCGATGCCTTTACGCCGAATGCATACGGTGCGACGAATTACACGACGCCTTCTTTCGGATTCGGGACAAAGCTGGCGCATAACACGTGGTATCCGCTGATCGCCATCGCCACGATCCAATCGGGCGAGGCGGCATCGCACACCATCAACTTCATGATCGGCTCGGGCAATGGAAACAGCGGAGCCGCGGCCGCTGGCTACGGCAACCAATTCTCCGACTGCCGCTGGGCGTTCGTGCCCGGTCCGAACAATCCGGCCTACGCCGGCGTGACGCAGGATGAGGTGGCCTATGCCCGCGACAATCAATATCGCGGGGCGGCGCCTGCAAGCGTCAATGCGGGTACGGCCGCAACCGTGCAGGCCATCGCGACGACCGCCGGCTACCAGGTGAACGGCGTGGCGCTGAATGCGCCCAGCGAGACGTACAACGCTTCGGCCAGCGGCGCAATTGCGCTGCCCACGGCCGACCGTTCCGAGGCGACGTACGTTCTGAGCGGTAACGCGACGGCTTCGATCGGTGCGGGCGCGGGCGGTGGCAAAGTGACGATCCTCGTTTGCCAGCCGTCGAGTGGAGGTCCGTACACTTGGACCTGGCCCTCGAACTGGAAGGGCGGCGTGACCGTGGGAACCACGGCCAGCACCTGCTCTGAACAGACAGGCACGTACATCAGCGCCTTTGGCGATTGGCACGGCGGTGCGGGCACAGCCAACGTCGCGCAATAAACCGGCCGGAATCATCGATCAAAAACCTTGCGCCCCATCCCTCCTGCGTTTTTGCGGAAGAGATGGGGCGCATTTGTTGTTTTGCGGCGAAGGTTGTACGACGGTCAGGAGGGCTCGGTGAGCGAAGAAGAGAAGATCTCAGCCGGCGGCCAAACGGCGGCGCTGCTGCTGGAGAATCTGTCGGCCGAAGAACTGGATGCGCACGCTCTGGAGTGTCTCGGCCGCGTGCTCGACAACCGTCCGCGCAGCCTGCGCGGGCGCACCGTAGCCATGGCTCTGGCCGAGCGTCTGCTCGTCGTGCGCACGCGCGAAGGCCGTCCGGGCAAGCTCCGGGCCAATCGCGTGCAGCGCCTCTTCGAGCAGCGGCGCGGCCCGCGGAACATCGTCTTGAAGGCGCGGCAGATGGGATTGACGACCTGGGTTGCCGCGCGGTTTTTTCTGAAGACCATCACGCGGCCCGGAACGCTGACGCTCGAAGTGGCGCACACGCAGGAGGCCGCCGAGGAGATCTTCCGCATCGTCCATCGCTTTCTCGACTGGCTGCCCGATGGATTGCGCGCGGGGCCCTTGCGCACCGGCCGCTCGAACGTGCGGCAGATTGTCTTTCCCGCCATCGACGCCGAGTATCGCGTCGTCAGCGCGGCCGATCGCAACGCCGGACGCGGATTGACGGTGCAGAATCTGCATTGCAGCGAGCTGGCGCGCTGGCCAGCCAATGCGGCCGAGATTCTCGCCGGCCTACGCGCGGCCATGCCGCCGGCAGGCGAGCTGGTGATGGAGTCCACGCCGCAGGGCGTGGGCGGCTGCTTCTACGAGGAGTGGCGCAAGGCCGGCGAATCCGGCGCTGTGCGGCATTTCTTTCCTTGGTGGATGGAGCAGCGTTACCGCGCCGAACCGGCCGAGGAGTCCACACTCACCGGCGAGGAACAGGAGTTGATCGCGCGGCACGGCCTGAGCCTTGCGCAGATCGCCTACCGGCGGCGCATCCGCGCCGACTTTCGCGGACTGACGGCGCAGGAGTACGCCGAGGACGAGGAAAGCTGCTTTTTGGCCAGCGGCGAAAGCGTCTTCGAACTGGCCGCCGTCGAAGCCCGCCTGCAAAGCGCCCCCCCCCCGGTCGAGACACGGCGCAACGGCGAACTCGCCATCTGGCTTGCGCCCGTCGCTGGCAAGCAGTACCTCGTGGCCGTCGATCCGGCCGGCGGCGGCAGCCAGGGCGACTACTCGGCCGCGCAGGTGCTCGACATCGAAACCGGCCTGCAATGCGCCGAGTTCGCCGGTCACGTCGGCGGGCTGGAACTGGCGCGCTTTGTCACCACGTTCGCCGCCGAGTACAACCGCGCGTGGCTTGTCGTCGAACGTAACAATCACGGCACAGGCGTGCTGGCCCTCGCCGAGACCGCCTGCCATTATGAGCGCATTTACCGCCAGGGCGGGCAGCCCGGATGGCTGACGACGAGCGTCAGCCGGCCCGCGGCCATCTCGCGCCTCGATGCCGCGCTGGTCGAGTCGCCCTGGCTCTTTCAGAGCCGGCCACTGCTGGCCGAATGCCGCAGCTTTGTCCGCCTGCCGAACGGCGGCATGGGCGCGCAGGCCGGCACGCACGACGACCGCGTAATGGCCATGGCCATCGCGCTGGCCGCACGTGCGGAGATGGCTGCCGGCCGCCGCCTTTCCTGAGCCGCAAATCGCGCGTTCGGACCTCGCTCTATTGACACAAGCGCGGTCCATCGCGCATAGCTGTCTTATGAAAGCAGAGATTGTCGCCGTCGGCTCCGAGATGCTCACCCCGTTCCGCAAGGACACCAACTCCCTCTACCTGACGGAAAAACTGAACGGCATCGGCGTCCTCGTGGCCTTCAAAACCATCGTCGGCGACCGGCAGAAGGATCTGGTCAGCGCCATCCGCACAGCGCTTGCGCGTGTGGACATCCTCCTGCTGATGGGCGGGCTCGGCCCCACGGAAGACGATCTGACGCGCGAGGCCGTGGCCGAGGCGCTCTCGCTCACGCTGCGCCGCGATGCCCAGCAGGTGGCCGCGCTTCATGCGCGCGCCGCCTCCTGGCGCATCGCCATGCCCTCGAACAATCTCAAGCAGGCCGATGTGCTCGCCGGCGCCGCGCTGCTGCCCAATCCCAACGGCACCGCGCCCGGCCAGTGGCTTGACACTACCTTTGAGGGCTATCGCAAACTCATCGCGCTTTTGCCCGGCCCCCCCGGCGAATGTCTTCCGCTCTTCGTCGCCGAGTGCATGACGCGGCTGCGCGCCGTCGTGCCATCGCGTTCGATCGCCACGCGCACACTGCGCGCGGCCATGATTCCCGAGTCGCAGGCCGACAAGCTGCTGGCTCCCGTCTACACCACGTACACGGACGTGGAAACTACGCTGCTGGCCCATGCGGGCGACCTGCAAATCACGCTCCTCTGCGCCAAGCCCGAGGCCGAAGCCGCGCGCCGGCGCGTCGACGAGCTGGCCGAAGGCATTGAGGAGATTCTCGAAGACTGGCTTTACTCGAACGCCGGCGAATCGCTCGAACAGATCGTGCTCTACTATCTCGGCCTGCGTCAGGCCACGCTGGCCGTTGCCGAGAGCTGCACCGGCGGCCTCGTTGCTGAGCGGATTACCGCGGTTCCCGGCGCGTCGCGCTCGTTTCTGGGCGGAGTGGTCGCGTACTCGAACGAGATGAAGTCGGCCTTTGTCGGCGTGCCCCCGGAGCTGATCGCCGAGCGCGGAGCCGTCTCAGCCGAGGTCGCCAAGGCCCTTGCCCATGGAATCCGCATCCACACGGGCGCTACGCTCGGCCTCGGCATCACGGGAATCGCCGGTCCAACCGGCGGCACGGAAACCAAGCCCGTCGGTCTGGTCTACGTCGCCGTCAGCGACGCGCAAGGCTGCGAGGCCGTCGAGCGCATCTTTCGCGGTGATCGCCAGCGTATCCGCGAGTGGGCCGCGCAGCAGGCTCTCGATATGGTGCGTCGCCGGCTGATGTAACGTGCCAGCGCGTTCAATGCGCCAAGAGGTAGACGCCCACGCAGACCAGAACAGCGGCCGTCCAGCGGCGGCGATCGACGTTTTCCTTCAGGAAGAACTTGCCCGCAACCGCGTTCGTCACCAGTGTCAGTGAGGCCGCGGCCGGTCCCACCAAGCTCAGGTTCAGGTGATTCAAGGCGAAAAGCAGCGAGAAAAACGCCAAAGCCAGAAAAAATACGCCGGCAAAGAAGAGC
>JAJYFB010000138.1 GCA_021785495.1 Acidobacteriota bacterium | reverse complement strand
CGATGAGGCTGTTGAACAGCGGCTCGTCAGCTGTACGCCGCACCTGTTCGAGTGCGATGGGCGGAAGCTGCTGAAATGAGTCTGTGATCGGCGTCTGATCGACGAGCATCGCCGGCGGGCCGGGCAATCCTTTGCGCTGTTCTCTAACGCGAATCCCCGGTTGCGAAGGGCAATCCCGTCGTGGGCCAATGGCTGGGCTGGGCATCGAGGTTGGGCGCAATGGCGATGCGGCCGAACCTGGCCGGCGCGACCGTCGCGTTCCATCCGTCGAGCACGATCAACGGATCCTCTCCGCGAAAGTCGCTCTCTGCGGCCTCGATGGTCATCGTCTTCGTCTCGCCGGGAAGCAGGGAGACGTAGTTGTCGCTGTAGAAGACCGGCAGAACGCGCTCGCCCGACTTGCGGCGCAGTTGCAGGTGCGCCATCAGGGCCACGCTCTTGGTGGGATTCTTGAGCGACACCGTAAGCTGTTTCATGCCGTCGATCTCGCCTTCCAGTTCCTCAACTTTGGCCGTGAGCGTGACCATCGGCAGTTGGTTGAGCGCCGTCAGATCGTCGGGGTGGTCCGGCTGGCCCTGCCAGTAGAAGTTGCTTGAGAGCAGATTCCCTGCGGCGTCGCGCAATTCGAGCTGGACGAAATAGACCGCGGAGAGATGCGCCGGCAGATCGATGGGGCCGAGGCTGGTTGCCGCTTCGGGCGCGGCCGTGAGCGTGGTTTCATGTTCGACGGCGAGCGAGCCATCGAGGTTGTAGACGGCCACGTGCGCCACGGCGTTGGCGACCGCAACAGGCTGGTTGTTGATCACCTGCACCTGGCCGTTGGCCTCGTTGAGCTGGATGTGAACCATCTCGGCGGCGTGCAGAACGGCGAAGAGCGAGGCGTTCGGCTCCAGATCGTAGTGGTAGAGCTGCCAGACGAAGCTCGGCTGCGCGGGGTTGCTCATCCAGGTGATGACGGCCGTGGTGGGATGGAAGAGCTGGGCGTTGCGCCCCTCGTACATGGCGCGGAAAGCCTCGTAGTTCATCAGTTGCGCCTTGCGCACGAAGTCGGCGAGGTTGGCGACTGCGCCATAGCGCGCGGCCATGACGCCGGGGTAGAGATCGCCCTGCTGCGCGCCCTTGGCGAAGTCGTGCATGGCCCAGTCGTCGTCGATGGTCTCCCAATCCTGCTTCGGCATCATGCCCTGGATGGATTCGAGCGTGGGCACGCTCATGCTGCCGGTTTCGGTTTTGAAGTAATCGTCGGTGACCGTGTAGAACGCGCGCGGGGTGCGCCAGTGGTAGGGCCCGCCCGAGCGCACGCCGGCGCCGTCGGTCGAGCTGGGCTGATAACGGCGCGCCGGGTCGATCTCGGCGAGCAGCGTGCGCAGTTGGGCGTCGATGGCCGGCGGCGGATAACCTTCGTTGCGCCCGCACCAGAGCGCAATGGAAGGATGGTTGCGGTAGCGCAGCACCTTGTCGCGCACGTTGGCGACGTAGGTTTCCAGATCGTCGGGATTGGGGCCGTCGGAGGGATTGGGCTGGAAGAACTCGTCCCAAACTAAAATGCCGTACTTGTCGCAGAGTTCGTAAAAATCCTCGCCGGTGCTCTGGCCCACCCAGTTGCGGATCAGGTTCATGTGGGCAAGCTGGTGCATGCGAATCTCGGCTTCGAGCCGCTGGCGGGGAATCCGCTTCATGGCCTCGTCGAGTCCCCAGTCGCCGCCGCGGATGAAGATGGGTACGCCATTGACGGAGATGGTCAGCGTATCGGCGCCCGGAACCGCGTAGGTGATTTTGCGAATGCCGAAGCTCAGATCCTCGGCGTCGCTGATCGAGCGGTGCATCTTATAGGCGAGATGCAGCGGATACATCGCCTGCGCGCCGTAGCCGTTGGGCCACCAGAGGCGGGGATGGTCGATGTGCAGGGCGGGCGTGTTTTTGGCGTCGAAGACGATGGTCTGCGTCGTGCGCGGCGCAAGCTCAACCGGGCGCGCGAAGGAGATGTTCTCGATGGAGCCCTCGACGACGCCGGCCTGTGGCTGATCGGTGAGGTTTTCGACCGTCGCCTGCACGCTCACGTCGGCCGAATCGGTGCGCGGCAGCGGCAGGTCGGTCGTCACCAGCGGGTTCTCGATGACCACCGGTCCCGTGGCCGAGAGATAGACTCTGCGCCAGATTCCGGTGTCGCGATCGCGCACCGTGTCGAGCCAGTCCCAGCCGATGGTCGAAAGGAAGGTGGGTCCGTCGAGGGCCGTGACGCCGCCGTTCTTGCCCACGCCGTCGCGCAGCGTGTGCGCGTGCGGAACGCCGGGATGCGGCTGCGGTGAAACGAGCACGGCGATCGCGATCGGTTTGCCCGGCTTGACCAGCGCGGTAACGTCGAAGAGGCCGCGAATGAATGCGCCGCGGATCGCGCCGGCCTTCGCGCCGTTCACCCAGACCTCGGCCGCGTAGTTGATGCCGTCGAAGTTTAGCCAGACCTGATGCTTGCGATAGGAGCGCGGCACGCGGAGGGTTGCGCGGTACCAATAGGAGGTGTGGCAGAGGCTCTCCGGGACGATTTGCTCGCGGTCGTTCTCGCCGTAGAGCGGATCGGGATAGACCCCGTCGTTGACCAGCGAAGTGAGCACGGTTCCGGGCACAGTCGCCGCGTACCAGCCATGCGCATCGAAGCCTGCGCGCGAAATTTCCGCGCCGGATTGCGGAACTTTGGCCTGATCCTGCAGGGTCCATCCGCCGTCGATCACGACGGGCTGCGGGGGGTTTGCGGCCGCGGCCAGGCGCGGCGCAAGAAAGGCGAGGATGGAAGCCAGGGCAAGAGAAAAACAATGGGAACGGTACCAGCGAGAATGCAAAAGATGTCTCCTTTCCGTCGCGGACGGCTGCATGGTCATTCTACCCGACTTCATGCCTTTTTTTGTCGGCAGCTCCGGCGATAATGTGTTCATGCACTTCGAGCGCTCCTCGGGAGTTCTGCTGCACATCGCATCCCTGCCCTCTATGGGCGGCATCGGCGACCTGGGACCGGCCGCGCACCGGTTTCTCGACTTTCTGGGCCGCGCCAAGCAGCACCTCTGGCAGGTGCTTCCGTTGGGACCGACCGGTTTCGGCAACTCGCCGTACTCGGCGACATCGGCCTTCGCCGGCAACCCGGCCTTCGTGAGTCTGGAGCTGCTCTGCGACTGGGGATGGATCGCCGCTGAACGGCTGGCCGGCTTGCCGGCCGGCTCCAGTGCGATCGATTTCGCGGCCGTCGACCGGGAAAAAATTCCGCTTTTGCAGGAAGCGGCGGGAAATTTTCTCGATCGTGCACCCGGCGCGGCTGCATTTGCCGGCCAGTGGGCGGAGTTTGAAGAGTTTTGCCGCAACGAGGCCGCGTGGCTCGACGATTACGCGCTTTACGCGGTTCTGCGCCGTGTTTTTCACACCGGAGCGTGGACGGCCTGGCCGGAGCCGCTGCGCCGCCGCGATCCGCAGGCGCTGGCGCAGGCCTTTGCCGAGCAGGCACGCGCCTGCGCCATTGAAAAAGCGCTGCAATTCGCCTTTGCGCAGCAGTGGCGGCAACTCAAGCAAGCCGCCGCGCACAGCGCCATCCGCATTCTGGGCGACGTGGCGATCTTCGTCAATATGGATTCGGCCGACCTCTGGGTTCACCCCGAACTCTTCGAACTCGACGCAGAGTTCAGGCCGGTTCGCGTGGCCGGTGTGCCGCCCGATTATTTTTCGGCGACCGGCCAGCGCTGGGGCAATCCGCTCTATCGCTGGGAGGTGCTGCGGGCGAGCGGTTTTCAGTGGTGGATCGAACGCATCCGCCGCGCCGTGGCGATCTACGACCTGGTGCGTCTCGATCACTTTCGCGGCTTCGAGGCCTACTGGGCGATTCCCGCCGCGGAAGAGACCGCGGTCAAGGGCCAGTGGGTGAAAGCGCCGGGATTGGCGCTTTTCCGCGCCTTGAAAACGGCGATCGGGCCTTTGCCCTTGGTCGCCGAAGACCTGGGCCTGATCACGCCGGAGGTCGAGGCGCTGCGCCGGGCGCTCGATCTGCCGGGCATGAAGGTGATGCAATTCGGCTTTGACTCGCGCGACGCGCACACGCATCTGCCGCAGCAGTATGCGCCCGCGACGGCCGCCTACACGGGCACGCACGACAACGACACGACGCAGGGCTGGTGGAACGCGGGGAGCGCAACAGAGCGCGCGGCCGTCGAAGCGTTGGTGGGGCCGGTCGACAACCGGCCAGTCTGGCCGCTGGTCCGCGCCTTGCAGGCCAGCGTGGCCCAGTTGGCGATTGTTCCCGCGCAGGATCTGCTCGAACTTGGCGCCGAGGCGCGGATGAACACGCCGGCCGTGGCCGCAGGCAACTGGAGTTGGCGCGCGCTGGCGGACTGCTGGACCAGCGCGTTGGCCGAACGGCTGGCGGCGCTGGCCGAGGTCACCGATCGCGACCAGGATCCGCTGGCCGCGACGACGGTCCAAGAGAACGATTCCGCCCCCGCTGTGGATCCATCGCGTGAACGCTGACGCTCCCGGTCGGGCCAACGTCAAAGAAACGGCGCATTGGCCCGGGGGATGGCCAATGCGCCGTTTGCCAGGAAGCTACCGAGAAATTTGCAGGATTACGGCAGGGCGTAGATGGTCTTGAGCACCCGCTCGGCCAGATTCTGCGGCAGCGGCGCGTAGGAAAGGCTCGACGCCTCGCTCTCGCCCGACTTGACGATCCAGCTCAGCATATCCTTGATGACTTTTTCCTTGGCCATGTCGCTGGGATGGGTCGGGATCAGCAGCCAGGAAAAGCTGGAGATGGGATAGGCGTCGCGGCCCGGAGCATTCGTAATCGAGACGCGATAGTCATCGGGAATCTTCGCGGTGGCCGCGGAGGCCGTGACGCCTTCGATCGAACCTTTGACCCAGTTGCCGGCCGCGTTGCGCACCGCGCCATAGTCGATGTGATTTTGCAGCGCATAGATCAGCTCGACGTAGCCGATGGCGCCGGGAATCTGACGAATCATGCCCGAAACGCCTTCGTTGCCCTTGCCGCCCACGCCGACCGGCCAGTTGATCGAGGTTCCCGATCCGGGGCCGTTCTTCCAGGCCGGGCTGATTTTGCTCAGATAATCCGACCAGACAAAGGTGGTTCCGCTGCCGTCGGAGCGATGCACCACGGTGATCTTCAAGTTGGGCAGATGCACACCTGGATTATCCTGCGCGATGCGTGGATCGGCCCAGTTGGTGATCTGGCCGAGAAAGATCCCCGCCAGCGTATCCTGGCTGAAACGCAGCGAAGTGACGCCCGGGACGCTGTAGGACGGCACCACCGCGCCTAAAACGATGGGGATATGCACCAGTTTCACCCGCGACTCGGCCAACTGCGCGTCCTGCATCGGCATGTCTGAGGCGCCAAAGTCCACGGTGCCGCTGGTCACCTGCTGGATGCCGCCGCCGGAGCCAATGGATTGATAGTTGATCTGGACGCCGGGATGGGCCGCGCTGTATTCAGCGAACCATTTCGAGAAGATGGGATAGTCGAAGGTGGAACCGGCTCCGGTAATTTTTTGCGCCTGAGCCGCGCTCAACATCATGGCGAACAAGGATGCGACGAGAAATGTCTTTTTCACAATCAGCTCCCGGACAGTTTGCCTGCCCAAAGATATTTTCCGCGCACAATGTTACGGGCGTTTGAAAAGCTGGGATTTTTCTTCGCTTTTGCGCCCTTTGCCACCTTCCGCACGGAGCGCCTCCGATGGACGAACCCCTCTCCACAGCTCAAGGATCTGCTGAAAAACCACGAAACAGGGGCGAAAACCGCAAAATCCGCGAAAACTGGAGCTGAAGTTCCGTCGATTTCACTCGCCTTGCCGCTTGTCTGAGGCCGTGCCCTTTCCTGGCCCGCAGCCGTCGATCCATTCTGCCAGTGGATTCAAAGAAAATGTGTGGGCCGGTCAGTGATCGCTGACCGGCCCGGATGATGCGCCGAAGCTGCTGCGAAAACAGAACGGCCTAATCGCCTGCGACCAGTTCGCTTTCTTCTTCTCTGGCCTTGGGCACGTCTGCGGGCCGGGCCGGGGCGATGGAGTCGAGCGCGACCATGCCTTCGGGCTCCTTGATGCCGAGGATGTGCTGCTTGTAGAGCTTGGCCATGCGCTGGTTCTCGGCGTCCTGCTTGAGTTTTTCGTCGCGGGCGCGAATCTTCTCCTCGCGGGCGTTCTTGGCGATGCCGAGCTCGTCGAGGGTGTGATTGGCCTGGGCGTTGACGTGCTCCATGTTGAGCACCAGTTCGTGGCCCACATAGCCCATGTTCACCTTCTTGCCGCCGGCGAAGATCTCGTGGCGGCCGTGCTCGTCGTACCACTTGGTCAGCGTGGCCGTCATGTGCATCTTCTCGATGATGTTGCGCCAGCCGATGCCCGTGTTATAGGCGCAGAAGCTGATCTCGCCCTCCTGCGTCGCGTAGGGAATGATGCACTGCTCGGTGCGGCGGAAGTCGTAGTTGAACAAATCCTGAAACCACATGCCGGCGATGAACAGGAAATTCCAGCGGTCGGCGCGGCGGCGCTTGATATCGTCCATGGTGCGCGAGCCCGTCACCGAACCGTAGTCCTTGCCGGTGGCGTTGAAGGTCTTGTCCATCTTCTTGAGCATGTCGGTGATCTTGAAGTGCGTCGGCGACTGGAAGGGCTCGTAGTTGCGCAACAGCGAGAGGGCCAATCCGAGCACGGAAAGAAACTTGCTGCGCGCGGCGTCGTTGACCTTGGCCAGATCCTTGGCCACCTGGTCCATCTTGAGGAAGGCGGTGACGGGCACGGCTTCCTTGGTCTCCTTGTCGATCAAAAGCGCCATGCCGATGCCGCAGTTGGGGTGACAGCCGCAGGAGAGCTGGCCCCACTCGGCCTGGGGCCCGTGAATCAGGTCGGCCCAGTCGGAAAAGGTGCTCATGAAGCTGATGGGGAACCAGTCGCGCGCGGGCTCGCCGAAGCCGCACTGCTTCTTCACGTCGTAGGCCATGTGCGAGAGCGTGTAACGCTGGGCCATGCGGCGCTCGTCGGTGATCTCCTCATCGCGGCCGGTGAAGCTGACCGGCTGGAAGCTGATGAAGCTGATCTTCTTGGGGTTGTCGAGGGCGAACTGGACGATGCGGCCCACCTGCTCGTTGTTGATGCCGTTAATGATGGTCGTGACGGGCACAATATCGACGCCGGCTTCGTGCAGGTTGTTGATGGCCTGGAGCTTGACATCGAAGAGATTGCCAACCTTGCGGTGCGAATTGGCTGCGTTGCCGATGCCGTCGAACTGGAGGTAGACGTAACGCAGGCCGGCCTCGGCCGCGGCGCGGCACAACTCCTTGGACTTGGCGAACTCGATGCCGTTGGTGGCCGCCTGCACGGAGTTGAAGCCC
>JAJYFB010000137.1 GCA_021785495.1 Acidobacteriota bacterium | reverse complement strand
AACTGGAGGATCGCCGCATCGCTCCTTCGATTCTAGAGGATCAGGAAACCGCCGGTTCCTCGGCTGGCTTGTTGGCTGGCTTGTTGGCTGGGCAGGGCACAGCGATGGGCGCCCTCGCTCTATTTTGGCGCGGCGATGCGCAGCAGCAGAATGTCGTGGGATCCCATCTCGATCGGCATGTTTTCGGAGAGCGTAATCTCTTGGCCACTCCAGAGGTCTTTGGCCGGGAGCGGCCCGTGCAGGCCGAGCCGGGCCAGGCTCAGATGAAAGGGATGGCTTGCATAGCGATCCACGCCGGCGAGCGGACGGGTCCAAACGTCGAACTCGCCGTCGGAGAAGACGCGCGAGGCTTGCCGGCCCAGGCGGTCCTGATCGATGGCGATCACGTCGCGGTTGGTCAGGATGGCGCGAATGGCGGGCGTCATGTGCGCCAGATCGTTACCGGCCAGCAGCGGTGCGGCCAGCATGGCCCACATCGAAAAGTGGGTGCGGTTCTCGGCAAGCGTCAGTTTGCCGTTGCCCACTTCAAGCATGTCCGGATCGTTCCAGTGGCCGGGGCCTGCAAACGGCGTCAAACCGGCCTGCTCGTTCAGGATCGAGTCGATGCTTTGCCAGTTGGGCTCGATGTCGCCGGTGGTGCGCCAAAGATTGGCGCCCACGCCCGGGCCCCACTCCCAGACCGCGTCCCAACCGTACTCGCACAGCGAGTAGACGATGGGCCGTCCGGTGGCTTTGAGCGCCGCGTCCATCCTGGCGTAGGCGGCCTCCATCAGGCGCATCTGCGCGGCCGGATCGTGCGGGGCCTGCTTCTGCATCACGGCCGGAATATAGCTGCACAGATCGTACTTCAAATAGTCGATCCCCCAGGAAGCGTAGAGCCGGGCGTCCTGCGCCTCGTGGCCGAACGAGCCCGCGTAGCCGGCGCAGGTCTCGGGTCCGGGCGACGAATAGATACCGAGCTTGAGTCCTCTGGAATGCACGTAGTCGGCCAGCGCCTTCATGTCCGCGAACTTCGCATTGGGATGCAGCACGCCGTTGGCGTCGCGCTGGCCCTCCCAGGTGTCGTCGATGTTGACGTAGACGTAGCCCGCGTCTCGCATGCCGCTTGCGACAAGCGCGTCGGCGGCATTGCGTATGTCCTGGCCGGTGACGTTCCCGGCAAAGTGGTTCCAACTGTTCCATCCCATCGGCGGCGTCTGCGCCACCGATGGCCGCAGGACGGGATTCTCGGCGGCTGCTTGTTGCGATGGGGAGGATGACGGCCCGCTTTGGGCGGCAACGGCGAGCGGAGACAAGGCAAGAACGGCGCAGGCCATGGAAGAGAAGACAAGGAAACGCACGTGAGGCTCTCCTGAAAAGGTTTTCGGCGAAATACTACCGCTTCGTATCCCGCCGCGGCAACCGCGTGCGCGTTCCTGCCCGGCGCGCTCCCGTCGCGCCAACGCCGGCGCGTTACTGCGGGTTTTGCTCGGTCGCCGGCGGGCTCACAACAGACGGCGCCGAAGCTGGAGCGCTCTTTGTCGCCGCAGAGGCGTTCGCAGGCGCGGCTGTGGGCGCAGAACCGGATGCGGCGGACGGAGCGGCCTTTGGTTTGGCCACAGGAGCGGTCGCAGGAGCCGCGGACGGAGCGGTGGACGGAGTTGTCGTCGGCGTAGGGACCGGTGCAGAAGCTGGCGCGGGCGAAGCCGTGGTCGTGACGGGCGCAGCCGGCGCGGGCTGCGCGCTGGATGGTGCCACGCCTGGCGCAGTCGAAGACGCAAACGTCGTTGGCGCGGCAACGGCCTTTGCCACGCGCGCGGCTTCTGGATGTAGCGGCGTTACCGGCAGATCGAGCGTCTGCACTGTCGCCGGGTCGTCGCGCAATTTCACGTAGAGCGCGCCATTGACCGGATGTGGAACCTCCAGTTGCGCTCCGGCAAACTCGGGTGAAACCGCAACGGGTTGGCTGAAGTCCCCGGTCGCCGCGAAGGCATCGGCCAGAAAGAGATTGGTTCCGCTCAGCAGGCAGGGCTTGGCCGCTGCGCGGGGGCAGCGCAGGGTTGTAAAACCGGGCAGGCGCACGAGCGTTCCCAGCCGCTGCCAGTCGCCGGCCACGCCATCGGCGGCGATGGCGCGCACCTGGACCGGCCCGAAGGCCGACGGGCCGAAGCGTTTTAACGGTTCCAGACCGGCCACGGCGGTGTGCGCATCCTCCAGAATCAGGCTCCCGTCGGCAAAGCTCAGCGTCGCGCTGAAACTGCCGTCGGAGGCCGCGACCTCAATCTTCTCATCGCGCGGAAAAGCGGCGGGTTCGACGGACTTGAGAAAGAAGACCAGCCGTCCATCGACGGGCAGGTCGTCGGCGCCGCCCAGTTGCACCGGCGGCGGCTGCGTGTCGTCGTTGCTCTGCACGGCCTTGCTGAGCAACGCAATCTGCGGCCGCGGTGGATCGACCGTCCCCGGCGTCTTCAAGACACGGCCGTCCTTCAGGTCGACATGCGCCACGTACGGCTGGCCGGGAACCAGGCTCGCCGTCGATACGCCGGCTGTCATCTGCAACTCATCGATATTCCCTGCCCGGCGCAGATGCGCGGGCTTCAGCACAATCTCTCCGATCCGCGCCTGAGCCACTTCGTCGAGCCGCGTTCCCTTGAGGAGAGTCGTCTTGTCGCCCGCGTTCAGCCTCAACCCATCGAGCGATGCCGCCGCGTCGTAGGCCACCAGGAAAAGCCGGTCGGGCCGGTCGAGTCCGAACTGATCAATGGCCACGCCGAATGGCCCCGGTTCGGCGTCTTTCATCGGCGCCGTCACCTCCAGGGTATTCGGCTTGGGCGACTTCCACGGGAGCACGATCGGAGGTTTGCCGGCAGATTGCCCTTCGATCTTCCGAACGCAGACCGTCGATGCGCCGCCTATATGGAGCATGTCATCGCGGCCCACGACCAGGGCTGAGCCATCCGAGGCGTCCAGTGTCCAGCCTCCGGGCTGCGGCGCAACCAGCGCATAGCGCGGCCCCTGCCAGTCGTCGAATCCCCACTTGCCGCGCACCTCTGCACTGAGTTCACCGCCGGGCAGCGCCGGCATGGGCCTCGTTGGCGCAAAGCCGCCGCGCGCCGAATCGGCCGTAACCGGCAGATCGATCGCCTTCTGCTTCTCACCGGCCGGTTCGATATGCAGAAACAGATCGTGCGCCATTCCGGCGGCATAGACCAGAGGGGCGCCTTCGGCGGGCAGCGCCAGGCCCGGCTTTGCGGCGCAGAACTCCGCGCTGGGATCGGCCGGATGCAGCGGCCCGGGCCGCGAAGGCCCGACAGGCGGCAGGGCGACCACGACCACGGACTTCGGATTCACGAATGAGGGCGGCATATTCAGCCGCAGGTTCAGGCTGTCGGCCGCCGGAAGCGCCAGGGCCGGAATGTACTGAAAGTGCGCCGTGTGCAAAGAGCTGAGGATTTTAACCGTATCCACAATGGCCCCGACGTACGGGCTATAGACGCCGCCGCCGGCCACGTTCGTAAAGCTGAGCTGGTTCATCAGATCCAGCGTCGAGCCGCTCGTCAGTTGGCTCACCCGCGATTGCGCGTTGGCGTCGTCGAGCACCATGCCTTCGGAGTTCTGCGAGAGACAGGAAACCTGCTGCTCGGGCGGCTTCTGAAAGCAGCTCTCGTCGATCTTGATGCCCAGGCTGCGCGCCGCCATCTCGGCGCGCTTCTTCAGCGCCGCGGGGTTGTACTGCGAGGTCACCTTCACGTCGCGCAGGTAGGCTTCCAGACGGAGCCGTTCCCAGCTTGCGGCCTGCAAGTCCTGCGCCGCGCGCACAAACGAACCGGGCCGTCCGCGTACGGTGTTGCGCAGCGTGTTGAAGTCGCCGCCCGTGGCCGGAGCCAGAAACAGAAGCGCCTGCTGCGCGCCGGCGGGAACCGTCACGAAGACGCCTTCGTCCTGGGCCGAGCGCGTCCACGTCTCCACGCGCGTAAACCACTCCGGGGGCGGAGGATTGGTCGATCCGCGCAAAAATGCCACCACCAGCACAAAGTGCGTGGTCTGGCTTTCGGGAAGGTCGGGATGAATCCATAGCCGGTCGCCCGGAAGCAGGTTGGCCGCCTCGGAGACCGGGAGAGTTACGTCGCCGCGCTTGACATGCACATCGACCTTCGGGCCGGTGAGATCGAAGGGCTGGCCATACGCGCGCAGAAAGCTGAAAACCAAGGCAAATCGAAGCAGGTGCCGCAAAGAACCGCGCATGACTCCATTGTACGAACTTTAGAAACGAAAGTTGGCAAAACCCTCCGGATCGGGCGGCGACGCTCACCACGAGGTTTGCGCCAGGCCAAGCGCGATACACGCCCTTTGCGCTAAAATGATGTTACAGATCGTGGCAGTTGGCTCTCTATTGCCCCAAGCGGTGGAGAGCCGGAGCCACGATGCCATGGTTATCTGTAAGTTGGAAGAGTACTCGTTGGATTTCGATTCTTTCCCGGTGGATCAATGAAACCAGTCATTGACCCCACCGGCGATACGCGTAGAGCGCACTGTATCTTGAAACAATCGGACGCGCGTAAGCCCGTCTTCTTCGCTCCAGAGAACTGGTTGTTCCATCGGTAGACCGTGGAAGTCTGCCCGAAGCTGGCGATGCAGTTGTGCGCCGCCCCGGCCGGTTCCAGGTGTGCGGAGTTCGCACTGGGAGGCGGCAGCCGGAGGTAGGATATGAAATCGAATAAAAGTATGCAAAATCGCATGGAAAACAGCGGCCTGAGCATCCCCGCCGCCGAAGAGTTGATCGAAGAAGCCCTCGGCGAACTTGCCTTCACGCAGGATCCGGGGCTGACGCGGGTGTTGCGCTTTCTGGCCCCGGCCGGCTACCAGGCCATCGTGGAGCTTTGCAGCGAAAATGGCCGCAGCAAGCGCCGCGACGCATCGGCCGATAGCTGGTCGCCTGAGTTCGACGAACTGCGCATCTACTTTGAGCGCGTCGACGGTGACGAGCCGGCTCCACGCGCCATTTCCTCGCACCGCGCTTCCACGCAGGGCGCCGCGGCGGAAGACGAGGAACCTGCCTCGGCGGCCGACATGGATGAGCGCGTCAAGGATCTGTGTCTAGCGCTGGCCGAGGCTGAGCGCGGCGGCCACGCCTTTATCGCTCTCAAGTGGTTTCGCGACTCCTTTCTGCCGCGCAAGACCTTCGGCTGGAATCGCCATCCCGAGTCCCGCCAGGCGGTTCTTGCCGAGGCGATTCAGCGTGGCGTCGTGCTGACCAGCAAGATCGCCAACCCGAAGACGCCGGCCTATCCCACCACGACCATCCGGCTGAATCGCGCCGAGGCGGGCATTGCCGAAGAAGCGCAACGTCTCCAGCCTGTCGATGCGCAGGGCGAGCCGGTCACCGCAACCATCGAGGCTGAACGGGAGGAGCCGTGAGTTTCTATTTTCTCGAGGCCACGGCCTATGCCTGCCTGTTTGTGCGCGCGCCTGGCTCTGAAGCCCTCCTGACGCTCATGGAAGGCGTCGAGGACAACCGCAAACTGATCTCGGCCTTGTCGCCGCTGGAGGTCTGCGCGGCCATTCGCCGCCGCCAGCGCACAGGCGACATCGCAGCCGAATCGGCCGCCACGGCTCTCGACTTGCTGCGCGCAGAATCCTCGCGCATCGTGCAGCAGCCGCTGAATCCGGCCGTTCTCGAGTCTGCCCGCCTGCTGCTGGACCGCACCTCCCTGCGCTGGCCCGAAGCCCTGCAATTGGCCTCGGCGTTCGTCGCCCGCGAGATGTATCCTGAGACGCGCATCGCCTTCGTTTCGGCCTCCGCCACTCTGCTCGAAGCCGCCAAATCCGAAGGTTTCGACACGATCGACTCCGCCAAACTGCCTGCCACCGAACCCGCCCAGCCAGCCGATCCGGCCGAGTCCATCGTTTGAACCCGGCCGACTATCGCAACGTCGGAGAGACACTTGCAGGATGCAATCGATGATCGCTGGATCGGAAAGGGCACGACTTGAGTCGTGCCGTGAACGCTTGGAATGAAGGGGCTTTCGCCCCTGATGGATGTTCTTTTCCCTGTAAATGCTAGAAACTGAATTTTGCCAGTGGCTCCGGAGTTGGTATATTCCTGAGGCAATCTCCTCCGGTCGGCGCAACCATCCGAAAGCGGCCACCTTGCACAATCTCGGCGAGTACATCCTCACTCTGGTGCTGCTCTCCATCAACCAACCTCGGTCTTGTGCGCAAGATTCGAAATCCGGCGATTTTCAAAGGCGGTGCTCCCGCCGAAAAGCGCTGCATCAAGAACCGCCGAAAAACCGCGTCAAAAAATGTGCGCACCACCTCCATGCCGCGACGAGCGCCAGCCATATCGCCTGCATCGGCAGCAGCGCTGTCCACCAGCCCTCGTGCAGGCCGTAAAACCGCACGGCTAGAAAAGCCGCCGCCAGCACGGCCAGCAAGAGAAGCAATGCGCCCAGCCAGCGCAAACGCAACTCCACGGCATCGCGACGCAGGATGCGGGCCTTGCCGACATTCGAGGCAAAGGTCGTCCAGCCGCGCTGTTCCGCGTCCAGTTGCCCCGAGGCATCCGAAGCCGATAAAAAACGTTCGGTCCACTCCTGCGGGTCCAGACCAAGCGCTCCGGCGTAGCCGCGCACAATGCCCTTGCTCAGAATGCCGCCGGGAAGCAGGCGATACCTCTCCTGCTCCAGCGCGAGCAGATGCCGCTGGCTGATTTTGGTGACAGCCGCGATGTCTTCCAGCGCAATCCCGCGCGCCAAGCGCTCTCTGCGCAGATCTTCTCCAAAGCTCCCCATCGGCGACCGAACGCCGGGCGAAAGCCCGGCAAGGAAATTACATCCACGATAAACCCGCCAGCGGGAGAGGTCAAAGGCAGAGATTCAGGCCATCATCCGTCGACAAGATTCCACGCGGGCAGCGGTGGCGTGATGTTTCGCCTCGGCGGGAATCAGGACAGCGATCCCGCCGGTGTGGCACATGCACCGTCCATTCGGCCGGGGAGGGTTTGCGCGCCAGCTTCATGACCTCATCCTACCCGCAACCTGCCCCCGAAAGGTGCGAAAAAACGAACGCAGGAAACTCAGCATGTCCTCCATCCTCTTGCTCCACGCGACGTTTCGAGCGCCGCCAGCACTTTCGCCCTATTGTTCCCCACGGATTGCGGTCCGCATTCCAGCGTGGGGCCGAGACGCCCGACCAGGTCTACTTCCACTGTCCGCCCGAGGCACGGGCGACCTAACGCGCAATCAGACTGGCCGTGGAAATGCTGGTCCGATGAAAAGCGCGAAAAACCTGCCCAAACAGGCGGAGCCGCCTCCGTGTGGCACCCACGTGAGAGGTGCGTTCGCATTGCACGAGGGAAGGGTGAGCCCCCCATAAGCGCTAAGATAACGATTGACGATTGAAATGAAGCTTACTATTCTATTTGCATGGCTGAACT
>JAJYFB010000136.1 GCA_021785495.1 Acidobacteriota bacterium | reverse complement strand
CAGCAGGCGCTGCGCTGGGGCCTCTGGGGCGCGTTTCTGCTGCGCGCCCTGCTGATCGTGGGCGGCCTGGCGCTGCTGCGGCGTTTTGCCTGGGTCACGTGGATTTTCGGGCTGCTGCTGCTCTACGCGGCCTGGCGGCTGCTGCGCGGCGGCTCGGCGCGCGCGGCCGTTCCCGGCTGGATCGCCCGCCTGCAACCGGCTCGCGGCTCGCTGCTGCCGGTGATCCTGGCCGTCGAGGTCACCGATCTGCTCTTCGCCACCGACTCGATCCCCGCCGTGCTCTCGGTGACGCACAACCCGTTCGTCGCCTACACCTCGAACGTGGCGGCGATTCTCGGCCTGCGCTCGCTTTACTTCGCGCTGGCGTCCATGCTCGATCGTTTCCGGCGGCTGCACTACGGACTGGCCGCGATCCTGGCCTTTGCCGCGCTGAAGATGCTCGCAGCTCCATGGCTGGCCATGCCGGCGACCGTTTCGCTGCTCGTGATTGGCGGAATTTTACTGCTCTGCGCGCTGGCCGGCGCGGCCAGCCGGTAGCTCCGCCGCCGATGGAGCCGGCGCGTGCAAATAGCGGCTGGCGAAGTCGAGAAATGTCGGCCAGTTGGGCGCGGGCGTGTGGCCGCCGGTGTGCTGGCGGAAGCCGAGATCGCCCGTAATCCGTGCGGTCTGGACAGGCGGAAACGCCGTCGCGCCCAAATCCTTTTTGCCCAGCAGCCGGTAGACCGGCCCGGCGGCGACCTCGGCCAGAAACATGCCTTTGGCGTCCACCCAGCCGTCGCCGGCCGCCGTGGCTCCGGCCGAGACGAAGACCGGACGCGGAGCGCAGAGCGCGATCAGCTCGTGGGCGTCGATGGGCAGATCGGCGACCGTCAGCGGGCCGTCGTACTTGAGAAAGTTGCCGGCCATCCAGTGATACTCGCTCGCAGCGGCGATATTGCCGATCTGCTCGCCGTAGTTGCGGCGGTAGAGCTTGGCGCCGGCCTCGCCGCTCGAACTGATGTAGCCGATGACGAAGCGCGGATCGTAGGCCATGGCGACCAGAGCCGCCTTGCCGTAGCGCGAATGGCCCTCGATGCCGACCTGGTGCGCGTCGACGGCCGGATCGGTCTCAAAATAGTCGAGCGCGCGGCTGGCGCCCCAGGCCCAGGCGCGCAGCGCGCCCCAGTCGCCGGGCTGGCGCGGCCGGCCGTGATTGGCCAGGCCGATGATGCCTTGCGCGAGCCCCGCGCCATGGTCCGGCTGCACGCTGGTGGGAATGTATTCGGCGTAGCCCCAGCCGCGGGCCAGCACCTGCTGCTCCCAGCTCGGCCCCGGCTCCGGCTTGAACTGCGGAAAGCGCTGTCGCAGCATCGCCATCACTTCAGGACTCAATCCGAACTCCATCAGCACCGGAACCGGTCCCCTGGCGTTGGCCGGCGTCGTCAGCGTCAGGTCGATCCTGACGGCGATGGCCGGATCGCCGGAGTTGTCCACGTGGCCGATGAGTTTCTTGGTAACCACGGGAACACCGCCGTTTGTTTCTTTTGTCACTTGCGCCACCTGCCAGCGGACTTTGGGTACGTTGGCGGGAACGCGGCCCAGAATCTCTTCGTTGAAGAGCGCGACGATCTGCGGCCGGCGTTCGCTCCACCACATCTTCGCGGTCGTCACCGGCTTGCCGTCGTTCAGGCGCAACGGGTCAGGCAGCGGCAGGTGCATGTCGGCCTTGGCTTCGTCGTAGTTGACCCCGTTCGGAGCCTGAGGATTGCCATCGACGCCGGGGCGAAGCGCCTTGATGCCGAGCCGGCTCATCATGCGCTGGCGATCCTGCTCCGAGGCCCGCTGGATCGCCGCCCAGTCCGGCGCGGACGGCGCTGCTGTCGCGGCCGGCTTCGCAGTCGCAGCAGGCGCGGATTGCGCCGGCAGCCGGAAGGCAATGCCGCCATTGGCCACGGCCAGTACCGTGCATATGGCCGGAAAAATCAGCAGAACGCGACCATCGGGCCGTGGCAGCCTCATTTTGGGACACTCCCACATTGAAATTGGCAACGGCCTCAGCATAATGGCCGCGCCGCGGCAGGGCAAGAGCGGCGCCAGGCGGCCGATTCTGCGCCAAAACTCAAAAATACGCACCGAAGTTCGGAGCGCTGGCGCGCGGAGGTTCATGAAACCGGAAAATGGAGTGATTCAAGCTCTGCCGCACTTCGCCGATAAGACAGCCGAGATCGATCGGAAAGGATGTGTCATGTCCTGGGCGAACAACCTCCCTCTCTTTCGGAAGTTCCTCTACGCGTTTGGCGTCATCTGCGCCCTGTGCCTTCTGATGGGCGTCTTCACCGCGCTCACCCTGCACAGCATCGCAAGCAGCAACACCGAGGTCAGCGACCATCGCCTGCCAATGCTGATCGATACCGGCAATATTCGCAATGGGCTGAACTCGGAGCGGATGGAGACGCTGGAGCTGCTGCTGTGTCAAACGCCGGCCTGCACGGCCGCGCACACGGCGGCCCGGCAGAAGGCGGTCGCCAGCTACCAGGCCGCCCTTCAGAATATGACGCCGCTGGTTCCAGCCGCGGAGCGGGGCAACTTTAACGCCTTTGTCGCTTCGATCCATGCCTACCAGGAGATCAGCGACAAGGGCAACGCGCTGCTGGCGGCCGGCAATGCCGGCGATGCGCTGGATATGCTCTCGTCGGAGAAGTTGGCTGTTGCGATGCAAAATGCAATGAATACATCCAGCACGGAGTTCCAGTCGGAGGCGGCAACCGCCAGAAATGCCAGTTCGATGGCCAGCAGCCACAGCGTCTGGGCCACCTGGATCATCGCCTTCGGCTGCCTGCTGATCGTCGCGCTCTGCGCTCTGATCGGATGGGCGTTGACGCGCGTGACGGCGCCCCGTCTGAACCAGGTGAAGGCCCTGGCGCAGAGTCTGGCCGAGAAGGATCTGACGGCCAATCTGGAGGTCGAGGGAGCCGACGAGATTGGCCAGTTGGCCGCAGCGCTCAACGATTCGGTCGCGGTGCTGCGCACGATGGTGCAGTCGGTGTCGCGCGGCGCCGAGATGCTTTCGACCTCCAGCACGGAGATCAGTGCGCGCAGCGTGCAAAGCGCCGGCAACGCCCGCACCGAATCGGGCAAGATCAACCAGATTGCGGCGGCGGCGCAGGAGATGACGGCGACCATCGGCGAGATCAGCCACAATGCGGAGAACGCGGCCAGCGCCAGCCGGGAGTCGGCCGAGACGGCCGAGCGCGGCGGCTCGGTGATGGAAGCCGCGGCGGCCACCATGGAAAAAATTGCCGGCGCCACCCGCTCGGTGGCCGACAAGATGACCTCGCTGGCCCACCGCTCCGAAGAGATCGGCAAGGTGGTCAGCGTCATTCAGGAGATCAGCGAGCAAACCAACCTGCTGGCCCTGAACGCGGCCATCGAGGCGGCCCGCGCCGGCGAGCATGGGCGCGGCTTTGCCGTGGTTGCCGGCGAGGTGCGCCGCCTGGCCGAACGTACCAAGAGCGCCACCGAAGAGATCGCCGGCACCATCCGCAGCATTCAGGATGAGACGCGCGAGACGCTGGAGGTGATGGCCGACAGCCGGGCTTCGGTGGAGAACGGCCTCGAAGAAACCTCGAAGGCCCGCCAGAGCCTGGAAGCCACCATCATGGCCTCCAAACAGGTGGAGCAGCAGATTCACCTGATTGCCACCGCGGCCACCGAACAGACCTCGGCCGCCGGCGAAATCTCCGAATCGGCCGGGCAAATCTCGCAGTTGGCGGTGGAAAATACGCACGCCGCCGAAGAAGCCGTGGAATCGCTGAAGAACATGACCTCGCTGGCCGCCGAGCTGGACAGCATGATCCGCCAGTTCCATCTGGAAGAGGACCGGCAGCGGGGCGGAAAGCTCTCCGGCGGCACGCGCGCCTCCGCGCAGCGCAACCTGGGCGCCGCGCACGCGTAACAGCGCATTCTTTGCACGGAAAATTGAGCAGGGCGGGGCTCCCAGATCTGCACTCCCCGGCGCGCGAATTCAAGGTTCGCAGCCGGGGCGCCCCGCCCATATCCATGGGGTCTTCCCTTCCCGCTCCGCTCCATGCCAATCGATCCGGCGGCGACTTGCCCTTCCCGCGTTCTCCTTCCATCATCCACTTCAACACGGGGAAGAATTGCCTGGCCGCAACCGGCGCGTTCCATCCTCGTCCCATCCAAACATATCCCGTCCAAACCAATGGATGTGTTCTTGCGATGGCCCTGGCGCTTTTCCTTCTTATCGCCGGACTTCGGGCGCGTCCGGTTATTCTGGAGTTGTATCCGCTGCGGCGCAACGGCTCCCCTTGCCGCGCCGGACCGCAGAAACAAAAAGCGCAGCCCCCGCGTGCATCGCACTGAGGAGAGAAGATGAGCGCCGTACAGTACGACGTGATCGTGATCGGCTCCGGGCCGGCAGGCCAGCGGGCCGCCGTGGCCGCGGCCAAGATGCGCAAGCGCGTCGCCGTGGTTGAGACCCGCGAAGTGGTGGGCGGCGTGTGCGTCAACACGGGCACCATCCCCTCGAAGACCATGCGCGAGGCCGTGCTGCATCTGAGCGGCTACAACTACCGTTCCATCTATGGCCTCAACTACCGCGTAAAGGAAAAGATCTCCATGGAAGATCTGGCCTTTCGCGTGCAATCGGTGATTAAAAACGAGATTGACGTGACCGAGGCGCAACTTTCGCGCAACGGCATCGACGTGGTGCATGGCGTGGCGCGGTTTGTCGATCCGCACCAGGTGCGCGTCGAAGGCGCGCAAACCGACGCCACGCTCGAAGCCGAACGCATCGTCCTCGCCGTCGGCACGCGGCCGGCCTCGTCGGAAAAAGTTCCCGTCAACGGAAAAACCATCGTCAACAGCGATCAGATTCTGGGTCTGGAGAAATTGCCCCGCTCGCTGATCGTGGTCGGCGGCGGCGTGATCGGCGTCGAGTACGCCTGCATGTTCGCCGTGCTCGGCGTGCGCGTTACGCTGATCGAGAAGCGCAACCGCCTGCTGGAGTTTGCCGACCAGGAGATCATCGAGGCCCTCAGCTATCACCTGCGCGACATGCGCGTGACCATGCGGCTGGGCGAAGAGGTGGATAGCGTCGAGGAGCCGTCGGCCGGCACCGTGGTCGCCAACCTTCAGAGCCAGAAAAAAGTCTCCGGCGATGCGTTGCTCTACGCCGTCGGCCGCCAGGGCAATGTGGACGAGCTGAACCTGGCCGCGGCCGGTCTCGAAGCCGATTCGCGCGGTCGCATCACTGTGGACGATAACTACCGCACCCGGGTTCCGCACATCTACGCCGCCGGCGATGTCGTCGGTTTCCCTTCGCTGGCCTCGGTCTCGATGGAGCAGGGACGCATCGCCGCCGTTCACGCCCTGAACGACCACGCCATGCCGTCCAACCCGAGCCTTTATCCCTATGGAATTTATACGATTCCGGAGATCAGCTTCATCGGCAAAACCGAGGAGCAGCTCACCGCCGCCGACGTGCCTTACGAGGTCGGCATGGCCTACTACCGCGACGTGGCTCGCGGACAGATTCGCGGCGACACCACGGGACGGCTCAAGCTCATCTTCCACCGCGACACGCGCAAGATTCTCGGCGTGCATATCGTCGGCGAGGGAGCCAGCGAACTGGTGCACATCGGCCAGGCGGTGATGGCGCTCGGCGGCACGGTGGAGTACTTCATCGACACCGTCTTCAACTACCCCACCCTGGCCGAGTGCTACAAGGTCGCGGCCTTCAACGGGCTCGGCCGGTTGAATCGCTACCAGTCCGCGCCATGAATCCGCGCGGGAGCCGTTGTTTCTACGGCCCCAGGTAAAGGCTCACGCCCGGCGGCGCAAAGCTCAACTGGCCGGACTTCGGATCGTAGGAAAGATCGAGCGCGCCGGACTTGCGGCCATTGATGAGGATGGCCACCAGCAGCCCGCTGCCGTAGTGCGCGGCCTCGACGATCTTGTGGCTGCGGATCGCGCCATAATCGTTGTCCGGGCTGGTTGAACTCCAGTCGTCCTCGAAGCGCGGGAACGGGTAGCTGGCGTACTGCTGCGGATGCTGCCGCCAGTTCTTGTCGTGAACCCAGATTCCGTAGGCGCGCGGCAGGTCGCCCGCCTCGACCGCGCCCAGAAACTTGTTCACGGCGGATCGGCCGAAGATATACCGGTTCCAGTTCCACGGCCAGTCCACGGGCCGGCTGGCCGCAAGCCACCAGGCCGCGAAAAGCAGCAGGATGGCGCCGATCGCGCTTTGCGCGATCACGGTGCGGCGGCGCGCGCGCGCGGCGTCGAATTGCGGAGCGTCGAGCAATGTCATGAAGGAAATTCCTCGCTCTCCAGAATACAGCGTTCCGAAGCACGGAGCCGGAACCACCAATCTGCGGACTCGGCACGCCACGCACATCCACGCCGGCAGCCTGGCCGGTTCCATGCGAGGCCGGCCATTCCCAGGCAGCGGGAGCCGTCGCGCTTCCGTTTTCCGAATCGTTGCTCCCGTTTTGGCATCAGCAGCGTACAGGCCGCGCCTCAACGGCCATAGCCGACACGGCGCTTGCTGATGGAGGGATCAGGCAAGTCTCGATTGCGGGAGGGTGCATGAAGCTGCTCTGGACCAAAAACATGAGCGTCGGAATTCCTCAACTGGACGAAGACCACAAACGGTTGATCCGTTTCGTCAATGAGTTGGAGATGGCCATCGATGGGTCTCTGTATAGCGGCATCGTCGATGCCGCCGAATTCGAAATCACCTTCCATCGCATGGAGAATTATGCCCGTCAGCACTTTGCGGCCGAGGAATCCCTGATGCAGTCCCTCCATTTTCCAGGAATCGAGGTGCACAAAACCGCGCATTGCGGATTTTTGCACAAAACGGATGAGTTGAAAAAACAATATTCAGGCAGCACCAGCCCCAGGGATGCGCAAAAGATTGTCAAGTTTCTCTGCGCCTGGATTACCGACCACGACTACCTCATGGACAGCCAGTATGCCGATTTTCTCTATGAACAGAAGCACCCACCCGTGGCAGCTCACCTTGTCTCATCGCAATCGAGCACAGGTTACGGCGGCCGGGTTGCGACAAAATCTGCGCCGAGATAGCCGCGATCAGGCGCGACTCCGCAAGCAGAGGCGATTTGTGGCCGCATCGCCCTCTGGTTCCGCATCGCCCTCTGGAGAAGAACCGTTCTGTCCGTTTTTGCCGGCCGATCGGGGGCCACTTCGATGCGGTGCGCGATGGAATCCTGGAGGAGCAAAGACCGCAAACGATGCGATTCTCACTTTCCCGCAGCCCCGAAGGTGGCGGGACGAATGTATCCCCTCAACTCCGGCGCAATTTGAGCCCACATTCTGAGGGCGAGGCCCAGGGCAAACGCATCTTAAAAGCTATATGCAGAGCGGGATAGAGGAGATGAGATGGGGACATGGAGAGTCCCCTGAAGTATTTTGCCGAGTTGAAGGACCCGCGGGTGGAGCGGACGCGGGAACA
>JAJYFB010000135.1 GCA_021785495.1 Acidobacteriota bacterium | reverse complement strand
CCTGCTCGGCCATCGCCAGGCCATCGGCCACGCCTTTCACATCACCAGCGACGAGGTGTTGAGCTGGGACCAGATCTACACGATCACGGCTCAGGCGGCCGGCGTCGAGCCCCGGCTGATGCACATCACTTCGGATTTTCTCTGCGCCTGCCTGCCCGACGAACTCGGCAGCCTCACGGGCGACAAATCGGCCAGCGTGGTCTTCGACAACAGCAAGATCAAGCAGTTCGTCCCCGGCTACTGCGCCAAGGTGCCCTACGCGGAGGGCGTCCGGCGAACGATCGCCTGGTTCGACGCCGCAGCCGAACGGAGAGTGGTCGATCCGCAGGCGGACGCGGCCTGGGACCGGATCGTCGCCGCTTACGAAAGCGGCCTGGAAGAGGCCGTGCGCCAACTGCGCTCGTAGTCAGCCAGAGCAAGCGGCCGCGATCGCGCCAAAAGTGGACGGAATTGATTGCCAAAGCCGCAATTCGTTGCATCCCGCGACGACTTGGCGATGTCTATAGAACAAGCCGGCTTTCGCGCGATCCTTCCCTTTCGTCTCGATCGCACGCGCCGGTGAGGAGGTCGAATGGCGACGGTTTTCCGCCGGGCGCGGATGCAATTTTTCTGCTTCGTGACGCTCGCGGCCACGGTTTTTGCCACCTCATGCACGCCTGCGCAGGAGCCCCCGAGCCTCGTAGGCAGCAGGCCGTTGTGGAGCCTGACGGGAGCAACCGGCTGGCTCAACTCCAAGCCGCTCACGGCCAACGATCTCAAAGGCAAGGTCGTGCTTGTCGATTTCTGGACCTATTCGTGCATCAACTGTCTGCGTTCGATGCCCTACGTCGAGGCCTGGGCCGAAAAGTACAAAACGAGCGGCCTGGTCGTGATCGGCGTGCATTCGCCGGAGTTCGGCTTTGAGCAGCAGTTGCCGAATGTGCAGAAGGCGCTGCGCAAATACGGCATCGGCTTTCCCGTGGCGCTCGATAGCCGCATGGCCATCTGGAACGGCTTTCACAACGAGTTCTGGCCGGCCGATTACTTCATCGACGCGAGCGGCAAGGTGCGCTACGAACACTTCGGCGAGGGCGACTACCCGCGCGAGGAGCAGTGGATTCAAAAGCTGCTTCGGGAACGAGGCGCGACCGCGATGCCCGGCGGAACGGTCGATGCGCAGGGCGAAGGAGCCGAGGCGGCTACGGACCTGACCCGGATTGAATCGCCGGAGACCTACATCGGCTACGCGCGCGCCCAGCGCTTCGCCTCGCACGGCGGCATCGCGCCGGACGCGACGCGCCTCTACGCGCTGCCGAAACATTTATGGCAGAACGAGTGGGGTCTGAGTGGAAAATGGGCCGATCGCGGGCAGTTCGCCGTGCTCGAAGCGCCCGGCGGCAGCATCGCTTTTCGCTTTCACGCCCGCGATCTGCACCTGGTGCTCGGGCCAGCCGCCGACGGCAAGCCGATCCGCTTCCGCGTGCTGCTGGACGGCGCGGCGCCGGGCAACGATCACGGCGCAGACATCGACGCCGCAGGCAACGGCGTGGTCCGCTCCTATCGCCTCTATCAGCTCATCCGCCAGCGCGGCGGCGCCAAGAAGGATCGCACCTTCACCATTGAATTTGAAGACCCCGGCGTGCAGGCGTTTGCTTTCACCTTTGGATGAAATCGGCCGGAAACAAAGAAACGAGCCCGCCTGGAGCAGAATAGAAGGATGACAGCCAACGTTTTTAAGAAGCTTCTTGACGAGATTCGCGCAAAGGCCGCAGCCGCCACGGACCTTGCCGCGCTTGAGGATTTCATCGTCGAGCTGATTCCGCGGCATTTGCCGTATTACAACTGGACGGGCTTCTACATGCTCGACGCGCACGACGCGCGGATGCTCGTGCTCGGCCCCTTTCGCGGCGCGCCCACCGAGCACACGCGCATCCCCGTCGATCGCGGCATCTGCGGGGCGGCCGTCGCACAGGATCAAACCGTTGTCGTCGAGGATGTAACCGCCGACCCGCGCTATCTGGCCTGCTCGCTTGAAACCCGCTCGGAGATTGTGGTCCCGGTGCGCGCCGGCGGCTGCGTCGTGGGCGAGATCGATGTGGACAGCCACACGCTGGCCGCATTCTCCGCCGACGACCGGAGGTTTCTCGAAGCCTGCGCCGAAGCGGTTGGCGCGGCGATCGAACGGCTTGAAGCGAAAAGCCCGGCAGAACAGGGCAATCGCATGAACGCAATCAACCAGCTTCAGCAACGGTTTTGAACGGGCGCACTTCATTCGCGCCAAAAAAGGGAACAAGCAGGGCCTCGACTTCAGCGGCGCACGGCGATTGCGCGATGCGCGCCAAGAGAAAATCGACGGGTCCTCCTCGCTGCCCGTAAAATGAAGATGGAAGTCCACCCCACCCTGCCGATGGCCAAATCGAAAGACGAAGCGGAAGACAAGCAGAGGCAAGCCGGCTTCACCGGCGGCGCAAAGACCGGCGCGAGCCAGCCGCGCCGCAAGCACGACGAAGACCCGGTCGGCAAAGCCTACGACGCGCGCCTGATGCGGCGGCTGGGCGGTTATGTGCGCCCCTACTGGCCGCAGACCGCCGTGGCCGTTTCGGCCGTGACCCTCAAGTCCTTCTGCGATGTGGCCGGACCGATTCTGGTGATGGTCGCCGTCGATCGCTATCTGGCCCCGAGCGCCGCCGACAACGACGCATCAAACGCCGTGGCGCACTGGCTGGCGAACGCCAGTCCGCTCGCGCATCTGCTGCCCGCGGCTCCGGCCGCTGGCGTTACGCGGCTGGCCGCCATCTATCTTGCGGTCCTGACCGCGGCCTATCTGCTCCAGTTCGTGCAGGTCTACCTGATGCAATGGATCGGCCAGAAGACGATGTTCGATCTGCGCCGCGCCATCTTTCGGCACATGCAGCGGATGCACGTGGGCTTCTTCGACGCCAACCCCGTGGGACGACTGGTGACGCGGCTGACCTCGGACGTGGACGCCATCAACGACATGTTCACCGACGGCGTGCTGGCCATCGTCAACGACCTCTTCATGCTGACGGTGATGGCCGCGGCGATGATCGTCCTCTCCTGGCGGCTGGCCTTGCTGGCCTTCGCCGTACTGCCGCCGATTTTCGTCGTGACACGCATCTTCCGCGATCACGTGCGCGAGAGCTACCGGCGCGTGCGCACCGCCATCGCCCGCATCAACAGCTTCACGCAGGAGCACATCACGGGCATGAGCGTGGTGCAGATGTTCAACCGCGAAGAGCGCGCCTATCGCGAGTTCGAGGCCGTCAACCGGCAGCACATGATCGCCTTCAAGGACACGATCCTCGCCTACGCGCTCTACTACCCGGCCGTCGATCTGCTCTCGGCCGTGGCCATCGCGCTGGTGGTCTGGCGGGGCGGTTTCGGCGTGCTCGCTCTGCCGCCGGTGGTCACCATCGGCGTGCTCATCATGTTCACGCAGTTCTCGCTGCGTTTCTGGCGGCCGATTCAGGATCTGAGCGACAAGTACAACATTTTGCAGGCTGCCATGGCCGCCTGCGAGCGCATCTTCAAGCTGCTCGACGAAGTGCCGGCGATCGTCGGCCCATTGCATCCGGTCGCGGGCGACGGCTCCAACCGCATCGAATTTCAGCACGTCTGGTTCACCTATCAAAAGCTGACCGAAGCGCAGAAAGCCATCGTCGCAAGGGCCGCGCAATCGGCGGCGAACGCTGCGGAACTGGCCGCTCTGGACGGCGTCGAGTGGATTCTCAAAGACGTTTCCTTTACCGTCGAGCCGGGGCAGACGGTGGCCATCGTCGGCCACACGGGCGCAGGCAAAACCACGCTGACCAGCCTCATGATGCGCTTCTACGATGTGACGGCCGGCCGCATCCTGATCGACGGCGTGGACTTGCGCCAGCAGGACCTGCTCGAACTGCGCCGTCACTTCGCTGTCGTGCTGCAGGATCCTTTTCTCTTCTCTGGCTCCATCGGCGAAAACATCCGCCTGGGCAACGAGGCCATCGACGAGGCCGTCCTGCGCCGCGCCGCCCGCGACGTGAACGTGCTCGACTTTATCGATTCGCTGCCGAAGGGCTTCGACGAGCCGGTGCGCGAACGCGGCAGCTCGCTCTCGACGGGCCAGAAGCAGCTCATCAACTTTGCGCGCGCGCTCGCCTACAATCCACGCATTCTCATCCTCGACGAGGCTACGTCGAGCGTCGATACGGACACGGAACTGCGCATCCGCTCGGCCCTCGACCGCATGGTCGCCGGGCGCACCAGTGTGCTGATCGCCCACCGGCTTTCGACCGTGCAGCGGGCCAACGCCATTCTGGTGATGCACAAAGGCCAGTTGCGCGAGATGGGCTCGCACCAGGAGTTGCTCGCCCGCCGCGGCCTCTACTGGAAGCTCTACCAGTTGCAATACAAGGACCAGGAAAGCGGCGCACTCACTTTGCCGCCGCCTCCACAGGCAGCGTCCATGCTTCCGCTCAATCCTTCCCCAACCGAAGCATCGGCCTGAAGATTGGCGGGAAGCCCACAACGGCAAGGTCCGTCTGCAGCGATCGGTGGATTTGCACAAGCGCTTGGCGTGTCAACGCGCCGGTCTTCGCCTGAGCGCGCCCCCCATCCCGGCCAGGGAAATCACCGCGCACAGCCACGCAAAAACGTCACCGTGCAACGTGTAGAAGGTGCGTCTGCTGCGGAATCCGTAGCGCGCGGCGAGCGCGCCATCCGTGTTGCGCGGGATCGACTGGCGGACGCGGCCCCAGGGATCGATGGACGCGGTGACGCCGGAGTTGGTGTCGCGCAGGAGCCAGCGGCGATTCTCGATGGCCCTCATGCGCGCCATGTTCAGGTGCTGCCAGGGGGCGCTGGTGTCGCCGTACCAGCCGTCGTCACTGATGTTGACGAAGACCTCGGCGCCGTTTTTGGCGAAGAGGCGAACCTCATCGGCAAAGACCGCCTCGTAGCAAATGAAGACGCCGTAGCGATGTTTTTCCTGGTTCTGGACCGGCAGCGGAAATGAGTTGCGCTGTGCGCCGCGATCGAAGACGCCCACGCGGCCGGTGAGTTTGTGGGCGAAGGTGAGCAAATTTTGGAAAGGGATGTACTCCCCGAAGGGGACGAGGTGGATTTTGTCGTAACGGCCCACCGCGCTGCCGTCGGCCGCGATGACAAAGGCCGAGTTGTACTCAAGCCAGCCATGCTCCACGGAGGAAAAATCCATGCCGACGCCGCCGACGACCAGAGGCGCATGCGCCGACTGCGCCACGAAGCGCATCGCCTGCCGAAAGCGCGGATCGCCGCCGAAGTAGGGCGCGGGCGACTCGGGCCATGCGACCAGATCGGGCGCGGCGGGGTGGCTTGGGCAGTTGGCGTCAACAGTTGGCGCGCCGGTCTGCGGAATGCCCGCGATGAAATTTGTACAGCTTTCGCCGGCCAGATGCGCAAAAGCGGCCATCTGACGGTTCCACTCCGCGCCCTGCCAATTGTTTTCCTCGCCCACGTCGAGATTGGGCTGGATAAGAACGGCGGTTGCGGTAGGCACAAGCGCGGGCGCGGGCGCAAAGATGCCGCAAAAGCCGGCGACGAGGAGCAATGCGCCGCAACCCGCCCAGGCCCTGCGGCCGGAAAACCGGTTTCGGCTTCCACGCTCAATGAGCAGTCCTCCAGCCAGAAGCGCATTCGCCGTGACCAGCACAAAACTGATTCCGTACACGCCGGCCCACGGAGCGAGCTGGTTGACGAGCGCGTTGTCCACCTGCGAATAGCCAAGCTGATCCCACGGAACGCTCGTGACGCGCGCGGCAGCCAGTTCGAGCGCGGTCCACAGAAACGGCGCGAAGGCCAGGGCGATGCGCGCCGAGCCCGTGGCGCGGCGGATGAGAATCAGCCCCAGGCCGAAGAGGCCGAAGTAGAGGCCGAGAACAAGGCTGAAGCCGATCAGCAGCAGCGTGGGCGCAAGCGGCGGCATGCCGCCGTAGCGTGACATCGTGTCGCGCACCCAGTAGCAATTGCCCATGTACCAAAGAAAGCCGCTGAGATAGGCGACAAGAAAACCGCGTCGCAGCGGGTGACGCTCGTCGATTTCCGCCAGCAGCGCCCACAGCAGCGGCACAAGCCCAAACCAGGCAAAGAGGCTGCGCCAAGGCGGCATGGGCCCGGCGAGAGGAAACGGCAACTCCAGAAGCCCGGCGGCCAGCGCCGCGGCGGCCCACTGCTTCCACAATCCGCGCATGGAACAGAGTGTAAAACATCACCCCTGCGGTAGAATCGTTGCATGGGCTTGGCAATCTTCGGAATGCGGTTTCTGGAAGTGATCTTCTTTCTCGGCCTGGCCGGGTCGGCAGTCGTCGTCGTAATCAGTTTTATCGAGGACGGCAAGGAACTGTTTGGCAAGGACGAGCAGGAGTAGCCTCAGCCCGATCGGACTTTGGCCTCTGCGGAACGGCTTCCTCCAGCTTTCCGCAGAATTTTCGACCTGTTCCGCGCCCTTCCGTTCGTGTCTCGTCGCACTTCCCTGCCCGGACGATTTTTCCGCCTGTGACGATCACGCCTTCCCTCTGAAGCGCGAGCCGCCCGCACAAGGTTCAGATTGCCTCGTCAAGCGCCTTGCGCAGTTCCTCGCTGCCGCGCAACGGCGGAAGGCAAGCGTGGCCGCGGCAAACAAGCGCCCACGCAGCCGGCGCTGCTTCCGCACCGGCTGGCGGCGGCATCGCGCGCAGCGTCTCGGCCAACGCTTCGGGCAGTTCGCCGGCGGCGATCCGCGCCGGATCGATGCGCAGCACGGTTTTTTGTACGGAGAAATGCGTCTGCGCGGCCGCCTCCAACTCATCGGCCGCAGCGCCAGAGCCAACGAGGACCACTTGCACGGGATCGCGCAGCAGCCGCTCCAAAGCCAATCCGTAGCTGGCCGCAAAGAGGCCAAGCTGCGGAGCGATACCCGCAAAGGCAGCCAGCGTCTCCTCGGCAAGATCGCGAAAATCCCTGCGTCCGCTCAGGGCTCCGAGGCGCAGAAGAGCCGCGGCCGCCACAGGATTGCCGGCCGGCGTCGGCGAATCCTGCAGCGGCTTGCGCCGCACCGCCAATGCACCGAGCGCTGTGCCCTCAAGAGTGGCCGTATCGAAAAAGCCCCCACCCGCCGCATCATGAAAACGCGCAATCAGGGCATCGGCCAGTTGGACGGCGGCGCGGTAATAGCGCATTGCGCCGCTTGCCTGCCAGGCATCGATGCAGGCGTGAACGGTGAAGGCGTAATCGTCGAGCGTGCCGGCGATTTTCTCCGCAGCCGCGGCCGGCTCCGCGTAGGCGATCACGTGATCGAGCGCCGCTTCTCCGTCCCAGGCCTCGCCGAGCAGCCGGTCAAGCGTGCGCAACGCAAATGCGGCGGGCGCCTGCCGCGGCAGCAGGCGCGCGGCTTCGAGCCAAGCCGTCACAGCCATCGCGTTCCAGCCTGTGTAAAGCGTGCGATCCACAAACGGCGAGGGGCGCAGCGCGCGCGCAGCCAGCAGTTAGATCG